>JAHQVS010000150.1 GCA_019634215.1 Paracoccaceae bacterium | reverse complement strand
TTCTGGCACGCTGAACCATTTCTCATAGATCCTTTCCGACGCCAACGGCGAGGCGATCGAGATCGCCGCCATGCCCACAGCCACCGGCCCCAAAGCCGTCCGCATCCAATGCACGGCGCGCCGCTGCAAATCACCGTCGGTCTTCAAGATCAGCCATGACGCGCCGATCATCGCATATCCGGCGGCGACGCACAGCGCGGTCAATACGCCGAACAGCACCGTCTCCCAATCGCTCCGTAGCCCCATGATATAGACGCCGAGCATGTAGCCCTGGCTCAACGCCGTCAGCAAACTGCCGGCGAAGAATGCACGGTTCCAAGCGCGTTTATTACTCGGCGCGACCTTCATCCGGAACTCAAACGAGACCCCGCGCAGAATGAGCCCAAGCAACATCAGCGCCACTGGCAGATACAGCGCGGTCAAGATCATCCCATGCGCAACGGGGAATGCGACCAAAAGCAGCCCGACCGCCAACACCAGCCAGGTCTCATTCGCGTCCCAGAATGGGCCGATGGAAGCGACCATCCGGTCCTTCTCAGCGCCCTCGCCGAGCGGCAGCAGCATACCGACCCCCAGATCATACCCGTCGAGCGCGACGTAGATCAGGATCGACAGCCCCATCAGTCCGGCGAACACCAGCGGCAGCAGTTCTGACGCGCTCATGTCGGTAGCCTCGGGTTGATCTGCTGCGGACGGTATTTCGGCGGGATGGTGGCGGGCGCTCCAGCGATCGGCAGCGTCGGGGCTTCGCCCTTCGCCGCCTTATCCGCCAGGTGGAACACGACAGCGATATAGGCCGCTAACAACGCGGCGTAGACCGTCAGATACATTGTCAGCGACAGCCCGATCAGCGGCGCGGGGGTGGCTGACACCGCCTCGGCAGTGCTCAGCACCCCAGTCACCAGCCAGGGCTGGCGACCAATTTCGGTGACGTACCATCCGGCCAAGGTCGCGATCCAGCCCGAGAAGCTCATCGCCGTCAGCAACCACAGCAGTGGCCGCCCGATCAAGGCGCCGTCGAACCCGCCGACCAATCCACGCTGCCATATCAGCCATGACGCCGCCCAACTCGCGGCCAGCATCAACATTCCAATCCCGACCATCACCCGGAAGCCGAAGAACACCGGCGCCACCGGCGGATGTTGCACCGTCCCGTCCTCGGCGACGAAATCATTCAGCCCCGGCACCACCCCGTCGGCGGAGTGCTTCAAAATCCAACTGGCGCCGTCCGGCACGCCGATCTCGAAATCATTCGAGCGGGTCTCCTCATTTGGCCATGCGAACAACAACAAGGGCGTGTTAGGCCCGGTCTCCCAATTGCCTTCCATCGCCGCGACCTTGGCCGGCTGATGCTCTAGGGTGTTCAAACCGTGCATATCGCCTGTCAGGATTTGCGCCGGAATCAACGCCGCCGCCAGAAACACCCCGGTTTGCAACGTCGCCTTCACCTCGCCACCGCGATCGCCACGCAGCCAACGGAAGGCGGACAGCCCGGCGAGCAGAAACGCCACCGTCAGCCCGGACGCCAACAGCATATGCGTCAGCCGATAGGGCAGAGACGGGTTAAACACGATCGTCAGCCAATCCGTGGCATGAGCGACGCCGTCCCGCATTTCAAACCCGACCGGCGTGTGCATCCAGGAATTCAGCACCAGAATCCAGAACGCCGACAGTGTGGTGCCAAAGGCCACCAGGAAGGTCGCCAGTGTGTGCAGACGATTCGACACCCTGCGGAAGCCGAACAGCATCACCCCGATAAACGCCGCCTCCAGGAAGAACGCCGTCAACACCTCATAGGCCAGCAGCGGCCCAGCGATATTGCCGACCGTCTCCATAAAGCCCGGCCAATTGGTGCCGAACTGAAAGCTCATGGTGATGCCCGAGACCACGCCCATCGCGAAGGACAGCGCAAAGATCTTCACCCAGAAATGATAGGCGTCCATCCACCGGGTATCCCCGCTGGCGTTGAAGCGCAGCTTGAAGAACAGTAGCACCCAGCCGAGCGCGATGGTGATGGTCGGGAATAGGATGTGGAATGAGATGTTGGCGGCGAATTGGATTCGCGCCAGCGTCAGGGCATCCAGCATAAACGCGGTCATTTGGGATCTCCCTCACTGTCATGCTCCGGCGCCGGCTCCGTCAGAGTTTTGCGCGCGGCGCTGCCGAGCAGGCGGTCCTTGAGGTCAAGCGCACTGGTTACTTTCGCGCCGAGCGCCAGCAGCATCAGCAGCCGGTCGGTCTCCAGCTTGTTGATATCGTCGTACCAACGGGTCAGCAGCTCGATCAGCTCCAGCGTCTCACCAATGCGTTTTTGGGCGTGACGGTCATGATCACTCTGTGGCGCCTCCATCATCAGCTCCCGCAAGCGGGAGGCGGTGGGGTCGATCTCGCGCTTCTTGCGCTCCTCGGCGAGGGTGCGAACGATTTTCCACAGATCATCTGGGGTTTCGAAGAAATCCCGCCGGTCATCCGGGAAGCGCACCGTCCGCACCAGCCGCCAAGCCTGCAATTCCCGCAGACTCATCGACACATTGGAGCGAGACACTCCAAGCCGGTCGACCAAATCATCGGCGCAGAGCGGGTCAGGCGACAGAAACAGCACCGCATAGATCTGCCCCACAGTACGGTTCACACCCCAACGGGCGCCCATCTCACCGAAGTGAGACACAAAGCTCTGAGTGATTGGCGGCAAATCCATAAGCCTGTCTCCGTTCGGCGCGTGCTGGAGTTCATATATTTCAGAAATTTCTGAAACAAGGGATGATAAAAATAATTTATACATATGAAATATGTTATTATATAAATTGCACAATTTACATTTGAAAATTGGATTGAATAACACTGAAGAAGCGCCCTATCTGATGATCACCGGCAGTTGCATGTTTTTCGCGCCGGCGATCAGCGAGGAGACGCGCGGATGCGCCATTTCCCGATTTTTCTGGATCTTCGCGGACGCCGCGTGATCGTATCCGGCGCTGGCGAGACCGCCGTCGCCAAGCTGCGGCTGTTGTTCAAGACCGAAGCGCGGATTGTCGTGTATGGCGCTGCGCCAGAAGCGCAGGTCATGGCTTGGGCCGACGCCGGGCGCCCGGCGCTATTCCCCCGCCCGTTGACGGAGGGCGACGCTATTTGCGCCGCCATGCTCTACGCCGCCAATGACGACACTGAGGAGGATGCCCGCGTCGCCGCCATGGCGAGGCGCTGCGGCGCTCTCGCCAATATCGTCGACAATCTCGAAGATAGCCAATTCATCACCCCCGCCTTTGTCGACCGTGATCCAGTGACAGTCGCGATCGGCACCGAAGGCGCCGCCCCAGTTTTGGCGCGCCGGATCAAGCGCGAAGTCGAGGAAAGCCTCAGCCCCGATCTGGGCGTGTTGGCCCGCATCGGCCAAAGCTTCCGACCCGAGGTCGAGGCGCTGCCGATGGGACGAGGACGCCGCGTCTTCTGGGCGCGCTATTACGACGAGGCAGGCCCCCGCGCTTTGACGGAGGGCGGAGAGAGCGCAGTTCGCGATGTGCTCGAAACCATGCTGGCCGATGCCTTGGTTGATGCTGAGACCGAAAAACCGGGATGCGTCGCGCTGATCGGCGCCGGGCCAGGGGACCCGGAGTTGTTGACCCTCAAGGCCCGCCGCCTGCTGCATGAGGCTGACGTAGTGGTCTATGACCGCCTGGTCTCGTCCAAGGTGTTGGAGCTGGCGCGGCGCGAGGCGCTGTTGATCGAGGTTGGCAAGACCCCTTACGGCAAATCCTGGAAGCAAGCGGACATCGACGCGCTGCTGGTCAAGCACGCATCGCAAGGAGCGCATGTCGCCCGTTTGAAGTCTGGTGATCCGGGTGTGTTTGGCCGCCTGGATGAAGAGATGGACGCGCTTGACGCCGCCGGAATCACCTTTGACATCATCCCCGGCGTCACCTCGGCTGCGGCGGCCGCCGCCGCGATCAAGACCTCGATGACCAAACGTGGCCGCAACGGCGCCATCCGGCTGCTCACCGGCCACGACGTCAACGGTTTCGCTGAGCAGGACTGGCGTGGCCTCAGCGCCCCTGGCGCGACCGCCGCGATCTATATGGGCGTCCGCGCCGCCAACTTTCTGCGTGGCCGGTTGTTGATGCACGGCGCTGACGCCGACACGCCGATGACGGCGATCGAGAACGTCTCCCGCCCAGAACAGAAGATCGTTTCAGCCCCACTCCACCGTCTGCCGGAAGCGCTGGCCGAAGCCGGGATCAGGGGGCCGGCGATCCTATTCCTCGGCCTCAGCCCCCGCGACGCGCTCGACGCCGCCGAGGAGGTGGAGCCTCAGACCCAGTCCCAAATCCCGTTGTGGAGCGTCAGCGACGCTATCGGAGGCCTGTGATGCCAAAGCCTTTTACACCGCAAGTCGTCACCGCCAATGATCTGTTCGATGGTGACGTGGTGTACCTAACCGCTGCTCATGGCTGGTCGCGCGAACATGGCGACGCCGCCGTCGCCGGGAATGAGGAGGCCGCCACCGCCTTGCTGGCCGCCGCCACAGAACAGCCCGGCAAGATCGTCGGCCCCTATCTGGCCGACTCCGCTATCGGCGCCGACGGGCGGCCCGCTCCCGCGCATTATCGCGAGGCGATCCGTACCCTCGGCCCGTCCAATCGAACCGATCTCGGTAAACAAGCCGAAGGAGCTGCGTAATGTACCGCTATGACGAATTCGACGCCCAATTCGTGCGCGAGCGCGTGAAGCAGTTCCGCGCCCAGGTGGACCGCCGCATCAATGGCTCCCTGACCGAGGACGAGTTTAAGCCGCTGCGTTTGCAAAACGGCCTCTATTTGCAGCTGCACGCCTATATGCTGCGCGTCGCCATCCCCTATGGCACGCTCAACGGCAAGCAGATGCGGCAACTGGCGGTGATCGCCGAGAAGTGGGACAAGGGCTACGGTCACTTCACCACCCGGCAGAATATCCAGTATAACTGGCCGAAGTTGCCGGATGTCGCCGACATCCTTGACGCGCTCGCCGATGTCGAAATGCATGCGATCCAGACCAGCGGCAACTGCATCCGCAATGTCACTGCCGACCACTTCGCGGGCGCCGCCGCCGATGAGATCGAGGACCCGCGTCCGACCGCGGAGCTGCTGCGGCAATGGTCGACGGCGCATCCGGAATTCGCCTTCCTACCGCGCAAATTCAAGATCGCCGTCACCGGCTCGCCGAACGACCGCGCGGTCACCAAGGCGCATGATATCGGCCTGCGTATGATCAGAGACGCCTCTGGCGCGCCGGGCTATGAGGTGATTGTCGGCGGCGGCATGGGCCGCACTCCGATGGTAGGTAAAGTGATCCGCGAGTTCCTGCCAAAGGCGGACTTGCTGCCCTATCTCGAAGCCATCATGCGCGTCTACAACCTTTATGGTAGGCGAGACAACAAGTACAAGGCGCGCATTAAGATCCTGGTGCATGAGGAGAGCCTCCAAGAAGTCCGCGCCCGCGTCGAAGAAGAGTTTGCCGCGATGGATGGCCCTGCTGTCGCCGCCGACCCGGCGGAAGTCGCGCGCATCGAAAGCTACTTCGCCGCGCCCAAGCTCGACAGCCGCCCAGTGCGCGAGGCTGCGCTTGCCGCAGCCCGTAGCACTGACCCGGATTTCGACGCCTGGATGGCGGTGAACCTCGCCGAGCATCATGACGCCAGCCACGCCATCGTCACCATTTCGCTCAAGCCGATTGGTGGCGCACCGGGCGACGCCAGCGCTGAACAGATGCGGCTGGTCGCGGATCTGGCAGAGCGCTACAGCCATGACGAAATCCGCGTTAGCCATGAGCAGAACCTGGTGCTGCCGCATGTCCGCCGAGATGATCTACCGGCGATCTACGCCGCTTTGGCGAAGGCCGACCTGGCCACAGCCAATTCCGGTCTGATCTCCGACATCATCGCCTGCCCGGGACTGGATTACTGCGCCCTGGCCACCGCCCGGTCGATCCCGGTCGCGCAAGACATCTCCCGCCGCTTCGCCTCCCCGGCGCTGCAACGCAAGATCGGCGAGCTGAAGATCAAGATCTCCGGCTGCATCAACGCCTGCGGCCACCATCATGTCGGTCACATCGGTATCCTTGGTTTGGATAAGGCGGGCAAGGAGAACTACCAGATCACCCTCGGCGGCGACGCGACCGAAACGGCGGCGATCGGAGAGCGGGCGGGACGTGGTCTCGACGCTGAAGAAGTTGGCCCGGCGATGGAGCGGCTGGTTGCGGCCTATCTCGACCTGCGCGAGACCCAGGACGAGACCTTCCTGGAGGCCTATCGCCGGATCGGTCAGGCGCCGTTCAAATCAGCGTTGTACCCGGAGGCGCGCGATGCCGCTTGATTTCGCTGGCGTTTGCGCGCCGTTCTCCTCCCTGAGCACTCCGGCCCAGGCCGGAGTGCTCAGCCGTCTCTATCAGGAAGATGCGGCGCAAGAGGTGTTAGGAGCGGCGATCCGTTGGGATTTTCGCGGACGTATCGCGCTGGTGTCATCCTTCGGAGCGGAGTCGGCGGCGCTGCTGCATATGGTCGCTAAAATTGATCCCACGACGCCGGTGCTGTTCCTGGAGACAGGGATGCTGTTCCCAGAGACCCTGAGCTATCAGCAAGCGTTAGCGGCCCGCTTTGGCCTGACCGATCTGCGATTGATTAGCGCCGATATGGATGAAGTCTCGACTCAAGACAGCGGCGGTTTGTTGCACCGAAATGACCCCGACGCCTGTTGCGCTTTACGCAAGACTCGACCCTTGCAACACGCTCTCGGCCAATTTGACGCCTGGATCACTGGCCGCAAGCGCGGCCAGTCCAGCACCCGCAGCGATCTCGACCTGTTTGAGAGCGACGCCGCCGGACGGGTGAAGTTGAACCCCCTGGCCGATTGGTCGGCTCAAGATGTGGCGACTTACATGACCGCCAATGACCTGCCGCCGCACCCTTTGGTCGCCAGCGGCTATCCCTCAATCGGCTGCGCGCCCTGCACCACCCCGGTGAAGCCGGGCGAGGACCCGCGCGCTGGGCGGTGGCGCGGGCGGGAGAAGATCGAGTGCGGCATCCATGTCGACAATGGCCGCATTATCCGGACGCCGCGCGAGAAAGCGGCGCCCATGGATGGGGCGTGAAGGATGTTTCAGCCCAAGCCAATTCAGCGAGGAGAGCAATAATGCCGATCATGCGTGATGGCGGATTTCAGCAAGACCAGTGGAGCCGCGTTGAGGTGGAGGCGCCGATCGTTGGCCGTGTGATCACGCCTCTGGCCAAGTTGGAGGCGCTTTGGGGCCAACTGGCGGTGTCAGCCGAAGCCATCGGCGTCGATGTGCCCAATGACGCCGATCTGGCGCTGTTGGACCCCTACCTTGATCAGGTGGCGTTGATCTCAGTGGCGTTTCCCAGCTTCGCCGACGGGCGCGGTTTCAGCCTCGCGCGGCGGTTGCGGGCGCGGGGGTATCGAGGAGTGTTGCGTGCCTCGGGTAAACTGGTTGCGGATCAGTACGCCTACGCCCGCGCTTGCGGCTTTGATGAGGTCGAGGTCGACCCGGCGATCGCCGCCCGGCAGCCGGAAGCACAATGGATCGCGATGGGCGGCAGCCTCAGCGTCACCTACCAGAAGGGTTATGATGGCGCCCAGAACATCTTAGAGGCGCGCCGCTCCGCCAAGTTGGCGGCTGAATGAAGCTGAAACTGTTGGGTTTTCATCGATAATATGCTTCTGGCGGATGTAAACTCATCCGCCAGAAGCTTGAGGTGGCGAGCAGCATGTAAGGAGAGAGCGATAACGCCACCCTAAATAGAATAATAAACAAAATTTCGTATAGGTCGAACATTTAATCAAAAATAATTATTACACTTGTATGACGTCTGGCTGTAGGCAAATCTAGAATGATTGATGGGTGTATTTTGGATTTACATAGTGAATTGATATTTTGGATAAAAACAACCTGCGGTCGCGTACATGTTTGTGCGATTTTGCCGCATTCACATGGCTGAAAGTGTAATTGGTTGAATTCTTAGCACTGAAATGGCCTGTCTTTTCGTTTCTTGTTTGCCACATTTGCCCAAGTTCAGGGCAGGAGCAGACCGTGTTGATGACTGTGGTCCGCTCTCTCTTACGTCTTACTAGAACTTCCCATCATACGCGCGGCGGCCAATGCGGACGGCGAGCAGGGTGAAGGTCTCCCGCCCTGTCGCCTTGGCAGCCTCTGCGCGCAGGCTCGTCTCATCGTCGATCCAGACCCCGACCCCACCCATTGCCTCTGCGATGGCGGGGAAGTTTGAGCCGGGGAAGTCGACGCCGACATTGGGGCGTTGCCCCGCGCGCTGCTTCATTTCGATCAACGCCAAGCTCTCATCCACCAGCGTCACGATCAGTACCGGCAGCTTCAAGTCGCGCGCGGTGGCCAGCTCACCCAGCCCCATCTCCAACCCGGCGTCGCCGACGAATGCCACTGCCGGAACGTCGGGGCGGGCGAGAGCATGCCCCATCGCCAGCGGCACGGCGCAGCCCATGGTGCAGAGCGCGGAGGATTGCAGCAGCCCGCGCGGTGACGGGCAGCGCCAGATCTGGCTGAGCAGGATGCGATGTGCGCCGCTGTCAGCGGTGGCGACCGTCTCTGGAGGCAACACGTCGCGTAAGGTGTGGAAGGCGCGGGCCGGGCCCCAGTCTGGCTCGGGTGAGAATGTCTCTCTTAGCTTGGCGCGGATGTGGGTGGGAGCGCTGTCGCTCCAGCGTGCTTTCGACGGCAGATTGTCAGCGAGGGCGTCGAGCGTACCGGGCAGGGCGGTCTGAAAGCTGACGCGCGGGGCTGTGTGCATGCCGTGGTCGCGCAGCACCGGCGCGATTTCGATCACCGGTGTCGCCGTCGGCCAGGGGCGGCGCCAACCCTTGCGCATCTCGATCGGATCATACCCGGCGAGCAGGATCAGATCAGCTGCCGCCAGCAGTGGCGCCAGCGCCGTGTCAGCTTTAGGCGACAGACCCGCCCCGCCCAGCGCCAACGGATCGGCTTCGTCCAGCAGGCCCTTGCCCTTATAGGATGTCACCAGCGGGGCGCCGAGCTGGCGGCAGAACCGCGCCACCGCCTCGCCCGCGCCCTCATTCACCGCGTCGACTCCGGCGATCACCAACGGCCGTTCCGCCCCGGACAGCAGCGCCCGCGCCGCCGTCAGCGCCTCGCCGGCGGGCGCGCCCAACGCCGGGGCGGGCGGCAGGCGTTCGGTCAGCGCAGCCAGATCATCCCCGATCGCCGCCCCCTCCAGGGCGCTGATCGGCAGGTCGACATGCACCGGACCCGGCTGTCCGGCGGCGGCGATCGCCAGCGCCTTCTCCACCACTACCCCGACCGATCCAGCCTCGGCGCGGAAGCTCGCCTTCACCACCGGGCGCAGCATTGCCTGATGGTCGAACACCTGATGGGTGTAGCTGTGCGCCTCCCAGGCGTCGACGCAGCCGGTGAGGAACAGCATCGGCACGCGGTCCTGCATTGCGTTCGCCACCACATTGACGGCGTTGGCGACGCCTGGGCCGACCGTCGCCACCAGCAAGCCGGGCGCGGCGTGGCCCGAGCCCTCACAATCAGCGTGCCAGCCGCCCTCGGCCATAAACCCGGCGGCGTTCTCATGTTTGGTGAGATGGAATGCGATCCCCGCCGCCCGCAGCCCCTCGATCAGAGCCAACACCTCGCCGCCGGGCACCCCAAAGGCGCGCTTGCAGCCCGCGGCGGCGAGTTTGGCGGCGGCGACGTCGGCGCCGGTTGGCGCGGAGGAGACGGGTTGGTCGAACATGGCGGCTCCGGTTCTACACAAACGAGATTGCGCCGGAACCTACGCGGGTCCGGCGCGAAAGAGGAAGGGCGCGTGTTTGATGGCGGCTCACAATCGCATTTGGCGGAGTTGTCAGCCGCAGCCACGCAATCGGGCGCCGGCAGCGATCCCCAATCCCAGCAGCATATGGCCGATCATCGAGCCGTAGGCGAGCCCCGACCATCCGAAGAATGGCGTGTTTCCGAGCAGAAGCGTCCACATCCCATATCCAGCGAACACGAAGAGCCCGAAGCCATAGGCGAGGCCGGCTAGCGGCCATCGCAGATCAGCTGGCACGCCGGGCGTGACGGTCCGCGCGATGGGGCTGGCGATCCAGAGATATCCGAGCGGATAACCGACGAAGGCGGTGAGATAGTGTGCGGTCTCGGCGATCTGGCGGGCGGTCAACAGCCCAAGCAGCGGAGCCTCGGCAGTGAATTGATTGATGCCGAACAAAGCGTTGAGGCTCTGCTGCGCCAGGCCGACCGGGCCGTTCAGTGGAAATTTGCCGGTGGTGACGGGCGCGCCGTAGCGTATCCACAGTTCCCACGCGATCAGCCCGATGACGCCCGCGAGCAGCATGGCGCCGAGGGTGCGGGCGGGGTTGGCGGTAGGGGAGGTTGGTCCGGCGTCGGCGAGAAGAGAAGCGGCGCTCATCGTGGTCTCCGTATTTTTGAACGGCGTTCTTGATTGCTTCGTCAGACATTGGAGACACACGCCCGCTACGCAAGCGCCACACGGCTGGCACGACGTAGCCGTGAAGCAACGTGGCCCTGCCGTGATAAATGTTTCAATCTTTGAAGGCGCTGTCGGCGAATGGATTGCTACGGGCGCTGTCGAACAGGATGAGGCGCAGAACGCCGATTCCGGCGTCCTGATGCGGGTCGTTGAAATAGAACGCCCGGTCTCGGTCGTCTTCCAGATAGGGGGTCTGAAAGCCCCTGTCGCCGCCCGGCGCCAAGCGCTTCACCTCAAGCCGGATCAAGCGCGACATCTCGGCGAACTCCGCGTCGCCGCCCTCATCCAAGGTGGTCAGCAAGGCGCGGGTGAAGGGGGAGCCGAGGCCTGGTGCGCCGTCGAGAGCCAATTGCCCCTCGGAGGCGCTGTAGAGCACCGCCATGCCGTCGTCCGGCAATTTTGAGGTGGTGACGTCGCGGATATCGCCGCGCAGCCGGGTCAGGTTCACCCCGCCGATGATCGCTTGATCAGCGCCGCCAATGGCGCCGTCCACGGGGATCATCACATCCTCGCCGTCGATCCAGGCGGCGAGGCCAGTGAAGTAGAACAGCCCGACGCCGCCGACCACGCTGAGTGTGCTTTCAAAGTTCTCTATCGCCTGAATCATGGTGGCGCGATCGGCGTTGGCGTATTTCAAAACCCGAAAATCACGCGCCTCCAGCGCTGCGGAGATGCGGTTTAGATCGTCAACGGCGTTGGGCAGATTGCTCATCCCGGCTGCTTGATAGTCGCCATTGCCGATCAGCAGCGCGATGCGGGAGCCGAGTCCGACGGTTCCGCTCGGGGTAAGTTTATCAGCTTGGCGTTGAGCTATGGTCGCGAGCAGGGTGCCTGGATATTCCTCGGCGAAGCTGGTGAGCACGAATGGATCTTCACTGTCTTTCACCAGCTCCCACATGGCCATCATATCGGGCGGAGCGGAAGAGCGCGGCGCCAATTCGGCGGCGGTGGCTGGGGCGCAGGTAAGAACGACCTCCGTCAGGCAGTCATTATAGTCGGCAAAACTGATTCCGCATTCTTGCGCCTTAAGGTCGGGGCCGTCGTTAATCCCGATGGGCGCTGCGCCGACACGCTGGAGGCAGGGGGCGGGGATGCGCTTCCCACAAGAGCCGGCGGCGTCGCTGCAATCGACCTCTTGGGCGCTAGCCGACGCGGTGAAAAGCAATGCGGCGAGCGCCGCGCCGACCAGGGGTACAGAGTGGGGTGAAAGGCGGGGCGTCATCCGAGGGCGTCTCCGGTTGAAGCGGGCGAACCAGAGCGCCATCCTGTTTCGGCGGCGCCGGGGGCGAGCTTAAACCTCTTTTCGCGTCTGGGGAATTTTATCCTCGCACTGATCCAGCTGAGGGGACGCCTTTGTGTCGCCGCCGTCGCGCGGACGTGGCTCGGGCGTAGCGGCGCGGCGTCGGCTCTTGGTTTCGGCCTCGGCGCGCGCTTGCTCGGCGGCGCGGTCGAGCAGGGTTTCGGCGGCGCGCACCTCGCCGTTGGATTGCAACAGCACCTCTCGCCGGGCGTTGTCCTCCGCCTCCAGAGTGCGGCGGCGCTCCGCCAGGGCGCGGAGCCGGGCGCGTTGGGCCTCACGCCACTGGTCGAATACCGCCCTGGCGCTCAGGTCAGCGGCGTCGATCTGCGCCGCTCCGGCGATGATTGACGTCTCGATGCGAGCCCGGTCGGCGTCGAGATCTGCGATTTGGGTGCGGATTTCGGCCAGGGACTGGGCGTCGCGATCCCTGCGGGCGGCGAGGGCGGGGAGCAGCGGGGTCAGGGTTTTGCTCAGGTTGGTCATGTGTCGTCAGCCTCGTCCGGGCGGCGGCGCATTTGTTTGCGCAAGGCGTCTGCGAAGCGGATAGCGGCGGCGACGGCCTGATAATGCTCCGGTGCGATCTCTTCGCCCAGATCGACGGAGGCGTGCAGAGCGCGGGCGGTGGGCGGGTCGGAGTGGATCGGCACATCGCCCTCCACCGCCTTCTCCCGGATGCGTCTGGCGATCTCGTCGACGCCCTTGGCGACGCAGATTGGGGCCGAGCCGGGCTTGCGACTCCATTTCAACGCCACCGCGTAGTGGGTCGGGTTGACGATCACCACATCCGATTTTGGCACTTCCTGGATCATGCGGTTGTTGGCGATCTCGCGCCCGCGCTTTTGCCGGGTTTGTTTCATATGCGGGTCGCCTTCGCTCTGTTTGGCCTCCTCCTTCATCTCCTGGAACGACATCCGCAGTTTGCGTTGATGGTCGTAGTGCTGCCACATCAGATCGAGCAGGGCGATGGCCACCGCGACGCCAGTGGCGGCGCCGATCAGGATCATGGCCTCCTCCAACAGCAGGCCGGGCAAGGCCTTGGCGTGCACCGTCAAGAGCGAGGCGTAATCGTCGAAGCGGTATGTCAGGATCACGATCAGGATCACGCTGATCGCAGACATCTTGGTGAAGTTCTTCAGGAACTCCATCAGGCCGGAAGGGCCGTATTTCTGACCGGCGTTGGAAATCGGGTCGATGCGAGAGATTTTGGGCTCGATCTTTGACGGCGCGACCACGATCGCGCGTTGTGCGATTAATGAGATCAGCACCGCCCCCATCGGCGCCAACAGCAAGGGCGCGACCGCGATCGCCACCGGGGCCATTATCCGGGCGCTGAACTCAGCGCCGTTGGGGCCGAGCATCGCCTCCGCCATCAGGTGCGGGGCGCCGAGAAAAGAAGACAGAGGCGCGCCCAGGCCGACACCGACGGTCTCGGAGCCGATCAGCAACACCGCCAGCAGCGCCAGATAGGCCGCTGCGGCGTTGGCGTCTAGACTTCGGGGGACGTCGCCTTTCTCCCGCGCCTGCTGCAGTTTCTGCGGCGTCGGGTCTAGTGTCTTTTCCTGGCCGTCGTCGGCTCCACCGCCTTGCGCCATTGCGGTCCTCCGTTACGGATTGAGCGCCAGCGGCGCGGCCAGCACCGCGTCCAGGCGGTTCTGCCAGAGGGTGATGGTCAGCCCCACCGTCGCCGTGAGCAGGGCGAGGCCGAGGCCGGTGATGGCGGGCATGCCGATAAAGGCCACCATAAGCTGCGGCATGGCGCGGTTGATGGCGCCAAGGGCGAGGTTGTAGACGAAGCTGAGGATGATGAACGGTAACGCAAGGGAGACCGCCAGCCCGAATGCCTGACTGGCGCGGGCGCTGGACCATTCGGCCATATCGCCGCCGACCGGGAAGTCGCCGAATGGCAGCACCTGGTAACTCTCCACCAGCAACGCCGCCACTTTCACATGCAGGCCGAGGCCCAGCGCAATCACGATCGCACCCATGGTCAGGATGGTGCCGATGGTGGGCTCTGGCTCTGGTGAGACGCCGGCGCCGAACATTTGATTGAGCGATAAGCTCTGCGCGGCCAACGCGCCGGCGGTTTGCAGGGCGAACACCAAGAATCGCAGCGATAGGCCGAGCGTCAGGCCGACCACTGCCTCCGCCAAATAAATCACGCCGAGGCTGTCGAAGGTCATTGTCAGCTCTGGGGCTGAGGGCAGGGTCATCGGCCAGATAATCGCCGCGAAGGCCAGAGCGCCGCCGAGGCGCACTCGCATCGGGATCACCTGCTCGCCCAAGCCGGGCATGAAGAAGAACATCGCCGAGATTCGCACGAACACGGCCCCGGCGGCGAGCACCGCGGAGTCGGCGAATTCAACGATGTTGAAGAGCGCCTCCATCCGTTCAGGCCATGCCCAACACCGTCGGGCGCACATGGGCGCCGATTTCCTCGAACGACAGCACTGGATTGGAGATGCCTTTCGCCGACAGCACCTCACGCACGAACCGGCGGCGGCGGGTGGTGGTGACGATCGCCGGGTAGCGTCCATCCTGACTGGCGCTGGCCAAGCGGTCCCGCACCGCCGTCGCCAGCCGGTTGAACTCGGTCGGCGGCAGCGCGATGTCGGCGTTGGGCTCTTCGCTGGTCTGGTGTTGGGTGAAAATCGTCTCCCATTCCGGGTTGAGCTGCACCAGTGGCAGGGAGCCGGAATCATCGAGCAGTTTTGAGACCAGGATAAACCCGATACGCTGGCGGACGTAATCGGCGATCGCCTCCGGTGCTGACAGGCTGGGCCGCGCTTCAGCAATCGCCTCCAGGATCAAGGGCAGGTTGCGCACCGGCACCCGTTCATCCAGCAGATGGCGCAGCACCGCTTGCAGCAGGTCGAGCGAGACTTTATCCGGCACGAAATCATCCAGGATTTGCTTGTTGGCTTCCGCGCGCGCCTGATCGGACGGGGTGACGAATTCGTCGAGCAGCTTCTTCAGCGCGCGGCGGGTCAGCAACCGGGCGAAGTGGCGCTGCACCGTCTCTAACAAGTGGGTCGCAACCACCTCGACCGGCGTGACCACCGGCAAACCGAGCAACGCCGCTTCCTCTTGCTTGGCCTCCGGAATCCAGCGCGCCGCCGCGCCGTAGACCGGCTCCTTCACATCTTCCCCGGTGATTTCAAGCGGGGTGTCGTCGCTGGTCAGAGTCAGCACTTTGCCGGGGCGTAGCGTGTCCCCGGCGCATTTGACTCCCTGGATACGGATGTCATAGCGGCCAGGTTCGAGCATGGTGTTGTCGGTCAGGCGCACCTCCGGCATGATAAAGCCGAATTCAGTGGCGATGTGCCTGCGCATGTTCGTGATGCGGCTGGCGAGGCCGGAGTTTTCTTCCATCGCCAAGGCGATCAGATCCGGCGCAAATTCGACATGGACCTCGTCGACGTCAATCAGATCGCCGAGGGTGTTGGTCGGCTTTTGCTCTTCGGCCCTGGCCTCGGCCGCCGCCTCTAGCTTGGCGGCTTGGGTTTCTTTCTCCTTAGTCGTGTGCGCCCACCAGCCACCCGCGATCAACGCTCCCGCGCCCGCGATAAACGGCAGGAACGGCAGCCCGGGCGCCAGCGCGAACAGCGCCATCAGTACGCCCACTGTGATCAGCGCCGCCGGATGGGCGCTGAGCTGCTTGATCATCGCCTGATCAGCAGCGCCGAGCACGCCGCCTTTGGACAACAGCAACGCGGCGGCGATTGAGATGATCACTGCTGGGATTTGGCTAACGAGGCCGTCGCCCACGGTCAGCATCGCATAGGTCTCGATCGCCGCGCCGAAGCCGAGCCCGTGCCAGCCCATACCCATGGCGATGCCCATCAGCAGGTTGAGGAGAGTGATCAGTAACCCGGCGATGGCGTCGCCCTTAACGAATTTTGAGGCGCCGTCGAGCGAGCCGAAGAAGGTGGTCTCTTCCTGCTCAATCTTACGGCGCTGTTTGGCTTCCTCATGGGTGATGGCCCCGGCGGCGAGGTCGCTGTCGATCGCCAGCTGTTTGCCGGGCATGCCGTCGAGAGCAAAGCGGGCGCCGACTTCCGCCATCCGGCCCGCGCCCTTGGTGATGACGATGAAGTTGACGATCAGCAGAACGCAGAACACCACCAGCCCCAGGAAGATGTTCCCGCCCATGATAAACAGCGCGAAGCCCTGGATGACCCCGCCGGCGGCGTCCGGGCCGGTGTGGCCCTCGCCGATGATGAGTTTGGTGGAGGAGACGTTCAGCGACAGCCGCAGCATCAGGGACGCCAGAAGAATGGTCGGGAACGCTGAGAAGTCCAACGGGCGTTCGACGAACAGCGTGGTGGTGAAGATCAGGATCGCCAGCGCGAAGGAAACCGCGAAGCCGATGTCGAGCAGGATCGCCGGCACCGGAAGGATCATCATCACGATGACCGTCATCAGCGCCAACGCCAGCAGCACGGTCGGGTGGTAAAGCGAGTGGATGGTCAGGTTACTCGGCATGGTGGGGGGTCTCTGGCGCTGGGGGCGGCGGCTAGAACAATGGGGCGGCGGGGCGGAGCAGTCCGGCTTTACCGCTGTGGATCGCGCTCAGGGAGACAGCCCCGCGCGTCGGCGTTGCGGCGGCCTGTGGTTTGCGGTCTTGAACGCTGCCGGCTTGGGTGTTTCTTGCTTGGGCCGGGAAAGCGGCGAGGCCGTCGAGGAGTGGGGCCGCCCCGAACGGTTTCGGCGCCCAGCTACGTGGCGGCGGCGGGATGTCGTTAAGGCGGGCCGGCGCGGCGTCGACCATCTTATAGGCGGCCCCAACCTTGTCGCGGTAGGCGCGCCCCAGACTTGGAGTGCGGGAGTGATAATGGCCGGCGGCGCGCATCCAGTCGCCGGTTTCATCCATCAGCTCGCGCAGGAAGCGGGCGGCGTAGTCGGCGTTGGCGACGGGCTGGAACATCGCCTCCAGGCTGTTGAAGTTGTCACCGTGCCAGAGGTGGTTGACCTGCATGCAGCCGACGTCAAAGGAGCGGGCGCCGCGCGCTTGGGCGGCGCGGACAAAGCGCAGCGCGGCGGCGCGGCTGTCGAACCAGTGGCCCGCGCCCTCCATGTTGACGGTCCAGGGCCAGGCGACGCGGTGGGAGCCATCCTCGGTCGTCACTTTCTTGCCGCTCTCCACCAGCGCCACGGCGCGCATCAAGCGCAGCGGCGTGCCATGACGGGCGGCGGCCTCTACAATGGCGCGGTCGCAGAGTGCGGCGGCGCCCGTCATGGCGGCGGTGGTCGGTTCGGGCTGGGGGGCGGAGGCGTACAGGCTGACCCAGCCGACGCGCGGCGGCGAGACAACCGGCGCGTCTGACGCCGCCGGCGCGGCGGTCCAAAGCGCTGTCAGGCTCAGGGCGGCAAGAGTGGGGACGGCCATCAAGGCGCGTGCGATCTGTTTCTGCATTCCGCGCATGACGTCAGCTCCCGCTGATGAGCGGGATGATCTGATCGCGATACAGTGCGACCAGCGTCTCGCTCATAAAAGACATGGAGACCCAGTACACCACCCCCATCGCCGCCAGCTTGGGCACGAAGGTGAGCGTCATTTCCTGGATCGAGGTGAGGGCTTGCAGCAGGCCGATAATGACACCAATCACCAGCGCCGCCGCCAGCAACGGCGTGGACATCATCACTGCCGCCCACAGGGCTTCGCGCAAGATATCGTAGATCTGACCGCTGCTCATCGGCGCCTCGCGCAACAGGGTTCGCCGCCGGCGGCGACAAGCACGCGACGGGCGAAATCTCAAGCCCTTCTCCCAACATGGGCTGGGGGGAAGGCGCTAAACTGTTTGGTTGGTCTTGCTGCGGTTAGACCGGCATACGCAGGATCTCTTGATAGGCCTGGACCACCTTGTCGCGGACCGTGACAGCCATCTCCAAGGCCATCTCGGTCGCCGCGAGAGCTTCGACCACCGAGTGCGGGTCGGCTTTGCCCGCCATGGCGGCGCGGGCGGTCTGTTCGCCGTGGGCCAGGGTTTCTATCGTATCCTGGGCGGCGTCAGCGATCATGTCGTTGAAGGTGCCGGAGCCGCCGCCTGACAGGTCGCTGTCCTGCCCTTCCAACGGGCTCGGCTGCGCGGCCTTTAGCGCGTCGCCGTACAGTTTTTGAACCGCCTGTGAACCGATCTCCATCGCGGGTCCTCCTTACGCGTTCTCGCCGGGCGCCTAGCGCCGCAGCAGTTCCAGAACGCCGGTGTACATCCGGCGGGTTTGATCAAAGAGATTGAGGTTAGCCTCATAACTGCGCCGCGCCTCTCGCGCGTCAGCCAGCTCCGTAATCAGCTCAACGTTCGACATCGTCACCCGGCCAGTTTCGTCCGCCAGCGGGTGCTCCGGGTCGTAAATGTTTTTCAGCGGCGACTTGTCGAGTTGCACGTTGCCGAGGCTGACCCGGGGGGCGATGTCGCCGCGCTCCGTCTCGGTTTCGAAGGTTGCGAGCTTGCGCCTGTAACCAGGCGTGTCGGCGTTAGCGACATTCTCGCTGACCAGCCGCATACGGTCCGATTGCGCCTGCATTCCGCTGGCGGAGGTCGAGAGGATTTTCATGAAATTCATCATCGGCCCGTCTCCTAATTTAACGGCTGTTAGCGCTGCGATGAGAAGCTGAGGCGCAGCAGATCGAGCGATTTGCGGTAAATCGCCAGCGCGGTCTCATGCTGGGCCTGGGCGTCCGCCGAGCGCGCCATCTGATCCTCAACCTGCACGGTGTTGCCGTTGGGCGAGGCGGAGGCGTTCTCGATGTCGTGGGATTGCATCATCCGCAGCAGGGAAAGGCTGCGGTCGCCGCGGTCGCCAACGATTTGATAGAGCCGCTCCGCTTTCATGGCGTCGAAGCCGTCGAGGTCTTGCGCCTTATACCCCGGGGTGTCTGCGTTGGAGACGTTCTCGGCGATCACCTTATGGCGCGCCGACGCATGCCGCGCCATCGCGCCAGCAACGTTCAGGATCGACAGGTCTTTCATCATCGCCAAGTCCTCCGTCCGAGGCCGTCGCCGCCCGCGCAAGATTTGGCGCGGTTGAAGGACGGTTTTCGGGTTTCGCCACCAATCTTTAAGGCCATCGCGGTTAATGAGGGGTTCAAGCGACGGGCGATTATTCAGGAGGCGTTCGCAATGTTTGATTTTCGCGCAGCGGCGGCGGAGGTCGCTGAGGTTTCGTTAACCCGCGTCGGCGGCTCGGTGGCGGAGGTGCGCGAGACCACGGTGCGGCTGATCGGGCTCGGTCGGCTGGTGCGGGTGGGCGACGGCGTTTCGATCGAGATCGCGCCGGGGCGGCAGGTTCCGGGAGAGATTATCGGACTGGAGCCCTCGGGCGCGATAGCGATGGCCTATAAGCCAATCGACGGCGTCGCCAGTGGCGCGCGGGCTTG
>JAHQVS010000149.1 GCA_019634215.1 Paracoccaceae bacterium | reverse complement strand
GTGGCGCGTTTGGTTGAGGCGCTGCGGGCGGCTGACACCGTAAGGGGCGAGTATCTTGCCGCGTTCCTGCTGGCGATGACCTTTCAGGATGGGGCGGCGCCCGTTGTTGGCCAAGCCGGGACGCTGACGGCGCCTCAGCGGCTGGCGCTCCAGGCCGTGGCGGACAGCGCGGCAATCTGGCGCGCGGCGGATCGGGCGGCGAAGGCGGTCGTTGCTGGTGACCTCAGGGCCTATGGGCTGCCCGTGGAACGGGAGGCGTTCCGGGCGTATCTGACGCAGATGGGCGCGGGGTGAGTGAGGGCGTGGGTGAGGCGTTCAGACAGGCGGGGCGGGCTCACCACGGCGCCCCTGGCGACAGGCGGCGGGTCTCGGCCCGCCAATCCTGCTGGCGGCGCTCGACGTCGCGGCGCCATTGTTCAAACGACGCCTGGCTTTCCGCCTGCCGCTGCCGCATCCACTCTTCCTGGGATTGCTCATTTTGCTGGCGGAACTGATCGAGGGTGGCGTTCTGGCGTTGGAGACGCTCAAGCTGGGCTTGATCTTCGGCGGCGGTTTGGAGGCGGGTGAGCGCGTTAACCTGCGGCTCGGTCAGGCAGCCGGTGGCGGCGGCGCCGTTGGCGGTTTGCCAATCGCGGATCGCCTGACGGGTGAGCGGGCCGAACACGCCGTCCCGTTGGCCGAAGCGGTAGCCGAGGGTGAACAGGGCTTCCTGCAGGCGTTTCTTCTGCGTCCACTCCAGCCCGAGCAGGCGCTCTTCGCGGCAGGCGCCCGCCGGGAGAGCTGGAGCGGGGGGCGTGATCGCAGGCGCCGGGGCGACGGCGGGCTGTTCCCGCTGGCAGAAGGATCGCCCGTTGCGTTGGGTGACGTGAGCGCAATTCTCAGCGACCCAGGTGAGGCAGGCGCGATACTCGGTCATGGCGGCGCCGCAGGCGGCCTGCCGGGGGCTGTCCGGGAGCGGCAAGCTGCCGGCGCCAACCCTGTTGGCGTCTGCGGCGTTGTGCAGACACTGCTGCGGCACCAGCTTCTGGCAATTCGGCATCGCCTCCTGCGCGGCGGCGGAACCGGCGGTCGGGGCGGCGAGGACCGCAGCGAGATAAAGGGCGCGCATGTCACTTGTCTCCGTCTGACGCCGCAGAGCAGGCGGCGGTTTCTCGGAATGGGGATGTAGTTAAGCGCAGCCCGGCCCGCCATGCCAAGGCGGGCTCTCCAGGACATGCTTTCACGGCGGCCCCGGTCTGCTAAGGACATTCCCGAGAGCAACCGCCAGACAGAGGCCCGCCATGATCCTGCCCCGCACCCCCTCCTTCCGCCTTGACGGCCGCCGCGCGTTGGTGGCCGGGGGCGCGTCCGGTATTGGCCTTGGCGCGGCGGCGGCGCTGGCCGAGGCCGGGGCGGAGGTGATGGTGGCCTCGCGGCGGGGGGATGTCGTCGGCGCGGCGGTGGAGGCGTTGCGGCAGGCCGGGGGCAAGGCTGAGGCGATGGTGTTGGATGTCGCTGATATCGAGGCGGCGCGGGCGGCGGTGTCGGCGGCGGGGCCGTTTGACATCCTGGTCAACAGCGCCGGGCTGGCGCGGCATTCCCCGGCGACCGAGACCGCGCCGGGGGATTATGACGCCGTAATGGGGATCAACCTGCGCGGGGCGTATTTCCTGGCGCAGAGCGTGGCTAATGGGCTGATCGCCGCCGGCAAGCCCGGCTCGATCCTGACCATCTCCAGCCAGATGGCCCATGTCGGCGGGCCGGAGCGGGCGGTGTACGCCGCCTCGAAACATGGGGTCGAGGGATTCACCAAGGCGATGGCGATCGAGTGGGGGCGGCATCGGATCAGGGTGAACACGATCTGCCCGACCTTTATCCGCACCCCGCTGACCGAGCCGACCTTTGAGCGGCCGGAGCTGGTCGCCTGGATCAAGGAGAAGATCAAGCTGGGCCGGACCGGGGAGGTCGAGGACATCATGGGGGCGGTGGTGTTTTTGGCCTCCGACGCGGCGGCGCTGATCACCGGGACGGCGCTGATGGTGGATGGCGGCTGGACGGCGGATTAGGCGCGCGGCGGGAGGCGGCAGGCGACAGGCGCTGGAAGTGGCGCGTTTGGGGTGCGCATTAACCTGGTCGAGTCACGGTTTTCGGGGGGTGGAGTCGCGCCAATTGGAGCGCAAAGGAAGGCGAAAGGCGCATGGAGAAAATCGTCCATATCGGCTGCGCCGCCGGATTCGCGGGGGACCGGTTCGACGCCTCGGGGCCGATCCTGGCCGATATGGCCGGGCGGGCGGGGCCGAAATATCTGCTGTTCGAAACCCTGGCCGAGCGCACCTTGGCGGCGGCGCAGCGGTTGCGCGAGCAGGACCCGGAACAGGGTTACTCACCGTATCTGGAGCGCTATCTGCGCCCCTGTCTGGCCGAGGCGAAACGGCTGGGAGTGCGGATCGTAAGCAATCTCGGGGCGGCCAATCCGCTGGCCGCCGGACGGCGGGCGCTTGAGCTGGCGGCGGCGCAAAACATTCCAAATATGACTGTTTGCGTCGTCACCGGGGATGATTTGACCGCCTATCTGAGCCCTGAAGAATTGCAGGCGTTCCCGACTGTCGAGGGCGGGGCTGTCGCGGGGCGGAAGATCCTCGCCGCCAACGCTTACCTCGGCGCCCGCCCGATCGCAGCAGCATTGGCGATGGGGGCTGACATGGTTCTGGTCGGGCGCGGGGTCGACAGCGCGTTGGCGCTGGGACCGCTGATGTATGAGTTTGGCTGGGAAGCGGCGGCGTGGGATCGGCTGGCCGCCGGGACCATTTGCGGCCATCTGCTGGAATGCGGATCGCAGGTGACCGGGGGGTATTTCGCCGATCCGGGGTTTAAGGATGTGCCGGATCTGGCCGGGGTTGGATATCCGATCGCGGAGGTCTCGGCGGATGGGTCGATGGTGATTTGCAAGCCCGCAGGGACTGGAGGGCTGGTGTCTCGGGCGACCGTCGCCGAGCAGATCTTGTATGAGATGCATGACCCGGCGCGCTATCTGGTTCCGGATTGCGTGGCTGATGTCAGCGAGATCCGCTTGGGCGAGGCGGGGCCGGATCGGGTGCGGGTCGAGGGTGTGCGGGGTGAGGCGGCGCCGGAGACGCTGAAGGCGACCCTGTGCGTCGAGAATGGCTGGCTGGCGGAAGCCGAGCTGTCCTACGCCGGGCCGAACGCCCTGGCGCGGGCGGATTTAGCCGGGACGGTGGTCCGAGAGCGGCTGGCGAGGTTGGGGTGGGACGGGCCGCTGCGGGTGGAGATTCTGGGGGCTGGGGCGGTTCACTCCGGGGGCGGCGCCCCTAGCTTCGGCCTCGCGCCGGACGGCGAATATCGCTTGCGGGTCGCCGCCCCGGCGCCGGATCGGGAAGGGGCGGAACGGGTGGCGGACGAGGTGCTCAGCCTGTATTGCGCCGGCCCCGCCGGGGGTGGCGGCTATCGACGTCAGGTGACGCAGGAGGTGGCGACCGTCTCGGCGTTAATCCCGCGCGATCGGATTGAGCCCCATATCCGGCTGCATCGGATTGGAGGCGACGCAAGATGAGCCAAAATGGCCTCCTGACCCTGCCACTGCACGCCGTCGCCCATGGCCGGACCGGGGATAAGGGAAACACCGCCAACATCTCAGTCATCGCCTATCGGGACGCGGGGTGGCCGGTGCTGCTGGAGCAGGTGGATGAGGCGCGGGTGCTGGCGCTGTTCGCCCCAATGGGGGCGACACGGGCGACGCGGTATCTTGCGCCGGGCCTGAAGGGGCTTAACTTTGTGATCGAGGACGCGCTGCAAGGCGGGGTGAACAGTTCCTTGGGGCTCGATCGCCATGGGAAGACGCTGTCATTTCTATTGCTTGGCGAGGTGATGGTGACCTGCCCGCGCGCCGCCGTTCCCGAGGGCTCGCCCTATCTAAAATAGCCTCCACGACAGCTTGGGAGTGACCCATGTCAGAGACCATACCAGCGGGCGCCGGCCTCGCCGAACTGCATATTTTCTCGATTTCGCATTATTGTGAAAAGGCGCGCTGGGCGCTGGAACACCTCAGAATTCCACATGAAATCAATATTCTAGCGCCTGGTCCGCATCAGATCTTCGCCAAGAAGCATGGGCTGCGGCGCGGGTCGCTGCCGATCCTGACCTTGGCGGACGGGACGGTGGTTCAAGGCTCGTCAGCCATTCTCGATTGGGCGGAGCGCCATAAGCCGGCGGACGCCCCCAGCCTGGCGCCGGACCCAACCCACGCCGCCGACGCCGAGGCGGCGGAGCAGCGGCTCGACAAGGTTCTGGGCGTGCACGCCCGCCGCCATTTCTACTCCGAGGCGATGGTGGAGCATCCCGGCACGGTGAAGCCGATCTTTGCCGAAGGGCTGTCGCCGTGGCGCAAGTTGCTTCTGGGCGCGATGTGGGGCGGGCTGCGCAAGCTGATGATTAAGGGCATGGATCTCGGCCCAGAGCAACGGATTGAGTCCAGGGATAAAATCGCGGCGGAGCTGGATTGGCTCGATGGGCTGCTGGCGGGCGGGCGAGGCTTTCTGTTCGGCGACCGCCTCAGCCGCGCCGACATCTCAGCCGCCGCGCTGATGTCGCCGCTGATCCTGCCGCCGGAGCATCCGATCTATGCCGAAGTGACGCCGCCACCGAAGGTTAAGGCCGATTGCGCGGCGTGGGCCGAGCGGCCTTCGATGCGATGGGCGGCGGCGCTGTATCGGGATCATCGGCGGCCAGCGGGCTGACAGGGGCGCGCGCCGAGGTTATGAGTTTTACGCATGACCCCGGTGGGTTGGCGTCACGCCGCCAGGGTGTCCGACACCAGGGCCGGGAACGCCGTCCAATCGGAGAAGGCGGCGCGGTGGGGCAGCGCTTCGACTGGGGATTTGCGGTAGCCCTCGGTGAACAACAACAGCGGCGCCTCGGCGGCTTGGGCGGTCTCAGCGTCGATCTCGCTGTCGCCGATGAAGATCAGATTTGAGCGTTTCAGCTCGGCGAAGGCGGTTCGCAGCGGCTCGGGGTCGGGTTTGCGGACCTTGAGGGTGTCGCCGCAGATCACGGCGCCGAACAGGTCGTCCCAGCCCAGCGCCTCGACCACCGCCTTGGTGGGCGGGGTCGGCTTATTGGTGCAAAGGCCGAGGGCGAACCCCTCCGCGACCAGGGCGCGCAGCGCCGCCTCAACGCCGGGATAAGGCTTATTTTCCAGTGGGTTAAATTCGACGTAGAACTTCTCGAACCGAGGGAAGGCGGCGTCGACGATGGCGGGTGTCTCGACACCGCGCGAGGCCAGAGACTGTTCCAACAACGCCGCCGCGCCAGAGCCGACAAAGCTCTTGGTCTCAGCCAGATCAAGCGGTTTGATGCGCAGCTCCTCAAACAATCGGTTGGCCACCATCATGATCACCGGCGCGCTGTCGATCAGCGTGCCGTCGAGATCGAATATCAACGCAGTTTCCGCCGCCGTGCTCATGCCGCCGCCCCTTGTAAGCCTGCGGCTGCCCGGATCGCCGCAATATTCTGCCCATACACTTCAGAACGCTCGACCGAGCCGCCCTTGAACACCGCCGACCCGGCGACCAGCACGTCGGCCCCGGCCTCGACCACCAGCGGCGCTGTCTCGGATGTGACGCCGCCGTCGATTTCGATATGGATGGGCCGATCGCCGATCATCGCCCGCAGGCGGCGGATTTTCTCAAGCTGGCTGTCGAGAAAGGATTGACCGCCGAAGCCGGGATTCACCGTCATCACGCAGACAAGGTCAATCTTATCAATCACGTAAGAGATCACGCTCTCCGGCGTCGACGGGTTCAGCGCCACCCCGGCCTTCGCCCCCAGCGCCCGGATTAACTGCAATGAGCGGTCGAGATGCGGCCCGGCTTCGGCGTGGACGGTGACGATATCGGCGCCGGATTTC
This sequence comes from Paracoccaceae bacterium, assembly GCA_019634215.1. Lineage (GTDB taxonomy): Bacteria > Pseudomonadota > Alphaproteobacteria > Rhodobacterales > Rhodobacteraceae > JAHQVS01. The sequence goes on along the minus strand of JAHQVS010000149.1, from coordinate 731 downwards.
ACGAACGCCTCCAGATAAGCATCAGCCGGGGCGATCATCAGATGAACGTCCATCACCGACTTGATATGCGGGCGGATCGCCGCGCACATTTGCGGGCCGAAGGTGATATTGGGGACGAAATGCCCGTCCATCACGTCGACATGGACCCAATCCGCGCCTTGGCTCTCGACCGCTCGGCACTCGGCGCCGAAATTGGCGAAATCCGCCGACAGGATCGATGGCGCGATTTTCACCGACCGATCAAAGCCACCTGACATTCATCGACTCCTTTGCCGCCCCGACGCGACCGCATTCACTGGCATACCTGAGCGTTCTTGATCCTCCTTTACGCTATGATTAGCGTGCCGCCAAAACCAACATTTTGTAGTGAAATATCGTGACGCGCCTTCTCGCTGTTGTACTCGCCGGCCTTGTGCTGGCCGCTGACTCCGTGCAGGCGCAAGGAATGTGCGACAATCCGCAGGAGAGCTGCGGACGGCTGCTCACCCCCGCCTGTCTCGACCGCGTCGGCGCCGCAGCTCTGCCAGCCGAAGGCGCGGGGGGAGATTGCGCTGCGCAAATGCAGACCTATCGCGAATGTTTGTCCACCGTGGCCACGACCTGCACGCCGCAAGCGACGCCCGGGCGCGCCGCCGCGCCGACTGCCGCGCCAGCACAGGCCGGGCGGTGGGTCGGCCTCTGGCTCGATTGGATCACCTGCTCGAACGGCGATGTCTGGGATGATGTGTCTT
>JAHQVS010000148.1 GCA_019634215.1 Paracoccaceae bacterium | reverse complement strand
CTCGAAACTGCCGAACGGCATGTCGACCACCACCAGCGCCGTCTCCGCACCGCGCACCACCGCCTGGCCGTGCATGATCATATGCTCCAGCGTCACGCCGAGGGTGTTGGGCATGCCGTGAATCACCATGCCCAGCGAGTCGCCGACCAACAGCATGTCGCACACCTCGTCACATAGACGGGCGACATGGGCGGTGTAAGAGGTGAGGCACACCAGCGGCTCGCCGCCCTTGCGGGCGCGAAACGTCGGCGCGGTCATTCGCTTCGGGCGCTTTGCGGTCTCTGGCCCCGGCTGTGGATCGGCGGATTTTTTCGACAGGCTGCTTTGGGTGGACATCGGCGCTCTCTGCTAAAACCGTGTCGCGCGAGTGCACCACGGCCTGTCTGCGCCGTCAATTGCACGCCAAGGCCGCGCCGGAGGCCGGAGCGGGCGAAGCAGGGCTGATAGAGGGGGGAGGTCACAGCAAAGGCGCGCCCCAGTGACCATGCCGTCCACTTATTTTGCATGATCTTCGCCGATGATCTTTAAGCTGGATGTGAGCGTAAGTAGATTAAGCCTGAATTCTGAAGGATTTTTTCAGCCGCCTCCTGCGCCACGCGCGTTTGGATTGAGTGGGACGAGGATTGATGAGCCGAGAGCGGATACTATCCCTGGCGCTCGCTGTGGGGCTGAGCCTAGGCGTCTATGTCTGGATCTCGCTTGGTCCCGAGGAAGCGCTCAAACCCTCCGAGGAGGCGACAAGCGAGTTGGCCGCCTCTGCGGAGACGCAGGCGGCGGCGCCGTTGCGGGTGGTGGCGAGAACGTCCTCCGCCAAAGAGCTGCCGGACATGCTCACCTTGCGCGGCGTGACGGAAGCGGCGCGCAAGATCGACATTCGGGCGCAAACCGACGGCTTGGTGATCTCCCCGCCCCGCCGCAAGGGCGCCAAGGTGAAGGTCGGAGACACCCTATGCGAGCTTGAGCAAGGCGACCGCGCCCCCCGCCTGTCCCAGGCCGAGGCGAAATTGGCGCAGGCGATCGCGGATAGTGAGGCGTCCGCCCAATTGTCGCAAAAGGGGTTTCGCGCCCAAACCCAGCTCGCCGCCGACGCCGCCGCCCTCGCCACCGCCGAAGCGGATGTGGCGAAAATGAAGCTGGATATCGAACGCACCAAGATCCGGGCGCCGTTCTCCGGGGTGTTGGAAAGCGACACCGCCGAGTTGGGCGCTTTGCTGCAACCCGGCGACATCTGCGCCACCGTGTTGTCGCTCGACCCGATCAAGCTGGTCGGATACGCGCCGGAGCGGGGGATCACCAGCGGGCTGCGCGTCGGCGAACCGGCGGCGGCCAAATTGGTGAACGGGGAGATCATTCACGCCGAGGTCTCCTTCGTCGCTCGCGCCGCCGACCCCGAGACCCGGACCTTCCGGATCGAGGCGACCGCCGACAATCCCAAAGAGACGCTGCGCGACGGCCAAACGGTTGAGATCGCGATCCCCCTCGCCGCCGCCTCGGCGCATCAATTGCCGCACTCCGCCCTGGTTCTCGACGATTCCGGGCGGCTGGGTGTGCGGTTGGTGCGGCGCGACGACGCGTCCGGGGCCGCGCGCGCCGCATTCGCTCCGGTCGAGATATTAAAAGATGACGCGGACGGCGTCTGGCTGGGAGGGCTCGGCGAACAGGCCGAGGTGATCCTGGTCGGTCAGGACTATGTCACCGACGGCGACGCGGTGACGGTGGCTTCCGAGCAGAAGGCCAACCAGTGAAGCGCCTGTTGGCGCGAACAAGGATCTGATGAATGACCGGTTTGGTGGATATGGCGCTCAGCCGGGCGCGGATGATCCTGGCGTTTATCGCTTTATCGGTGGCGGCGGGGCTGGTCGCCTACGCCAGCCTGCCGAAAGAGGGCGCGCCCAACATCGACATCCCGATCCTGTTCGTCTCGGTGACCCTCCCCGGCGTGTCGGCGGCGGATTCGGAACGGCTGCTGGTCAAGCCGCTAGAGACCGAGCTGCGCGGTCTCGAAGGCGTCAAGGAGATGAAGACCTTCGCCTCGGAGAGCGGCGCTACTGCCATTCTAGAGTTTGATTTCGGGTGGAACAAAGCCGAAGCCATCGCCGAAACCCGCGACAGGGTCGATCGCGCCAAGGCGGAGATGCCGGCGGAGATCGAGGAGCCCTCCGTCAATGAGGTCAATCTCAGCCAATTCCCGGTAGTGATCGTGCTGATCTCCGGCCAGGCCCCGGAACGCACCCTCACCCAACTCGCCAAAGACCTTCAGCGCGAGATTGAAAACATCCCCTCTGTGATGGAAGCCCCGCTCTCGGGCCAGCGTGACGAGATGCTGGAGGTGCTGATCGACCCAGTGAAGCTGGAGGCCTACGACATCACCGCCGCCGGGCTGGTGCGGGTGGTGCAATCGAACAACCGCATGGTTGCGGCGGGAGAGCTGGATACGGGCGCCGGGCGCTTTCCCGTGCGCGTGCCCGGCAACTTCGAGACAGCTGGCGACGTGCTCAGCTTGCCCGTGGATATCAACGGCGACCGCATCGTGTCGCTGAGCGACATCGCCGAGATCCGCCGCACATTCGAAGACCCGGAAGGCCACGCCCGTTTTAACGGCGAGCCCACCATCGCCATTCAAGTCAAGAAACGCATCGGTGAGAACATCATCGACACGGTCAACACTGTGAAACAAACGGTGGCGGCGGCCCAAGCGCGCTGGCCGGCGCCGTTAGCGCAGGCGGTGTCCATCGATTTCACGCTCGATCAATCCGAGGGCGTGCAGAGTATGGTCACGCAGCTCGAAAGCTCGGTGCTCACGGCGGTCCTGCTGGTGATCATCGTGGTGCTGGCGGCGTTGGGGCTGCGCTCCGCGCTATTGGTCGGGTTGGCGGTGCCTTGCTCATTCCTATTGGCCTTTGCGCTGATGGCGGCGATGGGGATGACCGTCAGCAATATGGTGATGTTCGGCCTGATCCTGGCCGTCGGCATGCTGGTCGACGGCGCGATCGTAGTTGCTGAGTTCGCAGAAAAGCGCATGGCGGAGGGCGCCAACGCCGCCGCCGCGTACGGCGAGGCGGCGCGGCGGATGTTCTGGCCGATCATCTCCTCCACCGCCACCACGCTGTGCGCCTTCCTGCCGATGCTGCTCTGGCCCGGAATGCCCGGCCAATTCATGAGCAAGCTGCCGATCACGCTGATCTTCGTGCTGTCGGCCTCTTTGCTTGTGGCGTTGATCTACCTGCCGGTGGCGGGGGCGGCGTTCGGCAAAGTCGTGGCCCGCGCCGGCCGTGCCGCGAAAAAGATGCTCACGCCGGAGGAGGCCGCCGCCGAGGGCAGATTCGAGCGCATTCCGGCGCTGAAGGAGGCGGCGGCAGGCGCGCCGCAAGCGGCGATTGAAGTTGAGCCGGTTTCCGATAACGACTCCAATACCGTCAAGCGCCCGCGCAGTTTGTTCGGCCGCTTCATCGACCTGATCGTCGCCAATCCCATCGGCCCGTTCGTAGCCTTGGCGGCCACTGTGGCGGTGGTGATCGGCGCGTTCCAGCTCTACGGCGTCTATGGCAAAGGCGTGGAGTTTTTCGTCAAGACCGAGCCAGAGCGGGCGATCATCTATGTCCGCGCTCGGGGCAACCTCTCTCTATCGCAGCAGGATCAGCTCGTCCGTGAGGTTGAGCGCCGTATTGACGGTGTCGACGGCCTCGCCGCCGCTATCGCCTTCAGCGGAAGCGGAGGCTTACAGCTTGACGGCGGCGACGCCCCTGACGACGCCGTCGGCCAGATCCAGATTGAATTAGCGAACTGGCGTGAGCGGTTGCTGCGCCCTGATCCGCTCACTGGCGACGAGGTGATGGCGGAGATAGAGTCGCGCACGGCTGATTTGCCCGGCGGCTACGCCGATCTGTTCCTCCAGAAGGAAGGCCCGCAGCAGGGGAAGGATATCCAATTGCGGCTGACCGGCCTGGATTGGGACGCCCTCAATGCCGCCGCCATTGCTGCAAAACAACGGTTCGAGGGCGAGCCGGGCTTGATCAACATTGACGACACCCGCCCGCTACCAGGAATCGAATGGCGCTATGAGGTTGACCGCGCCGCCGCCGGCCGGTTCGGCGCCGATGTCGAGCAGATCGGCGCGGTGGTGCAGCTCGCCACCCGAGGCGCGCTGCTGGGCGCCTATCGTCCCGACGACAGCGACGACGAGTTGGAGATCCGCGTGCGGTTCCCGGAGGAGAGCCGCACGCTCTCCACGTTGGAGCAGCTGCGCCTGCGCACAGAGGCTGGCCTTGCGCCGCTCTCTAACTTCGTCACCCGCAGCGCGGAGGCCCGCGTCGGCTCGATCTCCCGTGTCGATGGCGATCGCTTTTTCATGGTTCGCGCTGATGTCGCCGAGGGCGGCAATGTCAATGAGAAGATCGAGGTTTTGACGGCCTGGCTCCAGAAGACGCTGCCTCAGGCGGCGCCCGGCATTGAGGCCAACTTCGTCGGCGACCAGGAAGAACAAGCCAAGAGCATGGCCTTCCTCGGTCAAGCTTTTATCGGCGCACTCGGGTTGATGTTCGTCATCTTGCTGGCGCAGTTCAACAGCTTCTACAATTCAGCTTTGGTGCTGTCGGCTGTCGTGATGTCGGTCGCCGGGGTGCTGATCGGCATGATGGTCACCGGCCAGACCTTCTCAATTATCATGACTGGCACCGGCATCGTCGCTCTGGCAGGAATTGTGGTGAACAACAACATCGTGCTGATCGACACTTTCCAGGATTACGCCCGCCATATGCCCCGGCTGGAGGCGATCACCCGCACGGCGGAGGACCGCCTGCGGCCCGTGCTGCTGACCACCATCACCACCATCGCCGGACTGACGCCGATGATGCTGGCCACCTCGATCGACTTTCCGAACCGCGAGATCAGCGTCGGCGCACCGACGGCGCTCTGGTGGGTCCAACTCGCGACAGCGGTGGTGTTTGGGCTTGGCTTCTCCACCTTGCTGACCCTGATCGCCACCCCGGCGGCGCTGGCGGCGCGGGTGTGGCTGAAGCGAGGGGTGCTGGTCGGAGCCAAAGCGGCAGTGCGCAAGGCGCGGGCGCTGGCCGCGCCTGCGCGAGAGACATCGCAATTGGCTAAGCCGGAGGATGATTCAGCAGGGGATGGGCCAGAAAAACCGACGCGGATCGCAGCGGAATAGCACACGGGTTCACCCTCCCAGCGCCGCCGCCCTCAGCCGTAGATACGCCGCTTCTGACACGGACTTCCACCGCCCCAGCCGCTCGCGGGCGGCGAAGAAGCTGTCTAAGATCGCGGCAGCCCTGGCGTCATGCTCTGAGATCTCAGCATAAACCTCCGCCGCCGCCTCGGCGAAAGCGCCTGCCACCTCCTCCGGGTAGGTGCGCAACTCGACGCCATGCTCCGTGATCAGCTTATCCAGATAGACGCCATTCTGGGCGTCATACTCCGCCAGTAACCGTGTGGTTTCAGCGGCGCAGAGAGTTTCGATGACGGCTCTGTCCCCCGCAGGCAACGCCGCCCACCACGCGGCGTTGATCCCCATTGAGACCATCCCTCCCGGCTCATGCAGGCCGGGGGCGTAATAATACCGTGCCGCTTCATGCAACTTCAGCGCGTAATCCGCCCATGGGCCGACCCACTCGGCGCCGTCGACCACCCCGGAGGCGAGGCTCTCGTAGATCTGCCCTGGCGGCAGTGAAGCCGGGGAGGCGCCGAGACGGGAGAACACGTCCGATGCTAGACCCGGCACCCGGAACCGCAGCCCCTGAAAGTCGGTGACGCTGTTGATCTCCTTATTGAACCATCCGCCCATGGAGACGCCAGTGCCGCCGCAGAACAGGCCTTTCAGGCCATACTCAGCTGCAAGATCATCCCACAGCGCCTGACCGCCGAGATGATCCGCCCAAGCGACCATTTCGGTGCAGGTCAGGCCCATCGGCACGGTCTGGAAGAACGGAAACCCCGGATGTTTGCCGCGCCAATAGCCCTCGGCGCCGATATAGGCCTGGGCGTCGCCCGCCGCGACGGCGTCGAAGGCGTCAAACGCGCCGACCCGCTCACCGGCGGCGAAGTAGCTCACCTTCAGCCGACCGCCGGTCTGAGCCTCGATCTCCCCCCCTAGGCGCTGCGCACTCAGCCCAAGGCCGGGATAATCGCGCGGCCATGTCGACACGATCACCATCTCACGCCGCGACTGCGCCAGCGCCGGGGCCGCCAGAGAGGTGGCGAGGGGGGCGGCCAATGGGGCGGCGATGAGAAACTGTCGGCGGTCCATAACGGCGGGCTCCTTACACTACGTCGCCTGCGGCTAGCCCCCTGGCGACCGTTTGTCCAGCCGGTTCGGGGCTGATCCCTTCTTCTCAAAGTAAATCACGAGCTCATGACGAAATGTTTATAAATGATTTACCGAATTACATTTGAGCGCCTGTAATTATCACAAATAGATCACGTCAAATTCTATGTCATTTGATGTAACTACCAGGCAGTTTCCGCTTTGTCGTGGAGCACAGCCCGCGTTCACGGACGCAATTTAGGAGACTGAGAATGGCGCAGATCAGGATCGCCCTGCAAAACCAAACCGCTAACGGCGGCTTGTTCACCACCCCTGTTTGGTTCGGCGCCCATGACGCCGGTTTCGATTTGTTCAATGTCGGCGACGCGGCCAGCGCCGGTGTGGAGCAAATCGCTGAGGACGGCGCTTTTGACTCCATCAACGTTGAGTTTGACGCGGCGCAGCCGAACGGCGTCTCGGGCGTTCTGTTTGGCCAGGGCTTCGGCGACGGCACCCCGCCAGTCGTCGCCCCAGGCCAGATCGCCTCTGACGTGGTGGAGATTGACGGCGCCAATAACACCCAATTGTCGCTGATGGCGATGATCCTGCCCTCAAACGACGCGTTCATAGGCACGGGAACCGCATTTGAGCTGTTCGATGAGAATGGCCGCTTCGCCGGGGAGCAGAACTTCGACATCGACGGCGAGCGGGTTTATGACGCCGGCACCGAGGTTAACACCGAGCTGGACGCCGCCTTCCTCAACCAAACGGCGCCAAACACCGGTGTGGACGAGAACGGCGTCATCACACGCCATCCCGGCTTCAACGGTTCGGAAGGCAACCCGGTTGGCGACGGCGATCAGAATGTCCTCGGCGGAACCAACGCCGTCGGCGCCTCAATTGACCCGGACGCGGCGGACTTCACCCAGGATGATTTCGACGTCGCCACCATTCACGTGAACAGCGTGGTGCAGGTCACCGGCTCAATCGAGGACGACAATTACGTCGGCAACCGCTCCGACGACATCGTTGACGGCGGCGCAGGCGATGACCGGTTGGTCGGCTTTCGCGGTTGGGACGTGCTCAGCGGCGGCGAGGGTGATGATTTGCTGATCGGCAACGCCGGCTCTGACGTGCTGTCAGGCGATGCGGGGAACGACACCCTGCGCGGCGGCGCGGGCGATGACCGTCTCGATGGCGGGGCTGGCAACGACCGTCTAATCGGCGGCGAGGGCGACGATGTGTTCCAGTTCGAAACCGGCGACGGCGCGGATCGGCTGATCCGGTACGACACGGGGGAGGATTTCGTCGTTCTGTCCGTGGACGGCGTTTCGTCATTCGACGACCTCTCCATCACCGATTTCGCGCGCGGCGCGCTGGTCGATTTTGGCGGCGGCGATCAACTGCGCTTTATCGGCGTCGACGCGGATGAGCTGAGCGCGTCGGACTTCGCGTTCGTCTGATCTCTGTTTGTTCACAACGCTGTGATGACTTGGTCGAGGGGCGCGCCGCGCCTCTCGACTTGTTCTGTCGGCGGGAGAGGTTTAGATGAACGGTTCCGATTTGAGGAAGCCGTCCTCAGATTGATAGGCTGCTAGAAGGACCGTCCATGCCGATCAGGATCCCCGAACATCTCCCCGCCCGCGTCGAACTCGAGCGCGAGGGCGTGATGGTGATGTCGGAGTGTTCGGCGATGCGGCAGGATATTCGCCCGCTCCAAATCGCTCTGCTCAACCTGATGCCGAACAAGTCTCGCACTGAGACGCAGTTCGCGCGGCTGATCGGCGCGACGCCGCTCCAGATCGACCTCACCTTGGTGCGGATGACCGAGCATCAGTCCAAACACACCCCAGCGCAGCATTTAGAGGCGTTTTATCAGCCGTATCAGGCAATTAAGAACAGGCGCTTCGATGGCCTAATCATCACCGGCGCGCCGATTGAGCTGTTGCGGTTCGACGAAGTCACTTATTGGGACGAGCTGCGCGAAATCTTCGATTGGACGCAAACCAACGTTCACTCCACCTTCGCGATTTGCTGGGGCGCACAGGGGATGTTGAACCATTTCCACGGCGTCGCTAAACATGAACTGCCGGAAAAGGCGTTCGGCTGCTTTCGCCACAAGACGCTATTCCCAGCCTCCCCCTATCTGCGCGGCTTCTCAGATGATTTTCTGGTGCCGGTGTCACGCTGGACCGAGGTGCGCGCCGACGAGCTGCCCTCTGACGCCGGGCTGACCCTGCTGGCGGCCTCACAGGAAAGCGGCCCGTGCCTGATCGAGGACCCCCGCCGCCGGGCGCTGTATATGTTCAACCATTTCGAATACGACACCTCCTCCCTGAAGGAGGAATATGACCGCGATATCGCCGCCAAAAAGCAGATCGCGGCGCCTCGGAACTATTACCCGGGCGACGACCCTTCCCAGCCGCCGGAAAACCGTTGGCGCAGCCACGCCCATCTGTTGTTCGGGAACTGGATCAACGAGGTCTATCAATCGACCCCATTCGACATTGACGCCATTGGCGATGAGAATATCCGATGAACGCTTTCCCTGCCCCTTTCGACGGCGCGATCTCCAAATTCTATGAGTCCGACTTTCCCAAGGAGCTGCGCAAGCGCTTGGAGAAGGCTAAGGCGAAGGAGGTTCTCTCCACAGCTTATCCGTACGAACGGGAGATGAAGCGCGGCGCCTATGAGGATGAGATGGCGCCGCTGCAGATTGAGCTGCAAAAGCTCCAGCGCTGGGTGAAAGAGACCGATGCGCGGGTGTTGGTGCTGTTCGAGGGCCGGGACGCCGCCGGCAAGGGCGGGACGATCAAGCGCATTGTCGAGAACCTCAACCCGCGCGGCGCGCGGATCGTGGCGCTGTCAAAACCCAGCGACGTTGAACGCGGGCAATGGTATTTTCAGCGCTACGTCGCCCACCTGCCCTCCCCAGGCGAAATCTCTCTGTTCGACCGTTCTTGGTATAATCGCGCCGGGGTCGAAACCGTGATGGGCTTCTGCGACGAGGCCGAGCGGGATCGGTTTTTCGTTCAGGCCCCGGCCTTTGAGCGCATGCTGGTCGAAGACGGCGTCATCTTGTTGAAAATCTTCCTTTCTGTCGGCCGCGCCGAGCAGATGGCGCGGTTTCTCAAGCGAGAGAAAGATCCCCTGAAACATTGGAAATTGTCGCCCATCGATGTCGCCGCCCTGGCGAAGTGGGACGACTACAGCGCGGCCCGCGACGTGATGTTCGCGCGCACCCACACCCCTGAAGCGCCTTGGCGGGTGATCCGCGCCGACTGTAAGAAACGGGCGCGGTTGGCGGCGATCCGTCTGCTGCTGCAACAAACGCCCTATGCGCTGAAGGAGGTGTCCCAAATCGACGCTGTTGATTCTCAGATCGTGATCGCCCCCTCCGAGCTTCAGGGCGGCGAGGAGTGACATGTTGTCCACAAGCTTTAAGGATAGTTGACTGCTTCACCCTTACACCCCCTATCTGACTGAATACGTACGTCAAAATCATTGCATTCGTCGGCAGGACGCATAACGTCCATAGGCGCCGAATGGGCGTGGATGGAACCAGACGATGTCGCATTTCGATCGCAGCCTACGATCGCAATTCTTTCTTACCGGCCCCCGCCCCTGTCCCTATTTGAAAGGCAAGCGGGAACGGAAGCTGTTCACCAATCTCTCTGGTCCGCAGGCGGCGGCGCTGCATGACGAATTGGCGGCGCATGGGTTTCGCCGCAGCCAGAACATCGCCTATCGGCCGGCTTGCTCAGGTTGCGACGCCTGCGTGTCCACGCGCGTGCGGGTGCGGGATTTTGCGCCGAGCCGGTCGCAGAAGCGGATTCTAAAGCGCAACGCCGATCTGATCCGCCGCGCTGATGACGCCTGGGCGACGCAAGAGCAATATCGTCTGTTCGCCCGCTATCTGGACTCCCGCCATCCCGACGGCGGCATGACAGACATGGACATGTTCGACTTCGCCGCCATGGTCGAAGACACGCCGGTGCGCACCAAGCTGGTGGAGTATCGCAAAGTCGATGCGGATGAGCCGGACGGGCGGCTGGTGGCGGTCTGCATCACTGATCTTGTCGCGGATGGTTTATCGTTGGTCTACAGCTTTTTCGACCCGGACGAAGATCGCCGCAGCCTCGGTCAATTCATCATCCTCGACCATATCGCTATCGCCGAGGAGACCGGGCTGCCGTTCGTTTATCTTGGCTATTGGGTCGTGGGCAGCCCGAAGATGGACTATAAAATCAAGTTCCAGCCAGCCGAGGCGCTGACAGATCGTGGCTGGCGTCCCTGCCCGGACCCGAACGCCAAGGAGGACTGAGCGGCGCCGCCGCATCATCTCTCCCCTTGGCCGGCGGCCTAAAATCGCACGCGCGACCGGCCTCTAATCAATCAAACGTCAGATGCGCGTTCACATCCTTGATCAACTGCGCCGCCAGCTTGAACTCTGGATTGTCGCTGCTGTTCAGGCTGTCGACCGCGACCTGAAGGATGACGAATTTTTCCTTCTCGGACAAAGCGCCCTTTAAAATCAAGGCGTTGCACAGGCTTTCGGTGTAAGAGTAACCTGCGAGCGCGAAGTGGGACGGGTCGTATTTCTTCTCGCTCAAGGGCGTTCTCCCGTGGGGCGCCGCAGGGAATGGGCGCTCTCGAATAAAGGGACGACGCCCTCCCGCCGGCTGGGAGAGAACGCCGTCAAAGTCATGCTGGCATCATGCCAGATTTAGGTGCGCGCGTCTCCAACCATGCGCCACAGCAGCGGGAACAACAGCGCCGCCAAGGCGAGCTTGATCCCGTCGCCGATCAGGTAAGGGGTCAGCCCCCATGCCAGTGTTTGCTCAAAAGGAGATGCAAACTGCTCGGCGTTGAACAAGCCGCCCGCAACCAAATACTGCAGCCAAGCCAACCCCGGAGCGTAGATCAGCACATTTCCGATTAGCATCGCGGCCGCCATGAGCAACACGTTCCGATCCCACCCACGGCGCGCAAACCAGCCCAGAGCGAACACGGCCATAACGTAGCCGACCAGATATCCGCCCGTGCCGCCCAGCATGTAAGCGAGGCCGTTCTTTTCAGCAGAAGAGCCGGCGAACACGTCAAAACCCACCGCGCCGACGACGAGGTAGCTCAGCATCGTGACAAGGCCGAGCTGCGGGCCGTAAGCCGCGCCGATGGACAGCACAGCAAAGGTGCCGAGGGTGATTGGAACCGGTGACGGCCACATCGGCGCTTTCACCTTGGCCGCAATCGCCAACACGGCGACACCCAAGATCACCAACGCGACCCGCTTCGCCCACAACGCGGCGCCGCTGTCTACCTGGAACGCCGCTTCGCTCAACACCGCCGCCCGCGCCCGGCTCTCGCCGCGCCCGCGCGCCTGACGCGCTTGCTGTTCACCCATCATCGCTTCCCATACTCAGTGTCGTGAAGTTGACGCACCCTGCATCGGGGGCGGCGGCGTTGGCAAGCGTTCAGATCAAGCGCTCAGATCACGGTCTCAGCTTCGGCGCGCTGATAGACGGCGGCGAGGCGATAGTTCTTGCGAGGGCCGGTCACACGCCATGCCCAACGCCAGAGATTCGCCGCTTCGACAGCTAAGGCGCCATCATATTGGTCGGGAGAGCAAAAATGGCTGAGCCTGGCCTCAACGGGAGAAACTGAGGCGTCAGGGTGAAATGGACCCAAATCGGCGGCGCAGAAGAACCGGTTGTCGGCAAAATGCAGCTCGATTGGGCCGCTAGAGGGAAATCGCCAAAGGTAGGTTTGCGTCGCGGGATAACGGCGACCGTCAAGTAGGGTTTCGACGCTCTCCTGCTGCCGCAGACCGCCCGCCGCATCCTCTAGCGGCTCGAACCGGCAAAGGCCCGTCATCTCGGCCTCTCCCCCTGTCCGCGCGTCCCAAATCCACCGCGACACCCGCCAGACTCCGAGAAAATAGCCTCGCCACCCGGGTTCTGGCGGAAGGTCACGGACGAAGGAAGGCGGTTGCTCGGTCATGCTCCCGCCTTTTACCGCGTCGCGCGCGTCTGGACCAGCGCGCCTGGGTCTGCTACCCGGCCCCCCATACTTTAGATGGAGCGTGCGTTCCCGCCGCCCTCGGCGTAGCCGGAGCGGGGCCGCGCCTGATGGAGCCTCGCGATGATCCCGCGCTATAGCCGCCCGGAAATGGCGTCGATTTGGTCCCCTGAGACCAAATTCCGCATTTGGTTCGAGATCGAGGCCCACGCCGCCGACGCCATGGCCGAGTTGGGCGTGATCCCCGTTGAGGCAGCACGTCAGATCTGGACCGCCAAGGACGCCGAATTCGACGTCGCCCGCATCGACGCCATTGAGCGTGAGGTGAAGCATGACGTCATCGCCTTCCTCACCCACCTCGCTGAAATCGTCGGGCCGGAGGCGCGCTATGTTCACCAAGGCATGACCAGCTCTGATGTGCTCGACACTTGCTTCAACCTGCAGCTCGCCCGCGCCTCGGACATTCTCCTCAGCGATCTCGATGGCCTGCTTGCCGCCCTGGAGCGCCGCGCCCGAGAACATAAGGACACGATCTGCATTGGCCGCAGCCACGGCATCCACGCCGAGCCGATCACCTTCGGCTTGAAGCTGGCGCAAGCCTACGCAGAGTTCGACCGGTGCCGCGACCGCCTGCGCGCGGCGAGGGCCGAGATCGCCACTTGCGCCATCTCCGGCGCGGTCGGCACCTTCGCCAATATCTCCCCCAAGATTGAGGCGCATGTCGCCAGCAAGCTGGGTCTGACCCCCGAGCCGATTTCAACTCAGGTGATCCCCCGCGATCGTCATGCTATGTTCTTCAGCGTGTTGGGGGTGATCGCCTCTTGCGTCGAGCGGCTGGCGACCGAAATCCGGCATTTGCAGCGCACCGAGGTTCTGGAGGCGGAGGAGTATTTCTCGCCCGGCCAAAAGGGCTCCTCGGCGATGCCGCATAAGCGCAACCCGATTTTGACCGAAAACCTCACCGGCCTCGCCCGGCTGGTGCGCTCAATGGCGTTGCCGGCGATGGAGAATGTCGCGCTTTGGCATGAGCGCGACATCTCCCATAGCTCGGTGGAGCGCAATATCGGGCCGGACGCCACCGTGACGCTCGACTTCGCCCTCGCTCGCCTGACCGGGGTGATCGATAAGTTGGTGGTGTATCCCGATAATATGCGCGCCAATCTCGACCGGCTGAAAGGGCTTGTACACTCTCAAGCGGTGTTGCTGGCGCTGACACAAAAAGGCGCCAGCCGCGAACAGGCTTATTCCCTGGTCCAGCGCAACGCGATGAAGACTTGGGAGCTAGACGCCGACTTTCTGGGCGAACTGCAATCCGACGCAGAGGTGACGGGTTTTCTCACAACTGAGGAGATTGCGCAGCTGTTTGATCTCAAACGCCACACCGCCCAAGTCGATCTGCTGTTTCAGCGGGTTTTCGACGCCGCCAATCCGCTTTAGCCGTTGCCGCTGCGCGGCTGATCGGCAAGGTTAACCGCGCCGCCCAAACCCGCTGACCTCGTACGACCTGGATAAAATTCCAGGCGATAAGTTGGAGCGCCTGATGCCGAAATTGATCCTCTCTTATTTCGTGGCCGCCGCCGCGGTGGGATGCGCCTCGGTGCTTGAGGCGCCGACAGAGACGATAACCATCGCCACCAACCCTGACGGGGCCGACTGTAAGCTGTCGCAGAACGGCGAACTGGTCGCCCGCGTCGCGTCGACGCCTGGAACGACACCGGCGCCCACCGGCAGCACGCCGCTGGTGGTCGACTGCACCCGCAATGGCTATCTGCCGGCGCGGCACGTGGAAAATTCGCTCAGCGCCGGGGAAAATGAAGCCGCCGCGTTGCTCAGCGGGCTGGCGGCGCTGGCCGCCACCGGCAAGCTGGAAAAGCCCAGCGACTTCCCGGAGCGGATCGACATTGAGCTGGAGGCGGACCCGAAGTTACCTGCGAGCCTGAAGGATGTGCCGCCAATTGCGCCGGTCGACGTCAGCCCTCTGGCGCAGTAACCACAATGTATCAATGTAATTGGTACGGCTTAAAAACGACGCCCACCTAAAAACACTTATTCCGCCCTGAGTTTCCCAAGATGACACGGTAATACGAGGTGTCTAAATTTACATTTTTGGGGAATTTTCCAATGCGGATCATCAAACTCGCCGCTGCGACAGCTTTGCTCGGAATGGCAATGGCTTGCGCCAACGCTGGCAACCAAGCTCTGAAGGAAGAGACTGGCGCCACCGTCGCTCAGAAACTTGAGGTCGGCATGAGCCAACCTGATGTGCGCGGCCTCTATGGTGGGCCGAACACCACGTCTTTCACGGACGGCGGCAACGTCATCTGGAAGTATGAATTCGTTGAGGCGCAGGCGAAGGCCGAAAACTTCATCCCCGTGGTGAATCTGTTCGCCTCCGGCGCTCGCGGCCACAAGAAAGAGCTGACCATTCTGTTTGACGAGAATGACATGCTCAAGAAGCACTCTATGACTGTTAGCCCGGTGGAGACCAACACTGGCCTGCTGAGCCAATAAATCCGGTTGAAATGGGGTGTGGGGCGCTAATTTCCGGGTATCAGCCCTCGTCGTCCGGCTTAAATCGGGCGGCGGGACATTAGGAGATTAACGCAGATGAGACTCTCGCCGTCCATCCCCGCCAATTTATGGGCCGCTTGCTTATGGGCTACTTGCGTGGCGCTTGCGCTTCTGGTCAGTCCCGCAGCCGCGCGCGAGGTTGAGCGGCCCGTCTCCGCGCATGACTTCACCTTCACCAGCATCGACGGCGCGCCGTTGGCGTTGGCGGACTTCGCTGGCCGCCCGATCATCGTCGTGAACACCGCCTCCCGCTGCGGCTTTACCGGCCAATACGCCGGTCTACAAGAGATTTGGGAGCGCTATCGCGGCCAGGGTCTGATGGTGATCGGCGCGCCGTCGCAGGATTTCAACCAGGAGTTGGCGTCAGAAGCTGAGGTGAAACAGTTCTGCGAGGTGAATTTTGACCTCGATTTCCCCATGACCGAGATCATCGGCGTCAAGGGGGCGGGCGCGCATCCGTTCTACGCCTGGGCGGCGGAACAAGCGGGCGCGCCGCGTTGGAATTTTAATAAATATCTTATCGACGGAGAAGGGAGGCTGATCGAGCGGCTGTCCTCCTCGGACCGTCCGACTGGGGCTGAGGTGTTAGGCTGGATTGAGAGTGAGTTGGCGCCATAATGTATTCACATTTTCGTGAAGTTCATCGACCCAAGAGGGCGTCGGCCTCTATCCGTTCAGAACTAAATCAACCTTGCTCGATATAGTTTTGCCCGGTCAAAACTCCCGCTATGGGCCTGAAAATCATTATCTTGCTTGCTGTGAGCTGCTGATTTCTGCCATCAGCGGGGAGTGAAATAGTTTTTTATCCCGCCTATTTTTTTGCAAAACACCCTGAGTGTCCGGCTTTGATGTTTTAGGGAATGTGATAACGTTACGCTTTATTTATCCCGGCGCATTTGATTGGCGATATTCTTCCTAACTCAGGTAAAAAAACGCTTCATTTTTTTTAATTTTCGACACTCAGCTCTTTATATAGCAAATATCTAGGCAGTTAATTAAAAGTATACAGCAATATAATTAAAAGTATACAGCAATATTTTGTCAATACAAAAACTCAATATAGGCAATTAATCAATTTCAGGAATTGCAATACGCTGTATGGCTGAAATATTTCACCGGCGTTAGTTTGTACATACGACTCCCTCATTTCTTTCGTTGCGATCGTTATTCCCAAGTATTATTTGAATCCCACCCATCAGCATGGTCCCTTTGCTGATGAGCAAGTGGTGAGATCCGTGGGAGGTGGAAAAAAACACAACATCTAAACAACAAACGTATATTGTCCATAACAGTACAAGGCATGAAAAAGTAATGGTTAGCACAGCAGTAGCGGTACCACCCTCTTTTGATTATTTTTTTCACTTTGAAAATAATGTTGATGTGCTGATGTACGGAACCTTAGGTAACGACTGGCTTATCAGCGAAGGTGGAAACGATACGGTCTACGGCCTCGCTGGCGATGACCTTCTCGAAAGCCGCGCCGGTGACGATACACTCTATGGCGGCCTCGGAAATGACAGGCTCTATGGCGGGGATGGGAATGATACTCTCGACGGCGGGAGCGACGATGACGACCTGTTTGGCGGAGCCGGGAATGACACACTGCTCGCGGGGTGGGGCCTGAACAATCTCTACAACGGTGGGGAGGGCATCGACACTTACGACATCCTGAACTCGGAGGTGGTGGCCTACAGCTTCAACATAGATTTACAGCTCGGCAGCGACACATTCGGCAACAGCTACATCAGCATCGAGAACATCGTTGCTGGCCGTGGACATGATATTCTCAAAGGGACTGACGGCGGAAATTATTTCCGGGGCGGTGATGGAAACGATATCCTCCAAGGTCGAGGCGGAAACGACATACTCGAAGGCGGGAAGGGCGATGACACACTGGAGGGCGGCGCTGGCTATGACACACTGATCGCGGGCTGGAATAGCGACGTCTTCAATGGCGGAGATGGCGTGGACACTTACCAGATCATCCGCTCAGAGGTGTCGTCCTTTAGCTTTAATATCGACCTGGAGAGCGGCGGCGATCAGTATGGCAACAGCTATATCAGCATCGAGAACATCTCTGGCGGCTCCGGTTCGGATACTTTCAGAGGCACTAGCGCACAAAATCTTTTTCAAGGTGGAGCAGGCCACGACATCCTCGATGGCCGCAGCGGCGCAGACACGTTATTCGGCGATGGTGGCGATGACACGCTTTACGGCGGCGAAGGGACTGACACGCTATACGGCGGAGCCGGCAACGATGCTCTCTATGGCGGAGCAGGCGATGACTTTATCTTCGATTACGGAGGAGGCAACGACCTGCTTGACGGCGGTGATGGTTACAACGTCTTATTCGCAGGGTCTGGTAACGACACGCTGATAACTGCCGGCCATGGCAGCGATCTGAAGGGCGACGGCGGAGCGGACACTTTTGTGTTCGAGAACACTGCCACCTTCAGGAATAGAATCAGGGATTTTGAGCCTGACGTAGACAAAGTTGATCTCAGCGCGTGGTCTACTATCGATTATGAGAATTTATCTTTCGACGACCATTTCGACGACGTTGTAACTGTCTATGTCAATTATAACACGTGGATCCGATTCATAGGCCTTTCGGAAAGCGACTTGAGCGCAAATGACTTTATCTTCGCTTAGAGTCAATTCCAATCAAACTGATCCAGTTTGATTGGAAAAATTGGCGGATAAGCATACCTCTGGAGCAAGTGACGTGAGCTTGTGCGAACGGCATATGTTCCAGAGGGCATAGCGTGAGATCATGCGAGCGAAACGCGCTGTCCTAATCAGTTTCGGGAGACGGGTCTCCTCAAACCATGTCTCTCAAGTATTTTGGTAAAAGCATCTGATTGCGCGGCGGCAAATAAACGGTCAACTGCGGCGCTCTGCTTTTCCGACCATTCCCCTTTAATCCTGACAAAATTCATCGTGGCCACACGATTGCCCGGCAGCGGATCTGGGTTGTCGGCGTCGCCGCCGAGCGGGACAATTTCGAACAGGTCCGGAAACTGGCGCGTCGCATAGAGGGCGAGATGGTAGAAAAACGGGCCGGCATCAGCCTGGCCATAAGCGATTGACCAGGGCGCTTCGCGATGATGGATGCGGGCGCCGGAGACCCATTTGCCTTCGCGGCCGGTCGCGCCGTTGAACACACGGTCGAACAGCTTTTCAGCGGTCATGCCTTCTGGCGGCTCGGGG
>JAHQVS010000147.1 GCA_019634215.1 Paracoccaceae bacterium | reverse complement strand
GGCGCAGCGCCGGTCTCCGCGCCCACCCCGACGCCGCGCCCAAGAGGGGGCGACAATGTTTCAGCGGGCGGGGCGCCCGTGACGGCTCCACCGCCAACGCCGAGGCCGCGCCCGGACATTGATGGCGGCCCGGCGCCCGCCACTGCGCCCGCCCCGACGCGCCGCCCCGGCCAAGGTCCGGTGACCGCGGAGAGGCCCACCCCTCGTCCCGGCCGGGAGATGGCCGAAGGCCCGACACCGCGCCCGCAAATGCAGATTGGCTGGGCGCTCACGCAGCAAGATGTGGAGAACACCGCGACCTTTCTCGGCGTCACGCCTGCGCATATCTGGGCGGTGGTGTCGGTGGAGACCCGTGGCTACGGCTTCTTCGCTGACCGCACCCCCGCCATTCTTTTTGAGCGCCATTATTTCAGCCGATTAACTGGCGGCGCTTTCGACGCCTCGCATGGGGATATCAGCAATCCCAGATTTGGTGGGTATGGCGCCTCATCGCAACAATATAGCCGACTGGCCCGCGCCGCTGCGCTGGATTATGACGCCGCGTTGAAAAGCGCGTCTTGGGGCATTGGGCAGGTGATGGGGGCGAACGCCGAAAACTTGGACTATTCCAGCGTGCGCGAATTCGTCGAATTGGCGCGGAAATCTGAGGGCGAACAGCTCACCGCCATGGCGCGCTTTATCGACCGCAACGGCCTGAAACGACCGATGCAGCGCCGCGACTGGACGTTTTTCGCCCGCCGCTACAATGGTCCCTCCTTCGCTAAGAATAAGTATGACACCCGCCTGGAGGCGGCCTATCAACTCTACTCCACTTCGGGTCGGTTGCCGGACTGGAAGGTGCGGCAGGCGCAGGTGTATCTGGTGTATTTCGGCGAGCTTGACGCTCGGGGTGTCGACGGCTTGATCGGCCGTAAGACGCGGGCGGCGCTGAATGATTTCTTTGACAGCATTGGCCGCACGGATATCGACACCAGCGGGTTGCAGACCGTCAACGATGATCTGCTGTCGATCTTGTCGAACCGCGCAGGCCAATTGCCGGATGCTTGGCCCCTGACGGCGCCGGGCGCCGGCAGCGGTGGCGGTGGTGTTGGCGTGGTGTAAGGCGGCCAGGGCGGTCGGGAGCACGCGCCTTGACGTGGCGGCCTTCAGCCGCAGCATCAGACGTGCCGAGTCGGTCCGTCGGCGTTGTCAGGACAGGTTGCATGAGCGAACGAACTATCGCGATCAGGGTGCTGAACGCGATTGAGGAGATTGATCCCGATGTTTGGGATCGATGCGCAACGCCCGGAACAGAGGCGGGGGGGCGGCCCGAGTCTCCGTTCACCACCCACCGTTTTTTGCTGGCCCTTGAGGCCAGCGGCTCGGCGACGGCGGAGACGGGATGGGCGCCGCACCATCTGGTGGCCCAGGATGACTGCGGCGGGGTGATCGGCGTCGCGCCGCTCTACGCCAAGACCCACAGCCAGGGTGAGTTCGTGTTCGATTATGGCTGGGCCGACGCCTTCATGCGCGCTGGGGGGCGCTATTACCCTAAGCTGCAATGCTCCGCCCCCTTCACGCCCGCGAGCGGGCGGCGGCTGCTCGCCCGAGCTGACGCCGGCATCCCCGCCGAGACCATTGAGCTGGCATTGGTTCAGGGCGCGTGCCAGTTGGCGCAGGAGAATGATTTGTCCTCGCTCCACATCACCTTTTGCACCGAGGGGGAGTGGACGCGGCTCGGCGCTGCGGGGCTATTGCAACGGCAAGATCAGCAGTTCCATTGGGAAAACAAAGACTACGCCAGCTTCGATGATTTCCTCGCCTCGCTGGCCTCCCGCAAACGCAAGCAGGTGCGCAAGGAGCGGGAGAGGGCGCTGGAGAGCGGCGTCGAGATCGTCACTTTCAGCGGCGATGATCTCAAGGAAGAGCATTGGCGGGCGTTTTGGCGGTTTTACCAAGACACCGGCAGCCGCAAATGGGGCAGCCCCTACCTCACCCGTGATTTTTATCGACAGGCCCAGAAGACCCTGCGCGACGACATCGCCTTGGTGATGTGCCGCCGCGAGGGGGAGTGGATCGCCGGAGCGCTCAACTTCATCGGGCGGGAGACGCTCTATGGCCGCTATTGGGGCTGTGTCGAGGACCATCCCTGCCTGCATTTCGAGGCCTGTTACTATCAGGCGATCGACATTGCGATTCGTATGGGGTTGAAGCGGGTTGAGGCCGGTGCGCAAGGCGCGCATAAACTGGCGCGGGGCTATTTGCCCGCCGCCACCTATTCAGTTCATTGGATCGCCAATCCGCAATTCCGCCACGCCGTCGAGACATATCTCGATCATGAGCGGGCGGCGGTCGCAGATGAAATAGAATTGCTGAGCGAGCATAGCCCGTTCAAAAAAGAAAGTTGACGCCTACATTTGGCGTCACAGGGAGAACTGGACGTCGCAGATGATTGAGGCCGACAATCTGATTTACGATTACGCCCGCGCCCGCGCGCTTGATGGGGCGAGCCTGACCGCGCCAGCCGGGGAGATCACCGCATTGGTGGGCGCGAACGGGGCGGGTAAGACCACATTGATGCGGATCTTGGCGGGGTTGCAGCGGCCGACATCGGGCGTGGCGCGGGTGGACGGGATCGACGTCGCCGCCAACCCGCGCGCGGTGCATCGCATGGTGGCGTTCGCCGCTGATTTTATCGGCCTTTACGACGACCTTTCGGCGGAGCGGCATTTGGTCCACGCCGGGCGCTGTGCGGGCTTGTCCTGGGCGGCGGCGCGGTCGAGGGCGGAGCAGACGGCGGAGCGGTTGGGCATTGCGCCGCTGCTGCCGCGCCTCGCTGAGGAGATGTCGCGCGGGCAGCGCCAGCGCTTGGCGATCGCCCAGGCGCTGATGAAGGACCCCAGGCTGTTGATCCTGGACGAGCCCGCCTCCGGTCTCGACCCGGAAGCCCGGCGGGTGTTGTCGGACTTGTTGTTGGCGCTGAAGGCCGAGGGCGCGACCATTCTAGTCTCCTCACATATCCTCTCCGAGTTGGATGATTACTCCGACCGGGTCGCTGTTATGAAAGCTGGGCGGGTGACGCGGGTGGAGGCGTTGGGCGCTGAGCCCGCCGCCGCGATGGAGATCGTCACCGTGGTGTTCGATGGGCCCGTGAAGGGGCTGCCACAGGCGCTGCGGGATGCGTTGAGTTCAGGCGGAGATGAGGGCGCTCCGCTGGCTGAGGTGCTCGCCGCCGGTGATGGCGCTGCGCAGATCAGGGTGTCGGCAAAGCCGTCGGTGAAATCGGCGGCGCTTGCGGCGTTGGTCGCCGCCAAGCTGCCGGTGACGGAGTTCGCCCCGCGCAAGCGACGCCTCGCCGATGCGTATTTCGAACCCGCCGCCTCGGCGCCGCCGGCGCGAAACAACGCCTCATAAGGAATATATGGTATGGCGTCGCTGTCCAACCCGGAACTTATCCGCAATATATGGATTGAGTGCCGCCCGCTGCGTTTGGCGGCGGCGCTCGGGGTGCCGGCTCTGTTGCTGATGATTTCGTTTACGGATAATGGCGACGGCGCGCCGGTGGCGCTGTTCGTGACCGCCCATTGGATCATCCTCGCCGCCGTGACTTTTTGGGGGGCGCGTAAAGCGGCGGACGCTGTGGCTGGCGAGCTGCGGGAGCGCACCTGGGACCAACAGCGTCTTTCGGGGCTCGGCCCTGGCGCCATGACCATCGGCAAGGTGTTTGGCGCGCCGAGCGCGGTGTGGGCGCTGATCCTGTTTTGTGTGGCTGTTCAGATTGCGGTCTATCCCGCCATTCAACCTTCCAATGCGAATTTTGGGCCCTTGGCCCTGGGCTATAATATCACTCCCGCCGCGATCGTCGCTGAGATCGCCTGCGCTTTTCTGGTGTTCGCCACCGCATTCTTCGCCGGGCTGCTCGCCCTGAACGGCCAGGATCGCCCTCGCGCGTTCGACGCCACCTTTTTCCAATTGGTGGGGCTGGGCGCTGGTGTGGCGCTGACCATCATCGTGCAGGCTGTCGCGGTGGAGAAGGCGATGCCGAACATGATAGAAGGGCGCATGGTGGAGACCCTGGTGATGGATTGGTGGGGTCTGAGCCTGGAGGGCTCGCTCGCCTTGACGTTGTTCGCAGGCGTGTTCGGGCTCTGGGCGCTGTATGGCGGCTATCACCAGATGCGGCGCGCCTTCGCCATGCGCACCTCGGCGCTGCCGTGGGCGGCGTTTTTGGTTTGGGTCGCGGTTTTCGTGGCTGGATGGCGCCCGGAGGTTTGGGCGTTTTCTGCGGCTGCGGCGATGGCGGCGGCTTGTTATGCGGGGGCGCTGTTAGAGCCGCATCGGTTGGCCGAGTATCGCGCCTGGCTCCGGTGCTGGGGGACGGCGGATCTGCGAGCGCTGACCGCTGGCCCGGCTTGGCTTTACGCCTGGATCGCGACCGCGGCGCTGGCCCCGTTCGCACTGGAGATTCTACGCGAAACCGCCTCGGATGACGACATCCGCAAGTTGATCTTAAGTGAGATTGATATTTCTGCGGCCTGGTTGATCGCCAGCGCATTGATGTTTCTGTTGCGCGACATGCTGATCTGCGTTTGGGCCGGTCTGCGCGCCTCGGATGGTCGAGGGCTTTGGGCGGCGGTGGTGATGTTGGTGACGTTGTATGTGCTGTTGCCGGCCCTATCGACTGCGGTGGCCGGGGGGACGTCTGGGCTGCAACTGCTTATGCCAATGGGCGAGTTGTCGTTGTTCTCCGCTGCTTTGCAGGCGGCAATGGCTGGGGGGCTTATTCTGGTGGAGGTCACCCGCCCGCTTCGCGGTCCAAGCGAAGCGGCGGCGGCGTGACGGTTCGGGTGGGTTAACGCAGGGGAGACGCCATGGCGGCGGTGAAATTGGAAGGCGCGGACCGTGAGGCGGCGCTGGCGGCGCTGGCGGCCTCGGGGTGGACCCTTGTCGAGGGGCGTGAGGCAGTCCAGAAATCCTTTAAATTCAAGAATTTCATCGAGGCGTTCGGTTGGATGAGCCGGTCAGCGCTGCACGCTGAGAAGCTTAACCATCACCCGGAATGGTTCAATGTCTACAACCGCGTCGATGTCACGCTTGCGACCCATGACGTCGATGGTTTGAGCGAGCTGGACCTCAAGCTGGCGGAGCGGATGGATAAGCTCTGAAGGCGAACGAGCCTTACAGCGCAGCCTCCTCGATCGACTCCATTTCCTCGTCGGATAGTCCGAAATGATGCCCGATCTCGTGCACCAACACATGGGTGACGAGATCGCCGAGGCTTTCATCATACTCCGCCCAATAATCGAGGAGCGGTCGGCGATAGAGGAAGACCCGGTTCACATCGACCGGTGCGTCGAGGGTTTGTTGTTGGGTCAGGTCGACGCCGTGATAGAGGCCGAGCAGATCGTAATCGCTTTCAATCTCCATCGCATCCAGGGTGGCGTCGTCGGGAAAATCCTCAACCAGGATCGCGACGTTCTCACACCGGGCGCGAAAGGCTTCCGGCAACCGCGCGAACGCCTCACGGGTCAGCGCTTCGATGTCGCTGAGGTTGGGTGCGCGCTGAGACGCCCAATCGCCGACGCTGAACTGTCGAGAGCCGCTCACCTCATTCTCCTCTGCGCATATCCTGGGCGGAAATGGCCGAATCTGAATCAAACCCGAGCGAAACTTCTGGCCTTGCGGCCGTTCACGGTCAATAGGCCGTCTCGGGAGAGGAGAGCCCGGCCACGCGACGGCGCGGCCAGGGAAAATATTATTAATTCAGGAGGTTGCCCCGCCCAGCGTTTAAAGTTTCGCGAGCACCGACGCGGCGCTGGAGGCCTCGGCTTGGCCAGGGCTTTCCTCCACCATCAGCTCCTTGACCACGCCGTCATCAAGGATCATGGCGTAGCGTGTCGAGCGCACGCCAAGGCCGCGTGCGGTCAGGTCCAACTCCAAACCGAGCGCCTTGGTCAGGGCTGCGGAGCCGTCGGCGATAAGGTGGATTTTGCCGAGTGCGCCGGTGTCTTGGCCCCAACGCTTCATGACGAAAACGTCATTGACCGACAGGCAGACGATCTCGGCCACGCCTTTGGCTTTAATCGCGTCGAACTCGGCGATAAAGCCGGGCATGTGGTTGGCGTGACAGGTCGGTGTGTAGGCGCCGGGCACAGCGAACAGAACCGCCTTCTTACCGCCGAACAGCGCGCTTAACGGCTGCATGTCCGGTTCGTTCGCCGTCGCCAGCACCACTTCCATCTCAGGTAGTTTTTCGCCAACGCTGATCATCTTGGCATCCTCTCTTTTCTGGCCTCGCCCGACCGGGTCGCGCGTATGGTTGATGTGTTGGCGGGTTCCCAAACCGTCAAGCATCTTTGCTGGTTGAGTGCGAGCGCGCGGTCATCGCCTGCGCGCTCTGCTGCGGCTATAGCGGCGCACTTGCGTCAGGTCGCTATTTTCGGTGAGTTTTCCGCATGTTTTTTGGGATTACAGTCGTCACCCGACCCAATTTTGTGGTCATAGGGAGTTGATTAAGTTTCTAGTGAGCGAAAGAGAGCGCATTGGGGATGGATTCTCGCGCACATCCCAAGGATACAGTCGACGCTCTGGTTTCTGCGCGGGGTGGCGTGATACGCTCGCTGACGTAAGTAGGTATTTGACGGCGTGACGCCGTCCCCTGACATGACGGATGGAGTTTTTGGCCATGGCGTTTTCCGATCGCTCTCAACGCGGATCCCCCGCGAGCGCACCGGGGGCAGGCAAAGCGGGCGGTTCAGGTCAGGCCGACGCCGCCGGACGGACCGTGCTGCAGCGTGAGCTGAGAATAACCGGGTCGATCTTGACCGACGGCGAAATCGAATTTCACGGTGAGGTTGACGGGGTGGTCTGCGCCAAGGGCGTCACCATCGGCTCCGGCGCCCGCTTCAAGGGCGAGATCATCGCTGAGAACGCGACCATCGCCGGCCACGCCGCTGGACGGATCACCGCCCGCAAGATCAGGTTGGCCGAGGGCTCAGAGTTTGAGGGCGACCTGATTTATCAACGCCTCGCCATAGAGGAAGGCGCTGAATTTGACGGTAACGTCATGCGAAAGAAGGAAGATAGCGCCTGGGTCGACATCACCAAGACCTTCGAAATCCCCGGCGTTGAGCTGACCCCGGACGCTGCCCGCGCCGTGCAAGCGCTGCGCGAAGAGGCGAAAGATTTGGCGGTGGAGACCTCCAGCGGTTAATCTCGCTGGAATGAGCCACGGTCGGCGCGTTCTGTTCTAGAAAGCGCCTGTTTCTGATGTTTGGAGACGGATGTCTAAGCAGGATGGCGCGGAGGGGCGCTCGCTGGAAGAGGGGCCGATCGTCGTAGTCGGCGGCGGGCAAGCTGGTCAATCTTGGATCGAGGCCTTGCGCGGGGCGGGCTATGAAGGCCGGCTGGTTCTGATTGGCGAAGAACCGATCCAGCCCTATCAACGACCGCCGCTCTCCAAGAAATATCTATTGGGCGAGATGGCGTTGGAACGATTGTTCTTCCGCCCGCCAAACTATTATCGCGACATGGAAGTCGAGACCCGCTGGGGCACGCGTCTCACCGGTATCGATCCAAACGCCAAGAGCATCACTTTGGATGGGGACGAGAGCTTGGTTTACGCCAAGTTGGGTCTGGCCACCGGCGCCCGCCCCCGTCTGTTGCCCGAAGCGATCGGGGGAGCTGCGCCGGGCGTGTATCCTGCGCGCACGATCGCCGACATTGACGCCATGACAAGCGAGTTCATCGAGGGTCGCCGGGTGGCGGTGATCGGCGGCGGCTATATCGGCTTGGAGGCGGCGGCGGTGGCGGCGCAGCGGGGGCTGAAGGTCACCGTGGTTGAGATGGCGGCGCGCCTGTTGTCGCGGGTGGCCCCGCCGGAGACCGCCGCTTATTTTCATGCATTGCACACAAACCACGGCGTCGACATTCGCTGCGGTGTCGGCCTTGAGAGGTTCGAGCTTGGGCCGAATGGCCGTGTCGCCCGGGCGGTCTTGTCGGACGGAACGGCGTTGGAGGTCGACTTCGTGTTGGTCGGCGTCGGTGTGTCGCCGAACGTTGAGGCGGCTGAATCTGCGGGGCTGGCGGTGGAGAATGGGATTGTCGTCGACGCCCAAGGCCGGACCAGCGACCCTCATATCTACGCTGCTGGAGACTGCGCCTTCTTCCCGTACGGCGAAGGGCGCATCCGGTTGGAAAGTGTGCAGAACGCGATTGATCAGGCGGCTGTCGCGGCATGCGCCATGATGGGCGCGGGCGAAACCTACGCTCCGACACCCTGGTTCTGGTCGGATCAGTATAATGTGAAGCTGCAAATCGCCGGTCTATCCACTGGTGTCGACCATGTTGTGACGCGCCCAGGGCGGACGCCGGAGAGCCAGTCGGTGTGGTGCTTCCAAGGCGAGCGGTTGCTGGCCGTCGACGCGATGAACGACCCCCGGGCCTATATGACCGCTAAACGCTGGTTGGAGGCAGGCGTGTCTCCCGATCCGGCGCGCGTCGCGGACCCTGAGGCGGATCTCAAGACCTTGATCTAAGGCCGCGCGGTTATCGGTGGCGGTTCTGCCGTACGCGCGCTACATCCGTGGTTAACTGAAGCATCCGCGCTGCTCTTTGGTTTATCGAAGGATGCGCAAGGCCTTTGGCGGTTGAGCAACCATCGCCAAGGATCACCGCCAAAACCAGCCGCCAATAATCGCCACGACGGGAGGGCTCGCCATGATTGATCTCTATACCTGGACCACACCGAACGGCCGCAAGGTCTCCATCATGCTGGAGGAGCTGGGCGTTCCCTACAACGTGCACTCTATCAATATCGGTCAGGACGAGCAGTTCGCGCCGGAGTTCCTGAAGATCAGCCCCAATAATAAGATCCCGGCGATTGTTGATCATGAGGCCGGGATCAACATGATGGAGACCGGGGCGATCATGCTTTATCTCGCTGAGAAGCATGGGAAATTTCTGCCAAGCGGCCCGAAGCGCTGGGAGGCGATGGAGTGGTTGATGTGGCAGATGGGAGGCTGGGGCCCGATGTTGGGCCAAGCGCATCACTTCCTGCAATTCAACCCTGGCAAGGCGCCCTACGCCGAGGAACGCTACGGCAAGGAGGCTAAGCGTCTCTATGGCGTGCTGAACACGCGCCTGGAGGGGAGGGAGTATGTCGTCGACGAGTACTCCGTCGCTGATATGGCGATCTGGCCCTGGGCCTCGCGCTATGAGTGGCAGCGGATTGATCTGAACGAATTTCCGAACGTTCGCGATTGGTATGTGCGTGTGCTGGATCGCCCGGCGGTTCAGAAGGGCTATCAGGTGCCGAAGGACATGGGGCCGATACCGCGCCCGGCCTGATGGGGGAGGAAGGCTACTCCCAAGATTAACCGATTGATGAAAGCGGCGCGCAGGCGGATTGCAGCCAGATGCGTGTCGCCTCATCGACCAATGGGCCGACCTCGCGCAGCACACGGGCGTGATAGGCGTCGAGCCACGCCTGCTCGTCTGTGGTGAGCATCGCAACATCGATCAGGCGGCGGTCGATCGGGATCAGGGTCAGGGTTTCAAAGCCGTGCATTTTCCGATCCCCGCCCTCCGGCTTGTCAGCTTCCTGGACGATCACAAGGTTTTCGATCCGGATGCCGAACGCGCCGACGCGGTAATAGCCGGGCTCGTTGGAGAGGATCATCCCCGCCTCCAATGCGACGGTGTTGCGGCGTGAAATGCTCGCCGGCCCCTCATGCACACTGAGATAGCTGCCGACCCCGTGGCCGACGCCGTGGTCGAAGTCGAGACCGGCCTGCCAGAGCGCTGCGCGCGCGAAGGCTTCGATGTCGCGTCCGGTTGTTTTTGGGGGGAAGCGCAGCTCGGAGATCGCGATCATGCCCTTCAGCACCCTGGTGTAGGGGCCGACCGCCTCTGGCAAGGGCGCGCCGACGGCCACAGTGCGGGTGACGTCTGTGGTGCCGTCCGGGTATTGCCCGCCGCTGTCGATCAACAATAGCCCGTCGCCTTGGATCGGGCGATTGCTGCCGGTGTCGACCCGGTAATGCACGATGGCGCCGTTCGGGCCAAAGCCGACGATGGCGTCGAAACTGAGATCGCGCAGCTCAGAGCCAAGGCGTTTGGCGGTCTCCGTGCGGATTTCCGTGAGTTTGGCCGAGACTGTCAGCTCATCCAGCCGCCCCGTCGCCGCCTCACGGTCGATCCACGCCAGGGCGGTCGACAGCGCCGCCCCATCCCGGAGTTGGGCGGTGCGGGCGCCTTGGACTTCCACCGTGTTCTTCCGCGCCTTCGGCCCCTGGGCGATTTCCTGACGCCACTCAATCGTGGCCACAGCAGCCTCCAGCGCCGCGCCGACGGCGGCTGGGGCGGCGTTTTTGTCAACTGCGACCTTGGCGCCATTGAGGGCGGCCAGAGTGGCCACGGCGTCTGTGGGCATGATGATAGTGACTGCGTCGCCGAGATGCCGCCGCGCGCTCTCGTCCAGTTGGGCGGGATTGGCGAACAGAGTCACCTTGGCGTCGGCGTGGATCAGCGCTTGAGCGCGCAGGATCGGAGTGCGGGGAACGTCGCTTCCACGCAAATTTAACAGCCAGCAGGCACTCTCCGGCGCATGCAGGAAGGCGGCGTCTAACCCATCCTTGCGCAGACTCTCCGCGAGCTGCGCCCGCTTTTCGGCGGCGCAGGCGCCGGAATAGATCAGCGGATGCACCCAGGCGAGGCCATCTGGCGGCGCCGGGCGATCGGCCCAAACTGCGTCGAGCGGGTTGCTCTCCAACCGTTCGATCCGCGCCCCGCCTTTCTCCAAGGCGCCGCCATAACGCGCCAGCTCGGCGGTAGCGTGCAGCCATGGGTCGACGCCCAAAACAGCGCCGTCGCCGTTGATCTCTGATAGCGCCTTCTCCAGCCAATCGGAGGGCTTGGTCTCCCGGATGGCGACCACCTCTATTTGCGAGGTGTCGACCTGATTGGCGGCCTGTAGCTCATAGCGCCCGTCAACAAACAACGCCGCCCGATCGCTCAGCACCGCCAACAGCCCTGCGGAGCCGGTGAAGCCGCTGATCCAGGCGAGCCGCTCGTCACAGGCCGCGACATATTCTCCCTGATACATGTCGGTGCGGGGGACGAGGAAGCCATCGAGGCCGCGTTGGGCGAGTTCTTGGCGCAGGGATTGGAGGGTCATGGCGTCTTTCACGATCAGGAGCGTCAGGCGGTGTTAATCAAACAAATCTTCCAGATCGTCGAACAGATCATCCAGGATCTCCACAAAAGAGTAGCGCCGCCGTTTCGGGGAGCGGCGTTTCTTTTTTTTCGGCGGCGCTTTTCGCGGTGGCGCTTTTCGCGGTGACTTGGCGAAGGGCTGCGGGGTGGCGCGGTTTCGCTGGGGTTGGGGGCGCCGGACCGGGGTGGGCGCTGCCTCCACCTTCAGACGTTTCAGCATGCTGATGGGCGCGCCGCAGTTGGCGCAGGCCAGCTCATGGCGGGTGAAGCCGTCCCGGGAAACGTCGCCCAATGTCAGCGCCGCACGGGCGCCGCAATAGCAGCATGAGGCGATCTTTATCGTTTCTGCCACACGCGCCCCTGATGGATGTTGACCGACAGCATGGTGCCGGGCGCCAGAGAGGTGAACCAGCCCAGAGCGCGGCCGACGCAGGCGTAGGTGCGGCCGATATGGCTTTCCGCGAGATGGAGCGCCAGATCCGGGTCTTGACCCTGGCTGAACAAGCGGGAGATCAAGTCTTCGTAGCTGCGCGTCAGCGTTAAGCAGGTCTCGGTGAATTCAGCGCTGTCGTTTTGCACCGCCGCCACTTTGGCGACCGCGTCCCGGATCTCCTCATCACAGTCGTCAAACGCCTCCAGGCCAAGCTCAGAAGCGTCTTTTTCAGCGATATACCGCCGCCACATCTCGGCCGTGGCCGGGAG
>JAHQVS010000146.1 GCA_019634215.1 Paracoccaceae bacterium | reverse complement strand
TGCTCTTGCCCGCGCCGTTGACCCCCAATAGCGCGGTGAAGGAGCCCGGAGGCACCTCGAACGACACCTCAGACAAAGCCTGTTTCGCACCGAAGGCATGGCTGACGCCAGACACTCTGAGGGCCGCGACGTGCGGTCCGGTCATGCTTTTCCCCTGTCGCAAAGCTTGTCCTCGCCCCGACTTAGGGCGGCGCTCTGGCGGCGCGGGCCCACTTGACCACGCGCCTTGCGCGTAGATCAAGCGCCGCGCCGTCATTCAGCGGCGTGGCAAGAAAGATCTGAGAGAGTCAGGGAAAAGAAAGACGGGCCGGCGGGCGTTAACCGCCGGAGCCTGCTTAATCTAGCCGCAGCTCTTCGGCGCCCAACGGCTCAATCGCCGCCGCCACCGCCGCGTCAGTGACATCAGCCAACCGCGCCGGGGACCATTTCGGCGCGTTGTCCTTATCGATGATCACCGCGCGCACGCCCTCATAGAAGTCATGGCCGGTCATACAGGCGCGGGCGAGGCGGTATTCCAGGCGCATGCAGGCGTCGAAGGCCAGCTCGGCGCCGAGCTGATAGGCGCGAAAGGCGTAGCGTAGGGAAATCGGCGATTTCGAGCGGATGATGGCCGCCTGCTGCTGCGCCCAGGGCGTCCCTCCGTCGAGGGCGCTCAGGATCTCCTCCAAGGTTTCTTTTGAATAGGCCTCGGAAATCTCTTCGCCATGCTCGCGCATCTTCGGCGGCTGTGGAGCGATGGCGTTCATCGCCAGGATCTCGCAAATCACTTCGTCCGGCGCGTCCTCATAGTCGGCGGCGGCGAGCTGATCCACGATCAGCTCGATCCGGTTCGACGGGGTGAGGTAATCCATCACATGGGCGTAAATCGCCTCGGTCGGGTCGAGACGCTGGCCGGTCAGCGACATGTGCAGACCGAAATGATTGGGCAGGCGCGGCAGAAAGAAAGTGGCGCCGACATCCGGAAACAGGCCGATGCCGCATTCCGGCATGGCGAAGGAGACGTTGTCTCCAGCGACACGATAGCGGCCATGGATAGAAATCCCGACGCCGCCGCCCATCACCACGCCGTCGAGCAGCGCGATATAGGGTTTCGGGTAATTCTTGATCCGGTGATTGAGGCGATATTCGTCGGAGTAGAACTGGAAATTCTTGCTTCCATCCTCAAGGCCTTGCTCATACAGCGTGCGTATGTCCCCCCCGGCGCAGAACGCCTTACCTTCCGCCGCGCGAATCGCCACCGCCTCGACCGAGTCGTCCCCCGCCCAGGTGCGAAGTTGGGCGTCGAGGCTCAAAATCATGTTGTGCGTCAAGGCGTTCATCTTGTCGGGACGATTCAAAGTGATCAACGCCAGCCGTCCACGACGCTCGAAAAGTATGTCTTCGGCCTGGGCCGCGCCGGAGATCGGATTGGTATCGGACATGCGCCTGCTCAATTCAGCCAGTTGTGCGGCACGATCAGCCGCTTCTGGTTAATGCGACGCCGCGCGAGAAAAAGAAACCCTCACGCGTATCATGCCCTGAACAAGCGTTTAGATCGAGGGGGAGTTCGCAGAGAGGGCGCGGCGAACGATGGTTTATGTGGGCCGTGTGACCGCCGCCGCGATCAATGTGAGCAAGATCGACCCAACGACAGCGGCGAGGCGCACCCGCCAAATTTGCTCTAACACATCAGCGAAAGCGGCGCGGCCAGCCTCATCCACGGCGGCCTGCGCCGCAGCGGCGACGCGGCCCTCAAAACTGAGAGTGACGATGGCGATAGGGGTCAAGCTCGCGAGCAACGCCAAGCATAGCGCGTCGCCCTGAACCGAGGCGAGCACGCCATAGCCAATCAACGCCCCAAGCGCGGGCAATCTAAGCGCCGTCAAACCCCGCGGCGTGGACGACCCAGGTCCAAGACGGTACCGCACCAGATCACGCGCGAAGTCAGCAGCGCCCGGCTCGACCATAGCGGCGGCGATCACTTGACGAGGGGCGCCATAAGCAGAGAAGGCCGCGCGAGCCCATAATATCCCGGCCAGCGCCCAAAACCAGATTTCGCCAAAGACATCGGCCCAATCCCACGCCATCTATCGCTCCCTCCCGTGGTCAGGTCCGAGTGAGAGATAACGCCGATCGCCGCCTGTCGACCCTTTGGAGTGATTTTCGAGGCAGATCAGAAGTTCAGGGTGAAGCCAACGCTGATTTGATGCTCTGGAGCGCTAACGCCTTTCCAATCAAAGCCGCGCACTTGGCGATATTCGGCAAAGGCCTCGCCTTGCTCCCCCATCGGATAGCGGAAACCGGCAACCACTTTGTTTGCGAGGCGGCGATCGCTGGCGTCCTTCATCTCCCGGTCCTTACCGAAACCGAGCGTGACGTAGAACCCTTCATTCTCATCGCCGGAGAGTGGAATTTTCGCCGCCAGGAAGCGGGCGTCGCCATTGATGGGCCGGGCGCTGACGCCCCTGGTGTCGCTGACAAACTGAGTGCCGTCCGGCATCCGCTCGGAGAGCGAGTCTCGCATGATGTCAAGATCGCTGCGACCCGTTAATCCCACCACGGCGGCGACATCGAGATCGCTTGAACTGGGAGTTTGGTCGAAATCATAGGAAGCGGCCACTTGCTCCGCAGAAAAGGTCGCGAATACGATCTCTTCAGCCGAGCCCGTCACAGCAAAACTGCCGCTAGCCCCAACTACAATCGCCGTACCCCAGACTACACCGCGAAATCGCGGCCCAGGTTTCGCCAACAACACCATGCTCGACAGCCTCCAATAACAAAGAGTGGCCTGCGCGAGCGAGTGAGTCCCTGTTCCATTCTAGTGTGTTACTTTCGTTCTTAGCACATATCGCCCGCCACCACAATATCTTGAGGGCAAAGTTAGGGTGAACGCAACCCTTTCCGAAAAATATACCAAAATTAGCTACAAATATTACGAATATTTCATACGATGGTTCACGCTGTGAGCATATTGCATTGCATCATTTCTATATATGCGTTGCGATATTACATCATGCAATCGTAATTAAAGCCAATCGCCCACAAGGATCACAACTTTAACTTTGATTTTTGTAGATGCGTCGGCCCTTGCGCCCTGGCGCTGGAGGCGGAAGACTCGCACAAAACTCCGCATGCGCCACAGGAACGCCAACCATGCCCCTCGCTCCCTTCCCACACGCCCGCCCGCGCCGCCTCCGAGCCGAAGACTGGCGCCGACGCTTGGTGCGAGAGACCAACGTTACCGTCGACGATCTGATCTGGCCGATCTTCCTGATTGAAGGCGTCGACCGCACCGAACCGATCGCGGCCATGCCAGGGGTCGAACGCATGACCATCGACGTCGCCACAGCCAAGGTGGAGATGGCTGCGCGCTATGGCGTGCCCTGCGTGGCGCTGTTCCCCTATACGGAGCCGAACAAAAAGACCCGCGACTGCTCCGAGGCATGGAACCCTGAGAACCTCGTCTGCCGCGCAGCCCGCGCTATTAAGGACGCCGTGCCGGAAATCGGCGTGATGCAGGATGTCGCGTTGGACCCTTACAACGCGCTCGGCCATGACGGGTTGGTGGAAGAGCGCGCCGGTAAGCCAGCGCGCATTCTAAATGATGAAAGCGTCGAGGCGCTGGTCAAGCAGGCTCTGGCCCAGGCCGAAGCTGGCGCCGACATCCTCGCCCCTTCTGATATGATGGACGGCCGCGTCGGCGCCATCCGGGACGCGCTGGAGGCCGACGGCCACACCGACGTGATCATCCTGTCCTACGCCGCCAAATACGCCAGCAGCTTCTATGGCCCGTTCCGAGAGGCTGTCGGCGCCAGTGGGGCGCTGAAGGGCGATAAGAAGACCTATCAGATGGACCCGAGCAATACCGACGAAGCGCTGCGCGAAATCGAGGGCGACCTGCTGGAAGGCGCCGACATGGTGATGGTGAAACCCGGCCTGCCCTATCTCGACATCTGCCGCCGAGCCAAAGAGCAGTTCGCCTGCCCCGTGAGCGCCTATCAGGTCTCCGGCGAGTATGCGATGATCGAAGCGGCGGCGCAGAACGGCTGGCTCGACCGGCGCGCGGCGGCGTTGGAGTCCCTGGCCGCCTTCAAGCGCGCCGGTTGCGACGCGGTTCTGACCTATTATGCGCTGGAGGCCGCCGTTTGGCTGCGGGAGGGATCTTAAGGATCTAAGGCGACACCCGCCGCCACATCACCGTCACCTCCTCCCCCTGGCGCGTGCGCGCTAGGGCCACGGCCTCAAACCCAAGGTTGGCGTAGAGCCTCTGTTGGTCCGGGGTGTATAAATACACTTGGTCGACGCTCACCGCCGCCAACCGGTCCAAACATGCCCGCACCAAGTGGGCGGCCAGACCGCGCCTGCGGAAGGCTGGGGCGGTATAGACCGAGGCGATCCAGGGCGTGGCGCCGGCGATAGGGTCATAAGGCGGGCCGAGACCGTCATCTCCCACGAGACAAGCTGTGGCGGCCGGTGCGCCCTCGACCAGCGCCACGAGACAGACGGGAACCGCGGCCTCAAGCATCGGGGACTTCAGAAAAGTCTGCTGAAACCAAGCCGCGTGCTCCGTGCGCGCTAAGTTTCCGGCGCCCCACTGAGCATAGCCCCAATCTCGCGCCGCCATCGCCGCGCCTTGATTGTCCCGGGCGTCGATGATCTCCACCAACGTCAGCGCTTCGCTCCGCCCCTCCATTGTATGCGCTTCCCCTACATCCGCTGGCGCGTTAACCAAGTGGCCGCAACGGCCCCAAGCCGCAACCTTATATCGGTCACATAAATCGGGGCAAAACTGACGCTAACGACTTGGCGCAAAAGGATATGGGCATGACATCCCTTCCCTCCAGCCTGACAAACAGCACAACCGCCGCCATGATCACAGCGGCGTTAACGCTGGTGAGCGCCCCCGTGGCGGCGCAAACGCAAGTGTTTGACAGCTCCGCCGGGCCGATCGAGGTGACCCGGGCAGCAGGTCCGTTCGAGAGCCCTTGGGGGCTGGCGTTCCTTCCTGACGGCCGCTTCTTGGTCACCGAACGCGAGGGCCGGCTGCTGGTGGCGGATGCGGAGCGGATCGTCGAGGTCGCCAACGCGCCGGACGTCGCCGCCCACGGCCAAGGCGGGCTGCTCGACGTCACGCTCGATCCGGAGTTTGCGAGCAGCGGGCGACTTTATCTCAGCTTCTCCGAGCGCGACGATGACGGCGTGCGCACCGCTGTCGCCTCGGCGACATTAAGCCTAGAGAGCGCCCCCCGGCTGGACGACGTCAAGGTGATCTTCCGCCAGCAGCCAGCGTTGGAAAGCCGCCGCCATTTCGGATCGCGCATCGTTGTCGCCGCCGATGGAACCTTGTTTATCGGCCTGGGCGATCGCGGCGACCGCGACCGGGCGCAGCTTCTAACCGACCATATCGGCGTGGTGGCGCGCATCACGCCCGATGGCGGCGTCCCCAACGACAATCCCTATCGGGATAAGAGCGGCGTCCGGCCGCAAATCCAGCCCGAAATCTGGAGCTATGGCCATCGCAACATCCAAGGCGCGGCGCTTAGGCCCGAGGACGGCGCGCTCTGGACCGTCGAACACGGCGCCTCGGGCGGCGATGAGATTAACCGCCCGGAGGCGGGCAAGAA
This sequence comes from Paracoccaceae bacterium, assembly GCA_019634215.1. GTDB lineage: Bacteria > Pseudomonadota > Alphaproteobacteria > Rhodobacterales > Rhodobacteraceae > JAHQVS01. The sequence goes on along the minus strand of JAHQVS010000146.1, from coordinate 1,459 downwards.
TTTCGGGTGGCCGCAGATAAGCTATGGGCGGCATTACTCCGGCCGGACCATCGGCATTGGCGCCGAAGCACCGGGGATGGAGCAGCCGGTTCACTATTGGGACCCGTCGATCGCACCCTCCGGCTTGGCCTTCTACGAGGGCGATTTATTTCCGGAGTGGCGGGGCGATCTGCTGGTGGGCGCGTTGAAATATGAGCTGATCTCACGGCTCGAACTGGAGGGGAATGAAGTGGTGCGCGAGGAGCGATTGTTTGAGGGTGCTTTTGGTCGAATCCGCGACCTCCACACCGGGCCGGACGGCGCTATCTGGTTTATCACGGATGAGAATGACGGCGCCGTTTATCGCGCCGCGCCGCAGGGCCGTTGACCATGAGTGATGCGCCCAACGCCCTTTCCAGCCCGACCATTCGTCTCGCTGCGCGCACGGACTTTGAGCGGCTCGCCGCCTTGCAACTGGCGAGCTGGCGCGACGCTTATTTCGAGGCGCTGCCGGCCTCCTATCTGGAACAGCAAGCCCCGCACGACATATCAGAGCATTGGCGCCAAATCGACTTGGAGAAAACTCAGGTGCTGATGGCTGAACAGGGCGCGGACGCCGCCGGTTTCATCGTGTTCGACTGCCAAGAGCCCGCCTTTATTGACAATCTACACGTCGCCCCCGGCAATCGCGGCGGCGGAATCGGGCGGCGGTTGATGGCGGCGGCGGCGGCGCGCATGCAGGACGCCGGGGTGCGGCAAGCGTTTCTCTGGGCGTTTGCGAACAACCATGACTCGCTCCAATTCTATGAGCGTCTCGGCGCGGAATTGGAGACCGTCGAGGATTATCCGGTTTTCAGCGTCCTGGTGCCCAGCGCCAAAATGGTGTGGAGCGACGTGGCCATGTTGGCCGGTGAGCGCGTCCCACTTTAGAAGCGCTTGCGGAACGCGGGACGGCTTGGCACATCACTACAGATGTCCAAAGCTCCTTCACTCACCCCGCTTGTCGACAGCCTGCCCGCCTCTACGCCGTTTGTCGGGCCGGAAACCTTGCAGCGACGCCGAGGAGCGCCGTTCACGGCCCGGCTCGGCGCCAATGAGAGCGTTTTCGGCCCATCGCCCCATGCGGTCGAAGCGATGGCGGCGGCGGCCGCCGACGCCTGGATGTATGGCGACCCGGAGCTGTATGAGCTCAAAGCGGCGCTGGCGGCCAAACATCAAATCTCTCCCACGCAGATCGTGGTCGGCGAAGGCATTGATGGGCTGCTAGGCCTAACCGTGCGGTTGTTCGTCGAGGCGGGAGCGGCGGTGGTCACATCGCTAGGGGCCTATCCGACCTTCAATTATCATGTCGCCGGATTTGGCGGACGGCTGATCGCTGAACCCTACCGAGACGACCGCCAGGATCTGAAGGCGCTGGCCACAACCGCCGACCGCGAGGGCGCACGGTTGGTGTATCTCTCCAATCCCGACAATCCGATGG
>JAHQVS010000145.1 GCA_019634215.1 Paracoccaceae bacterium | reverse complement strand
TCGTCGCCGACCGCCGCCGCCAGCGCGCCCTCAAAGCCGGGAGCGGCGCGAACGCGATCGAGCAGAGGCTTCCGTGCGCCTTCACGCTCGCTGAGCAGCTTGTCGAGCTGTTCAATCTCATTTTGCAGCGCTTTGACCGAGCCCCGGGCTTCTGCCGTGGCGCCGCCGGCGGTTTGCGCCCGTTCCTGAGCATCGGCCCGCGCAGTTTCTGCTTCAGCGGCGGCTTCATCGGCGGCGGCGATCGCCTCTTGCGCCGACTCGGCGGTCATCACCGCTTCTTCAGAGCCTGCAACGGAGGTTTCAATCTCTTCGTCGATGGCGCTTTGGCGGTCGCGGGCTTCTGCCGCGTCCTGTTCCAGCTTCGCCAACAGCCGACCCGACTCCTGTGATCGAGCGTGGGCGGCCTCTAGCTCGGCTCCGATCCGCGCCGCCTCTCCGGTGAGCTTGTCCAACTCGGCCTCGACCTCGGTCAAGGCGGTTTCCGCCACGCGCTCTTCTTCCTGCGCGCTTGAAATCGCATCGCTGTTGGAGTCCATTTCCGCCAACGCTTCGAACTCAGCGGTCAGCTTTTCGAGCATCTCGGCGGCGTCAGAGTCGATCGTCGTTTCTCGTTCGAGATCCGCCTCCAATTGGGTGAGCTGCCGCGCCAAACGATCGGCGGTCGCCAGGGCCTCGCGTTCGCGGGTCTCCAGCGCCTGGCGTTCCATCATCAGCTTTTGGTGGATGGCGCGGGAAACCGCGTCCTCCTCGCGTAGCTTCGGGGTGGCTTCTTCCAGCTCCAGGCGCTTGCGAGCCGCCTCCGCCGCGAGGCGGGTGGCCTCACCGGCGATCTGGACGGTGCGCTCCATAGTGTCGCGCGCCTGCACGTTCTCGCGGTCGGCTTCGCGCCATCTGCGGAACAACAGCATGGCTTCAGCGCGGCCGAGATCCAGGCTTAGGGTGCGGTAGCGCTTAGCGCGCGCCGCCTCACGCCCCAGGGCGGCCTCTCGCGCCTCCAGCTGGGTCAACACCTCCACCACCCGTTGCAGGTTGGTCTCGGCGCTGTTGAGCCGTAGCAGCGCTTCATGGCGGCGGGCGTGCAGGCCAGCGACGCCGGCTGCGTCTTCCAGGATGCGCCTGCGGGACTTTGGCTTGGCGTTGATCAGCTCGGAAATTTGCCCCTGGCGCACCAGCGCCGGTGAATTAGAACCGGTGGCGGCGTCGGCGAAGAGGGTTTGGGCGTCACGCGCCCGGATTTCCTTGCCGTTATGCTTATAGGCCGAGCCCATATCGCGGGTGATGCGGCGGCTGATCTCGATTTCGTCGGTGGTGTTGAACGCGGCGGGGGCCCGGCGCTCCTTGTTGTCGATTTGCAAGGAGACTTCGGCGTAGTTGCGGGCCGGACGGGTGGCCGCGCCAGCGAAGATGACATCCTCCATCCCCGAGCCGCGCATCGATTTGGCCGAGGTCTCTCCCATCACCCAGCGCATCGCTTCGAGCAGGTTGGATTTGCCGCAGCCATTCGGGCCAATAACGCCAGTCAGACCCCGATGGATATGCAGCTCCGTAGGGTCGACGAAGGATTTAAATCCACTGAGGCGTAACTTTACAAAATGCAAGGTGCGGCGTCCGATGCGATTGCCGATAAAGCCGACTCATCCTGAGCCAGCGAGAGCAGGCTACTCTACAAGAACGAACAGCGTGGCTTGTCAATCTGTTCGAGAGGGTGAGCCAACACATTATCTTGGGGCTGTTCGATGCTGCATCACTGTGTGTGGCGCCAAACAGACTTTTTTAGGGCTTATAGGGGGACCGCTGAAAGCGGCCCCCAATCTTGAAATTTAAGGATTAAAGCAACCCGTCAATCGTGGCGCTCATCTGATCGGCGCTGACCGAACCACGCACTTCCTGGCCATTCACCAGAAAATACGGGGTGGAGCGGACATTGTCGGCCCCGCTGGTCTTTTGGTAAAAAGCGATCAGAGCTTCATGATAGGCGCGGTCGGTCATGCAGCCGTCGACCTGCTCCGGAGTCATGCCGCCGAGCAAGCCAATGCGGCGAATGCGATCCCGAATTTGAGCGGGGTCGCCGCCCTCGGTCCATTCCCGCTGCTGCTTGAAGAACACGTCGAGAAATTTCTCATAGCGGGCGCCGCCACCGCAACGCGCGACAGCTGTCGCCAGAAGCCCGAATTGGTCGAAATAGACCTCACGCATGATCAGTTTAACTTTGCCGGTCTCAATGTATTTCTCAGTCAGCTCCGGCAAGGAGCCGTTGTGGAAGCTGGCGCAATGCGGGCAGGTGAGCGAGGCGTACTCCACGATCGCGACCGGCGCGGCGGGATCGCCAATGACGATATCGCCCAACACCCGGCCATTGTCGTCCATCGCCGCCGGCTCATAGTCTGTGGCCGAACCTATATCGCCGACTATCTCCGCTGTCGCTGAGGTTTCGGCCTGCGCTGTTGCGGGCGTCAACATTGCCGCGCCTAAGCCTGTGTACATCAACGCGCCGCCGACTGCCGCCGCGCTAAGAGCCGTCATCCATCGCCTGGAAGCCATTAACCTACTCCGTCCTGTGCTCGGCGACCCCGACCGAGACGGCGTACTCCGTCCCCAAGCGGTCCAAACAGCGGGCTGTATGGGAGTCGCCGTTCTACTATGCGCCGCTCGTCGACGCCGTCGCCGTTTCAGCCAGCTTAGGCCGGGACATGATATTGGCTCCCAGCCGTGTCAACGCGCTTCGCAACGCGTCATCTAGGATGGGCTCTGTGAGCTCCTCCAGCTCCTGACGTTTTCGTGAGGGTAATTGGGGTGGCTCCACCGCCTCCGGCCGTCCGGCGGCGCCCCGTGCTGGCGCGTCGACAACGATCGCAGCGGTTTGGGTTAAGGCCACGTCCACAATGGCCCGATAGCCGTAATGAGCGTTTACCCGCTCAATGATTTGCGGGATCTCCATCTCGACTTCGGTGGCGCGCGGCCCCTCCACGGCAAGCACCAGAACGCCGCCGAGGCTATGACCTCCGCGATCATGCTTGACGCGCAGCGGGCGGGCTAATCGCGCCAAGCGCGGCCCCGCAATTGCCGGCCATTGGGTCAGCAGGCGAGTCTCCGCCATCCCGCGCCTGGCGGCGGCGGTGCGGAGCGGGGCGGCTGCGAAAGAGCTTGCCGAGGCGAATCCGCGCCCCCGGCGCTTTTTGCTTGAATTTTCAGTCGACATGTTCTGACCCATGGCCATTTCTCCTGCCAGCTTGACCACCGCGTTGGCGATGCGGCGCGCTGCGATTTCGGTCGCGGTTTAAGGGGACTTCTCCCAGAAGAGCCGCGTGAGATACAATGTGCGCTCTTTGTTCTCATTATTCAAGATGTGAAGGGCATGTGGAAGAACAAAAATTTTAACGACTCGTTGTTGGAGTGGTACGATCGTCAAGCACGAGCGTTGCCATGGCGTGTCAGTCCGTCGTCGCGGCGGGAGGGCGTGGCGCCCGATCCTTATCGGGTGTGGCTGTCCGAGGTGATGTTGCAACAGACCACTGTGGCGACCGTCCACGCCTATTTCGACAAGTTCGTCACGCTGTGGCCAACGGTAGACAATTTGGCCGCCGCGCCGATTGACGAGGTGCTGACCGCCTGGGCTGGACTCGGCTACTATGCGCGGGCGCGGAATCTTCACAAATGTGCGATTGCAGTCTCCACGGAGCATGGTGGGCGATTTCCAGACACGGTCGAGGGGCTGTTAGCGCTGCCGGGAGTGGGCCCTTACACTGCGGCCGCGATCGCTGCGATCGCTTTCGACCACCCTGCGGCGGTGGTGGACGGCAATGTCGAACGTGTGATGAGCCGCTTGTTCCAGATCGAAACCCCGTTGCCGGATTCAAAGCCGGAGATCGCCGCCGCTGCGGCGCGATTAACGCCAGACACGCGTCCCGGGGATTACGCTCAGGCGGTGATGGATCTTGGCGCCACTGTTTGCTCGCCGCGAAATCCGGCTTGCGGAGTTTGCCCTTGGTTGACGCCATGCCAAGCGCGGCGCTCAGGTATTGCAGCGCAGCTGCCACGTAAGAAGCCGAAGCCTGAAAAACCAACGCGGCAAGGCCGCGCTTATCTGGCGCTGGACGGCGCCGGGCGGGTGCTGCTGCGCCGACGGCCTGACAAAGGGTTGCTTGGCGGTATGGTTGGTTTGCCCGGCGGGGGCTGGTCGGCGGATGTGCCGGTTGAGCTCGCGCCGCCGTTTGAGGCGGCATGGATCGATCTAGATGTGGAAGTGCGCCACACCTTCACACATTTTCACCTGAAGTTGCAGATCCACGGCGTGCTGGCGGGGCATGCAGCCCCTCTGACCAAGGAGGATCTCTGGACGCCTCGGGGCGAGGTGATGAACACCGCTCTGCCGACATTGATGAAAAAGGCGTTGAAACTAGGGTTGCCAGCGCTGGACCACTTGATCACGGAGCAGCGGCGGTTGGGTTAATTCTCCGAACCGTGCTCTTGCTTTTCCAGCTCGGCTCGGATTTTTTCCCGCAATAGGTCAATGGGTTGACCCTGAAAATTCCAGAAGGTCCAGCCATTGTAGCTCTCGGCCTTCATCAGATGGGCCGCCACCCGATGGATCGAGCCGGAGACGCCGTCGGCGACCAGAGAGCCGTCGACGCGCACCTTGGCGACTCCGCGCGGACTCTCAAGCACATCCCCAGGTTTCAACACCCCACGCTCAAGCAGCAGGCCGAACGGCACCCGTTGCGCCCGGCGCTTGGAGCGGGCGAAGGCCAGGGCGTCGTCATCATGGGGCGTGATCTCGGCGATGCGGCGGCGGGCGATTTCGACATATGCGGGCTCGCGCTCCACCCCGATGAAGCGCCGCCGCAGCCGTTTGGCCACCGCGCCGGTGGTGCCGGAACCGAAAAATGGGTCGAGCACCACCTCGCCCGCCTCAGTCGAGGTCAATAACACGCGGGCGAGCAGCGCCTCCGGCTTCTGAGTCGGGTGCGCCTTGTCGCCGGAGTCGTTTTTCATACGCTCACCGCCGGAGCAGATCGGCAGCAGCCAGTCGGAGCGCATCTGTACGCCTTCGTTCAGCTCCTTCATCGCCTCATAATTAAAGGTGTAGCGGGCCTGAGCCTCGGACTTGGCGCACCAGATCAGGGTCTCATGGGCGTTCGTGAAACGCTTGCCGCGAAAATTCGGCATTGGATTGCTCTTCCGCCAGATTAGATCGTTTAAGATCCAGAACCCCAGATCTTGTAGCGAGGCACCGACGCGGAAGATGTTGTGATAGGAGCCGATCACCCACAGCGCGCCATCGTCGCGCAGAACCCGTCGCGCCGCCGAGAGCCATTCATGAGTGAAGCGATCATAGGCGGCAAAGCTGGAGAATTGATCCCAGGCGGGATCGACAGCATCGACCTTGCTTTCGTCTGGACGGCGTAGTTCGCCGCGCAGCTGGAGATTGTAAGGGGGGTCGGCGAAGATCAAATGCACAGATTTTGGCGGCAAGCGCCGCATGATATCGATACTGTCGCCTAGGATGACGGTGTCAAGCGCCTGATCGAGCGGGATCTCAGGGCCGTTTTGCGGGGAGGCGGCGTCGCTCTTCATGGGCGTCCGCCGTTTTTGGGGCCGTTCCGTTTCAGCGCGCGCCTTGTGCGGGCGGTTTGGTTTCGATCGCTCGGTCCGAGCCTCGTCGGGCGCGACCGCGTCCGGAACGGCATTAGTGCTGGAATCGCGCATACAAGCCGCCTCAAGTCGCTGAATTACCATTTGGAAATAAGATATCCACAGTGCCTGTGCGTTTAAGAGCCGTCAAATTGCGAATGGGTGCGGGCGGCGCCGAAACTGCGCCGGTGATGCGGCGTAAGCCCATGCGACGATATGGCGGCCCGGTGCGCCTTGGTTGGATAACCGGCGTTGCCGTCCCAGCCATAGCTCGGCCAACGCTGCGCCAGCAGGTGCATAATCCGGTCTCGAACCACCTTAGCGACGATCGACGCCGCCGCGATGGACAGGCTGCGGGCGTCGCCCTTCACAATTGTCTCGGCTGGACAACAGAGATCAGGCGGGGCGTGGTTGCCGTCAATCAGCGCCCAGTCCGGTGCGGCGCCGTTGAGCCGCAGCCGCGCTACGGCGCGGCGCATGGCCAAGTCATTGGCGCGCAAAATATTGCGTTGATCGATCTCCCGAACACTCGCCGCCGCAACGCTGATCGCCAGCGGGCCATGTTGAGCGGCGGTGGTCAGAGCTTTGAAGAGCCGCTCACGCACCGGAGCGGAGAGTTTCTTTGAATCGTTCAATTCGCTAAGAAAAACAGGTGTAACGCCGTCCTCAAGCTCGGGCAGCGCAACCGCCGCCGCAACCACCGGCCCAGCCAGGGGGCCGCGCCCGGCTTCATCCACCCCGCACACCAGCGGCGCTGCAGCCCCCTCGGCGCGCAAGCGGGCCAAGGCGGCATTTTCAAATTGAGCGTTTGGTCCATCTGGCGGCGTGAGTTCATGACTTTTTGCGTGCCGCGACTGTTGCTTCGTGCTTGGCTTAACGCTGGCCGGCTTTCGGGCGGCCGCCGATGTTGGCGCGAATGGTGTCTTGGAAGAGGTCGACTTGGGAGAAGTCACGGGGTGCGCCGCCTGTTCAGGGATAGATGCGCCCCCTATCTAGCGAATCGACCCTAAATATCGAGACCTAATTGCACCGGCCGCCCCACCTCGACGGGATTGTGGAACAGATCACAACGGAGCGGCGCCTCCCAAACTTCAGCGCCGCTGCCCAAGCCCTGCTGACGGAGCGCTCGTTCGAACCGGCGCTCAATCAGCCGCGCAAACGCGCCTTCACCCCGCATTCTTTTGCCCCAACGCGGATCATAATCGCGCCCCCCATGCAGTTCCCGCACCGCGCGAACTACCCTTTCAGCCCGGTCCGGGTGCTTATCCTTTAGCCACTGGCGGAAAATATCCTTGACCTCCAGCGGCAGGCGGAGGGCGATGTAGTTGGCCCAGCCTGCCCCCGCTTCGGCCGCCGCCGCGATTACAGCCTCGATTTCATGATCATTCATCGCCGGGATGACCGGCGCCATCAGCACCCCCACCGGCACCTTCGCCTGCGACAAAGCCTTAACCGCCTCCAGCCGTCTTTGCGGCGTCGCGGCGCGCGGCTCCATCGAGCGCGCCAACCGATGGTCGAGGGTCGTCACAGACAGAGCCACCCGGGCCAGCCCCTGAGCCGCCATCTCGGAAAGGATGTCGATGTCACGCATAATCAGCGCGCCCTTAGTGATGATGGTTACGGGATGCCGCCATGCCGCCAGCACCTCCAATATCCCCCGCATCAGGCCGCGATCGCGCTCAATCGGCTGATAGGGGTCGGTGTTGGTGCCGATGGCGATCGTTTTGGGCTCATAACCACGCTTGCCCAATTCCCGCGCCAGTAGTTTCGGCGCATCTGATTTGGCGAACAAGCGGGTCTCGAAATCCAGACCGGGAGAGAGGCCGACAAAGGCGTGGGTGGGCCGTGCGAAGCAATACACGCAGCCATGCTCACAACCACGATAGGGGTTGATCGACCGGTCGAACGGCACATCTGGAGAGCTGTTGCGGCTGATCACCCGCCGGGCGGCGTCCATGGTGACTTCGGTCTTTACCCGAGGCTCTGGAGCGTCGCTGGCCCCCGCTTCTTCACCGTCTCCCCAGCCGTCGTCAAATCCTTCACGCCGCTCCGCCTCGAACCGGCCTGAGGCGTTGGAGACAGCCCCTCGACCCCGCCGCGCTTCCGCTGCTATCGGCGCTTCAATGTCTTGCAAGGCATCCATTATCCACTGCTCCGCCCTAAACCATTTGATTCGGTAAGGACAGAGTAGGAACATTGTGAAATATTAAAAAGAACAAAAGTAGAATTTAGGGTGGTGTGGCAAAACCGTCTGCGAGGATACGGGCGACATAATACTCAATAAGCGTCCGCCTTGCTGGGGGCAGCAAGGGTCCTTGGACCTCCAGCGTTTCAACAGCGGTTTGTATGGCCAGTGACGCCGGGCCGCCGGCGGGAGCAGCGCCGTTGGAAGCGGAGATTTCTGCCGCGAGGGCGGCGCGGATTTTCGTTGGCACAGCTCTTTCTAGCGCTTTGTCGGCGGCGGGGAGGTCTACCTCCCAACCTCGCAAGGTCGCCGTTAGCGCGGCTACTGAGGCGCGGGTTGCCCAATAGCGCGCCAGCAGCGCGTAGGAGGCTTGGTTCGGCTCATATCCGCAAAAGCGGATCACACCCACCAGCCGCTCTGCGCCCACACTCTGGATATCGGCGGAGTCGAACTGCCCCTTGGTCTTCACCGCCAATTCAAGGCGCAGCTGTGCGGAGGGCGAGAGTGCGTCCCAGAGGCAGGCGACGTCGCCGGCGGCGGCGCGGGCTGGACCAAAGGCCATCCAGGCCGACATCATGACAGCGCCTATATGAGCCGCTGTTTTTGCAACGCTTGGCGCGCCTGATCCCGCCGACATGTCCGCCTCCCCCCAGCGAAGATCCCTTCGCTGTCTCCGCCTTCTGGACTAAAGCCGTTACACCCGGCCTGGTTTCAGCGCAACGCGGGGGCGACAAGGAGGGCGGACCGCCTAGTTGATTGCCTGGAGTGGAAGAGGCTAGACAACGAACCTGTCGCAGCGTTGGACGGGTCAGCACATCCGTTGCTTCTTGAGGTCAATCCTACCCGTTCCGTTTTCTGACTGGATCGCTTACAAGTTTTCCTGGATAGGGTCCCGTAGCTCAGATGGATAGAGCAACCGCCTCCTAAGCGGTAGGTCGCAGGTTCGAATCCCGCCGGGACCGCCATGAGGCATTTCAAAGAAATCTTCGACCTTTGGAACAGATCTGAGCGTCAGCGGATGCCTGTGCCGCCCTGTGTGAGCATTGGGCGCGAACTATTCAAAACTGGTCAGTCGATCCCCTAGTGTAAGTCAGTGTGGTGGATCTAACACGCATCGGATGAGCATCATTTCTTCGTATGCGTGTGTCGTAGGCTTGCTCCTATTTTTGTCTAGATATCTGGCGTTTCATCCCTCAAGTGGCGTTGTCCTCGACGCCTAGGTGGATCGCGCGCGCCGTCGATCTGGCGCGCTTGAGTGGTCCGTATCGACCCGTTTCACGGCGTCGCGCGCACCGAAGGAGATCGAAAATGGAAATTGTGGCCCTACTTATCCAACTGGCGTCTGGCGCAATTGGTGGCAATGTCGCCGGCGCCGCGCTTCAGAAACAGAGCCTTGGCACGGTTTGGAACTCCGTCATCGGCATCCTCGGCGGTGGGCTTGGCGGCCAGATTTTGTCGATGCTCGGCTTGGGCGGCTTGGCTGCCGCAGGTGGCGGCGCGCTGGATATTGGCTCGATCATCTCCAGCGTTGTTTCCGGCGGTGTTGGTGGCGGCGCGTTGCTGGCCATCATCGGTGTGGCCCAGTCGGCGATGGGTCGTTAACCTCAAGCGCCCAGCGAGTGGTCTCGCTGGGTGCTTTCAATCTTCCCGCAACGCATCAGACGTCAACAGGTGTAATCGATGTCCTGCTTTGATTCCCGAAACGGGTTCGTCAGGTCATCACTGAGCTCGCCCATCAGCAGCCGGTTTTTCGGAAGCAGGTTTTGCCGGTAAAACCGGGTGATGTTGGCGATCATTTCGCCGCGCGGCGTCAGCGTTACGCAATTGTCTTCGATGGTTACCGTGCCGGAGACGTTCTGCTCGGTCAGCCGCACGTCCACTAGCCGGTGCTCTACCATATACTCGTCCTGGAAGATGCTCTCGAACGCCTCCAGCTTGATGGAGCCGCCGCGTTGCTGCAGCTTTTCCAGGATGTACATCGACAGCGAACGGTCGACCACCGTCGGCACTGATATCGCGAAAGCGTAACCGAGCAAGGCGCATATCGCCAACGACTGCACACGCTCAAACCAGCTCCAACTGGACGTAATCAGGTTGATCGCCATCAGGCCAAGGACGAGCAGCAGGGCGAAGATTGCGTCGTACAGAGAGCTGTAGAAGACCACATTCACAGTGAGAAACCGGAAGTGGAGATACTGTATCGCCAGCATCAGCAGCGTAAACACGATGATGACGACGATAAGCCCGAGAAACCTAGAGATTGCCATTGCGGAACACCAAATACTTGTTGCCGAAGAAAGTGGCGACGACTTGGACGCCGGTGGCGATGACGAAGCCAATATTTTGGTCTAGCCCGTACACATCGCTCCATACATAGAACAACGCCATGCGCACCAACGCCAACACGCCGTAAAGCGGCAGGAACCGCGCAACTTCGGTGCGCCAGTTCCCGCGCCGATGCGGGAAGACGTAATAACGGCTGCCGAGGAAGGAAGCGGTGATCCCGACCGCCGCGCCAACGCCGCCGGCCAGCCAGGTCATGCCCTCGCCGAGTAGGGAGCTGGCGATCTGCAGGGCGGTGAAATCTATCAGGGTCGCGGCGGCTCCATTGACCACGTAACGGCCCACCTCGCCGCGCAGGATGGATTTGCCGGCGTCCTGTTCAGCGTCGGTCTCTGACACGCTTGCGCGTTGGTCCATGCTCTCCCCGCCTCTCCCCACCGGCTGATGGCCGTCGCTCTCCGTCGCGCGCTTAGTCCATCCCGCCGAAAGCCGCCGCCGGTTGCCGCGCCGGCGCCGCCGGAGTCGCGGTTTCGACGAATTGTCGGTAGTCCGGCGGTTGCGCCGTCACAGACTTGATCACGCCTGTCGTCAGGAGGGTCATCAAGGTCAACGCGCCGGTTTGCAAGAAGATTAACGTTAGACTCAGCACGACATTGGAGAACCAGCCCGGGGTCGGGCTGCCAATCACCTTCATCGTTATGGCGATAGCGATGGCGATCACGGTGAAGGTGGCGATGATGGTGCAGAACACACCGACTCTCACCAGCACGTCCTCGGCGAACACCATCATGCTGCGGAAGCCATGAAGGGCGAGGCCGACGAAATTCATCTTACTTTTGCCGGCGTAGCGGGCGCCGCGATCAAGCGAGATCGGCCGGATGCGTAGCTTTGACGCGATCACCGTCGCGGCGATGTGAATCCAAAGCTCCGACATCGCGCCCAGCCGCTTCACCCCGGACATGCGCATCGCCATGAAGTTGCCGAAGTCGACGTTCCGCCCCACCAGCAGCGCAAACAGCCGCTTATAGACGGCGTAAAATGCCTTGAAGCGCAGGCTCTCGACCCGCTTCTTCCGGCGCGCCACCGCCACGTCGACGCTCGGGTCCTGTAGCGCCACCAGCAGGGCGGGGATGGTGTCCGGGCGATCCTCACCGTCCGAGTCCATCACCACCACATGTTCGGCGTCGACATGCTCCGCGACATAGGACAGACCGATGGCGATCGCTCGCTGATGGCCCATATTGCGGTGCAGGCTCAACACCACGCCGGATAAGCCCGCTTCGGAGATCCAGTCGGTCTGCACCGGCTCACGCACGGATCCGTCGTCGACCGCCACAATATAAACCTGATCCCCTAGCGAACTATTCAGATCGCGGAGCAATTTCATGAAACTCGCCGCATCCTCATAGATCGGCATGACAATCACATGTTCGAACCGCATTACGCCCCCGAATACGTCCCAAGCGACGCTGAAGCGACGTCTGTAGCGACCGCTCAAGCGAAAGAAACCTGCAATGAGCTGTTGCTCAGGCGGGATATGGCACTTTGCCCGGCCCGCAATCTACAGCCTTGGCGCACGCAGTTCAAAAATAGTTACCGTTTCATTCCCGCGACGCCAAAAAGCTGCTTTGGCGTCGCGCATGAGGCGCGATTGACCAAAAAATACACATTCTTAGAGTGCGTTTTGCGAACAGGCTGAATACGGCGGGCGCCGCCGTCCATGGGAGGGTGTGATGGGTGTAATGTCTGAGGGCGTCGCGAGTGGCGGCTTAAGGCGCGCCGCTTCTAAGGCGTCGGCGATTCTGTTGTTGCTCAGCGTGGCGGCGGGGTGCGCCAGCACGCTCAACCCGGCGACCGGACAACGCCAATACACTTCGCTGTCCCAGGCGGATGAGCAGAAGATCGGGGCGCAAGAACATCCGAAGGTGCTGAAGGAATTTGGCGGGGTTTACGACGATCCCGAGATCAGCGGGTACGTCGCTCAGCTGGGCGGACGGTTGGCGGCGAACTCTGAGCTGCCAAATCAGAAATGGACCTTCACCGTCCTCGACAGCCCCATCGTCAACGCGTTCGCGTTGCCAGGCGGTTATATTTACATCTCGCGCGGATTGATGTCGCTGGCCAATTCCGAGGCGGAGCTGGCGGGTGTGCTTGGCCATGAAATCGGCCATGTGACGGGACGGCACACCGCTCAGCGG
>JAHQVS010000144.1 GCA_019634215.1 Paracoccaceae bacterium | reverse complement strand
GGCGCATACTCAGAGGTCAAACGCGACCTTTGACCACTGACAAAACGGCGCGGCTCACAGTGTTGCACCGCGCCGTGATTTCTACTTCTGGCGCCTAGAAACCCCTTATACCGTTGCGCGATGAGTGAAACTCATCGAGCTGAGGCAAGCGCGACCGCGCGCCCGCGCTTTTGCGCGGGAAGCCTGCGTGGCGTTTGAACGCATAGGTTCTCATTAATGAGAACCGGTATTAAACAGCCAAACGCGCCCCCACAAATAGGCGCGTTCCGCGAGACCGTCCCTCAACCCTAATAATGGCGGCGATCACGGCGCGGCGGGCGCGCGGCCAGGATGTCGCCGGTGTAAGCGTCGACGACCACCCGCACCTCCCGGCCCCGGCGGTTAGACGCCCAGGTCACATACACATCGCGGCGCGACCGGTATTCCGGGCGGCCGATGTCGTAAAAGCCGTTGCGGCGCAGGATCTTGCGCACTCTGCGCGGATGAATGACGTCGTAGTGAGAATGTTTTTTCTTGTAGTGGCGCTTTTCGTGGCGGTGATGATCGTCATGGGCCAACTCAAGAACGATGCCATTTTCGTTCACACCGAGGAAAAACTTGTCCCCTGCTTGGGCGGGCGCGGCCTGAAGTAATCCGGCCATCATTGTCGCCGCCAAGATACTGCTAAGATGCTTCATAAACGCCTCCAACCATTGGGCTTTCTGCCAACAGCGCGCACGCACGCTAGACACTGCCTTTCGAACGCCGCGCGTATTAGGGTCCGTCGAAATTTTTTTCTAAGGCGGTCAATTTGCAGAGGATTTTAGTGTTTAGGCTGCGTCAAAAGCACTGTCGCGATTGGGCGGCGCAAAGGGCGTTTTCAGCAAAAATGTAGACAAATTCTCCATCCAAAAACTATATAAAATAATACATTAGAGCCTTCCCCCTGAATGCCAGCTCATCCCAAAGGCTTCACCACCGCCTTGCGCCGCACGCACGTCTCTCCACATGTAAAATATTGCACCCGCAACAATTCAAATGACGCCACTATGCCGGATGCCCCTTTCCCCACCTTGGTGGCCTACTCAATCGGCTATTATGAGAATATCGACCTCATCCCTTGGGCGGCGGCCACTGTCTCTCGTCAGGACCAAGCGCCCTACCCAAGCCTGATCGCCCTGATGCGCCTGAACCCAAAACAACCGGGGCAAGCCGATCAGGCTGGAGAACTGTTCAAGACCTACATTCAACAGGCGTGTCCGCCCCTCTCACTCACCACGCCAGAGGGCGAATACTTCGCCAACCAATATTTCCGCAAACGGCTGCAGCAATTTCTGGATCATCAATGCACGCCCTGGCAGGTCTGCCGCATGGTTTCTCCGATCGAACAGATCTACGACTTCCCGCCCTGGCTGGGCGGCATGTATGACGCCTGCGACTGGGTCGGCCCAAGCTGGACTGATCCGGATAGATGGTGGGGCAAGGAGGAAGTCAGCCTGACCCTGCAGCTGCCCCCTGTCGCCCGGGAATAACCGCCGATCCACCACAACCAGCCTACGCCTCCCGCCCCGAGCGCCCTCTCCAGCTTACGTAACGTGACGCTGCGCCGCCCTGTCGCGCGCCAATGATATTGACCCGGCATCTCATCGTCGCCACGTTCCGCGCCGCCGCTGGCGCCCAGGGAGCCCACGGAGCCCACCCTCCGGGGCGCGTTCATATTTCCCGGCGATAGGGTTTACACTGTGGCCGCGCGACTCAGCGCGCTGTCAACCAAGGCTTCCAAGGGGGAAAGGCCGTATGAACCGGCAAGACAAAAAACGGCATGACAAGATGCTGAAGAACCGGGCGTTCGAGCTGTTCGTCCCCGATCTCGCCGCCGAAGTCCGCCAGCGCGTCGACACTGACCGAGCCCGCTTCCAGCAATATGAAAGCGTGCTCACCGGCTATCAGGGCGATCGGCTATACGACAGCCTGAAGGTTGGCGCGTTCGAGGGGCTGCCAGCGGTCACCTGGAACGGCAAGGACCGGTTCGTCTTCACCCAGCATCCGACCCAACCCTTCGCCTATACCACCTCCAGCGATTTCGGCGGCAAGCGCATCGCCCCCAACGCGATGCCGACCGATGGCGGCTCCACCCCCCGCCTGCTGCGGGGGATGGCGCAATTCTCCTCCTGGGGCTACGCGCCAGCCTTTATCATCCATGACTGGATCTACTTCGCCAAGAAGCGCCAAGCGCTGGGGGATACGGCGATCCAAGAACGCACATGGAGCTTCGAGGAGTCCGCTCTGATCATGGCCGAGGCGATGAAGACCCTGATGGAGACCGGCTACCGCGACTTCAGCGGGGAGACCCAGCGGATCGATAAGGCCGAGGATGTGCTGTATTTGATGTATGTGGCTGTGAGCTGCTTCATCGCCAAACGGGTGTGGGATGATGATTCCACCGTCGCATCGTTTCGGGCGCCGACTGCTTGACGCGCCGCGCCCACACATAGTTGAAGGGATCAGAAATCATGTGGGAAACCCTGAAGAGCGATGTGCTCAAAGGCTTGGCGGCTTGGCATGCGGCGGGAAGCTCAACGGATCGCCAAACCGCTCTGACCCGGCTTGAGGCCGCCATCGAAGCGATGGCGGCGCAGGCGGTCACGCTGTCCCGCACGCCGCCGCCGGAGCAGGAACTCGCCGATCTTATCCTCGCGATCCGCAATGAGCGATTGTTCGAGGCCTGTTTACGCCTCACCGGCGCTCTCCTGGAGGCTGGGCTGAGCACGGATGAGACATTGCTGCAGCACGCCCAATCGGCGATTGAGCTGAAGCAGTTCGACACCGCCCGCGATACGTTGGAGGCCGTTGAAGCCGCCGCCGACAGCAGCGAGAGCGCACGGGGCGCCGCCCGCAAGGCGCTGGGCCGGCTCGACAAGCAGATCTACGTCGACCGCCGGGGTGAGGACGCCCCCGGACGCCACCGCGCCCATGAACGTGCGCTGAAAAGCGCCATCACCTCTTATGGCCGAGAATATGCGGCGTCGGAAACCATCGAAGAAGCCTATTATCCAGGCGTCAATCTCATCGCGATGGTCTGGCGCGCTGAACAGGACAACGTCGACGTGGCAGCCGAGCTGGCGGCGATCTGCCCGGAGCACGCCACCGCCGCCGATATCTCAACAGAACTGATGGCAGATCTCCACCCCTACGCCCTGGCCGAGCGCGCCAAGGCTGACGGCGATCGCTCCCACGAACCCTGGGCGCTGGCCTCCGCTGGCGAGGCGCTGCTGGCCCTGGAGCTCGCGGGACGCCCCTTCCCAGGTGCGGCTCCGTCGGCGGATTGGTTTCTCGACTACGCCAGCCGGGTCGACGCGCCGTTCAAGCTCTACGGCACCCTGCGCCAATTGGAGGAGGTATGGCTGCTCACCGCCGACTCCCCGATCGGCGGCGAGGCGCTGTCGCACCTGCGCAACCGCGTCGCCGCCCTCGGCGGCGAGACCCATCTAGAGCTGGGCGACCAACTCCGGTTCCAGCGCGCTAAGGAGGACCCGGAGCGCGCTGGCGAATATCAAAAGCTGATCGCCAATGTCGAGCCATCCAGCATTCAGCGCTATTTCGACATATTCGAGCGCGCCAAATCCATCGCCCGGGTTCATGACCGCCTCGGCGGGCGCACCATCGGCACCGGCTTTCTAATCCCCGGCCGCTTCCTGGGCGAGGCCTATACGGCGGAGACGCTGTTCATCACCAACGCTCATGTCATCTCGCAAAACCCAGTCGACCGGATGAATGTCGGCGCCCGCACCCCGAAAGAGGTGGAGCTGGTGTTCGGGCAATATCTCCAGAAAGGCCGGTCGCCAATGGCGGCGGGGCTAGGGCATCCGGTCACATTCCAGTGCGGCGATCTGCTATGGAGCTCTCCCCACACCGATCTCGACGCCGCGATCTTGCGACTGGCCGCCACCAACATCGATATGCCGCAGCCGTTGGAGCTGATGCCCTTCGACCTCTACGGCGCGCCGGACTGCCTCGTCGACACCGCCTTCATCATCGGTTACCCGGGCGGCGGCGATCTCAGTGTCTCCGATCGCAATAATGAGGTGCGCCGCGTCCCCGACAACCGCGAACTGGCGTTTGGCTGGTTGCAGGAGCATCGCAAAGATTGGAGCTTTGTGCACTACACCAGCTCCACCCTCGGCGGCAGCTCTGGCAGCCCGGTGTTCACCAACGACGTCACCACGGTGTACGCAATCCATCATTTCGGACCGCTGAAAAACCATGAGACAGTCGATCTCGATCAAGCGGATGCGCGGCAACGGATTCCGATGCTGAATGGCCGCCGCGACGCCGCTGGCCGTCCGATTAGCTGGGCCGCCAATCAGGGTGTGCTGCTGAAATCGATCCTAACCCAAGCCGCAACAGACCTCGCTGCTGGGAGGGACGCCCCGGAGCCTGTCAAATCGGCGAGGGAGTGACCATTTCATCCTCAGAGCATTTTCAGCAAAACTGTGTGCGGTTTTGCGGTTCGAAGATGCCACAAAACAAGGAATGAGAGTTTTTGGAGTGAACGGCAGTCCATGGAAAAGGCTCTAGCGCGCTGTGAGATACTCAGCGCGCTATTCCCCCATCTTCACCACCACCTTGCCAAAATGCGCGCCGCTCTCCTGAAAGCGGAGCGCAGCCGGGGCGTCCTCAAACGGAAACACCTTGTCGACCACCGGGCGCAGTTGGTTGATGTCGATGGCGCGGAGCATGTCGCGCATCACGGCGACCGAGCCGACATAGGTGCCCTGAATTTTGATGTTCTTGCGCAGGATGCTCATGGTGTCGACCTGATCCGCCAACCCGGTCAGCACCCCCATCAACGAGATTGAGCCGCTGAAGCGCACCGCCTGCAGGGTCTTGTTGAGGGTGCCAGGGCCGCAGACCTCAACCGCGACGTCAGCGCCAGCCCCGCCGGTGAGATCGAGCACGGCTTGGTCCCAATCCGGGGTGGTGCGGTAGTTGACGACATGGTCGGCCCCGAGGGTTTTGGCGCGGGCGAGCTTGTCATCGCTGGAGCTGGTCAGGATCACCCGGGCGCCCGCGAGTTTGGCGAATTGCAGAGCGAAGATCGAGACTCCGCCGGTGCCGAGCAGCAGCACCGTATCGCCCGGTTTGGTCTGAGCGCCGACGAACAGGGCGTACCAAGCGGTGACGGCGGCGCAGGGCAGGGTCGCGGCTTCCTCGAAGCTGAGATGGGCGGGCATCTTGACCACGCCGGTCGCGGGCATGACCACCTGCTCGGCGAGCATGCCGTCCGCCCCGGCGCCGCCGAGAGAGCCGGCCTGTTTTTCAGGAGTTAGGGGGCCATCGAGATGGCCGGGCATAAAGGCGGGGGCGACGCGGTCACCAACCTTCACCCCCTCCACCCCGCCGCCCGCAGCCGACACCACCCCGGCGCCGTCGGACAGCGGAACGCGCCCTATTGGCTTCGCCGCCGCACCGCCATAGCCCTTGATGGTGTTGAGATCGCGAAAGTTCAGCGAGCAGGCTTTGACGTCGATCGCCACCTCGCCGTGACCGGGCGTGGGAGCGGGACGATCGGTCAAGGCTACAGCGTCAACGCCGTCGCCTGCGATGATCTGATAGGCGCGCATGGCTGTCTCTCCGTAGTGGTCAGCGCTGCGGCGCCGTCAACGATCGTCCTGCAACGCCATCTGGCGGCCCTCGGCCGGCGGATCGAGGATGGGCCGCACCGCACCGGCCACCGCCTTTTTCTGATCCTCGGTGAGGGGCTCCGGGTTGGGGCGGTCGTCGGCGACGTGGACGGTGACCTCGCGATGGGCGAATTTGATGCCCTCGCGTTCGAACAGCTCGCGGATCTCGGCGTAGATGCGCTTGCGGATCACCCATTGCTCTCCAGGACGGGTCATGAACTTGACCCGGATAATCATCGCCGACTCCTCCATCTGATAGACGCCCTGGCTTTTCAGCGGCTGGAGGAATTTGGGGCCGAGATCGGGGTCGGCCTGGAGCATTTGGCCGAGGGTCTTGATCAACTTGCGGACCTTTTCAACGTCGGTGTCGTAGGTCAGGCGCAGCGGCAGCTTCATCATCACCCAGTCGCGGCTAAAGTTGGTGAGAAACTGGATTTCACCGAAGGGGATGGTGTGCAGCATGCCGAGATGGTGGCGGAGCTGGAAAGAACGCAGCGAAATCTTCTCCACCGTGCCCTTCACCGAGCCGATATCGATGTACTCGCCCTTCCGGAATGCGTCGTCGATCAGGAAGAACATGCCGGAGAAGATGTCGCGCACCAGGGTCTGCGCCCCGAAACCGATGGCGATGCCGACCACACCAGCACCCGCGAACACAGCGGTGACGTTGAAGCCGCTGGAGACCAGCATCATCATGATGGTCACGATGGCGATGAACACCAACAGGAAGTTGCGGAACAATGGCAGAAGCGTCGCCAACCGTGACGCCGCCCCGGCGCCGCCGCCCTCGTCACCCGGCTGCACCTCAACCTCGGCGCCGCCCTCCTCCTCAATGCGCTGATCAATGCCGATCCGCACACCGTGATAGGCGATATAGCCGAGGAAAGCGGTCACAGAGACGTCGAACAGACGGGCGATGAGAAAACTCTCGTCCATCATCGTGTTAGCGTCCCAGATCCAGAGCAAGGACCAGAACCCGGCAGCCACCGCCAACACTGAAGCGACCCGGCGCGCCAGATCTTCCATGGTGATCATGCGATAGCCAATGGCGCGCCTAAACTGAGACGGAGGCGGCGGAGGACCGGCCGCAGCGTCGCCGTCACCGTCGATGTCGGCGGACCCGGAGCCACTCACCCGCGACGCGGTCTCCCGCTCCTCGGCCTCCTCGGCCAAACGGTTGATCTCTCGGATGGCATGCTGACGGCGGAAGGCCCATTCAATGACGTAGGACACGCCAGCGTAGACGACCAAGACGACGGATAGAACGGTGTAAGCGCCGGCGATCAGCGGCACGCCGAGCGGCAGATCCAGGATCAGGCGATAGGTCAGCATCGCCCAAGCGAAGATAAAATAGGCGCTGGCCAGGGGCGCCCACAGCCGGGCCGCCATAGATGAAACCACCCCCGCGCGCTCCTCTCCGCGCCCTCCGAGAATGGTCTGTGAGATCGCCCGGTGATTGGCCCGGATCATCGCCAAGTTGATCAACACCGTGATCAGCGTCAGCGCCGAAGTCAGCAGAGCGTGAGTTTCGTGGGGCAAGCCCAGGGCGTCCATCCAAATGCAGAACGCCAGCGAGGTCAGACCGAAGATGCCGCCCAGGGACATCCAACGAAACAATGACACCGCATCGCCGTCTGATAACGCCGGAATCCGATAGTTGGATAAATACGGCGACAGGATCATCCGCCAGATCGCCACAATAATCCGGATCACGACATAGGTGGCGAAGATGACGATCGCGGTTTTCTGTGTGGGGCCGTTGGCCTCCAGCAAGGCGAAGCCGGTCAGGGCCGCCACAGCCGTGGAAACGGCCACGCCGCCAACGGTCAACAGCACCCTTATGGCGAGGATCGGCAGCTTATCGACATAGCCCATTGGGTGTTCGATCTGCTGGGCGATAAACCAAGGGCCGACGATACGGATCCCATAGATCAACCACTCCACCAAAAAGCCCGCGACGAGCCCTCCGCCGATTACAACAAAAATCCATGTGAAATATTCCGCTTCGCCCGTGGGGCTGGCGGCGTCGAGCGTGGTCAACATGTTGCTCCACGCCTGAGGAACAGCATGGATTTTCGCCTTCAACTTATCGCCGAAGGTCGCGACGCCCGTATGGGTGCGGTCGAGCATCGAGCCTTCGGCCTCGGCCAAAGCGCCATAATCCGTCACATCAGCTTGGGCGTCGCCAGCGGCTCGGCGCACCAAAGCGCCGTAATCCTCGACGCCGACCTCATCCGGCGGAATCACCACGATGGTAGGTCGCTGCCCTGCCGGCTCCGGCGGCTCCTGGGCCTGAGCGTGCGCATCAACGGTCCAAAGCGCCATCAAGCTGAACAACGCAAGCAGCGCCGTCCCAACGCAGCGCGACAGGCTGTGGCTTCGCATACACGTGCGCATTGTCACCCTCTTCGAGTTTCCGGCATCACTTAAGCGCCTGGGCGATGCTAACCGCCTGATAGAGGGGCGACTAGACAATCATAGTGAGATCATCGTGACCGACGAAATAGCCTCTAGAAGCTTTAACGGCGCGTGGAAGCGAGATCAAACGCGCCAAAAACAGTGTTTCCAAAACGAAAACAACTGATCTACCACGCATGGAGGCTTTCTGAGCCCCAACAAGGAGAGAGACTTCCTGATGTGGCCACGATTTTGGCGGGGGAAGGCGTCCTCGGGTCCGCGCAGTCCGCGCGTTTTGCTTTATAGTCACGACACGTTCGGCCTCGGCCATTTGCGCCGATCACGCGCCATTGCGATCGCGCTGACCGAAGCGTTCCCTGACGCCAGCATTTTGATCGTGACCGGATCTCCGATCGTCGGGCGTTTCGATTTCCCCAAAGGGGTTGATTTCGTGCGGGTGCCCGGCGTGGTCAAGTTGGCGAGCGGCGAATACGCCACCCACAATCTATCTCTCGATATCGCCGAGACCACCAAGCTGCGAGAAGGGCTGATCTTGGCGACGGCGAGCAATTTCAACCCGGATCTGGTCATCGTCGATAAGGAACCCACAGGCTTTCGCGGCGAGATCCTGCCGACGCTAGAGCTGATGCGCTCGCGCGGGGCCCGGTTGGTTCTAGGACTACGGGACGTGCTCGACGAGCCGCAAGCGCTGCAGGAGGAATGGGCGCGGAAGCAGGCGATGCCAGCGGTGGAGTCATTTTATCACGAAATCTGGGTATACGGCCTGCAAGCGATCTACGACCCTTGGGATGGGCTCTCTCCCTCTCAGTCAACAAGGCGCAAAACCCGTTTCACCGGTTATCTGCGCCGGGAGCCGCCGGATTGGCCGGACCCGGCGGTCGCTCTGCCCGAACGCCAGCCCTATGTGCTGATCACCGCCGGCGGCGGCGGCGACGGCGAATGGCTGATGGATTGGGCGTTGGCGGCCTATGAGGCCGATATGACCCTGCGCACCCCGGCTGTCATGGTGTTCGGCCCGTTTATGAATGTGGAGCGGCGGCGAGATTTCGAACGACGGGCCGCGCGCTACGCCTCAGTGGAGGTGATGTCGTTCGACAGCCGTTTGGAACGGCTGATGTCCGACGCCACTGGGGTGGTGGCGATGGGCGGCTACAATACGTTTTGTGAAGTGCTGTCCTTCGACAAACCGGCGGTGATCGCCCCGCGCACCTCGCCAAGATTGGAGCAATTCATCCGCGCAGCCGCTGCCGAGCGCCTAGGTTTAATTCGGATGCCGCCAGGGTTCCGGCCCGGCTCGGACCGGGACACCGTGGCGCGCGATCCGATGGTGATGGCGGAGGCGATCCGAGGGATTGAGGGGCAACCTAAGCCCTCGGCGGCGCGCACGCCGGGGCTGCTCGACGGGCTGCCCGCCGTGGTGGAGCGTGCGGCCGCCAATTTCTCTCAAAGTCAGGCGATAGAATGACCGGATCGGACACAAGGCCGAAGCCCCCGGCGCTCGCCGTCGTGGTGAAAGGGTATCCGCGTTTATCGGAAACCTTCGTGGCGCAGGAACTCGCGGGGCTGGAGCGCGCCGGGGTGCCGTTCGACATCTGGTCGCTGCGCCATCCCACCGACGCCAAAACGCACCCAATTCACGACGAGATTACCGCCGGACGGCGTTATCTGCCGGAATATCTTCGAAACGAGCCATGGCGCGTCCTGCGGGCGGTGGCGTCACAGCTCGGTAAGGCTAGGTTCTGGCGGGCGGCGGGAGTTTGGCTGTGGGATCTGGCGCGCGACCGCACCGTTAACCGGGCGCGCCGCTTTGGCCAGGCGGCTGTCTTGGCGCGGGAGCTGCCGATGGAGACGCGGTTTCTATATGCGCATTTCCTGCACACCCCGGCCTCGGCAACCCGATACGCGGCCATTATGCGCGGCATCCCATGGGGCTTCTCGGCCCACGCCAAGGACATCTGGACCACCTCGGATTGGGAGAAACGCGAAAAGATCGCTGATTGCGCCTTCGGCGTGACCTGCACCGCCTCGGGCGCATCGCATTTGCAGGGCTTGGCGCCGACGCCGCAGCGGGTGTCGCTGCTGTATCATGGGCTTGATTTATCTCGCTTTCCCTCACCACCGGATTCGCGCCAGGCGCGGGATGGATCCGGCGAGGCGGTCACCCTGGTCTCGGTAGGGCGGCTGGTGGCGAAGAAGGGATACCCCGACCTGCTCGCCGCCCTGGCGATGCTGCCACCGGATTTGAAGTGGCGCTTTATCCATATCGGCGGCGGCCCGCTGGGTGCGGAGCTGGCGGCTGAGGCGGCGCGGATGGGGATCTCCAGCCACATCGAATGGCGCGGCGCCCAGGCGCAAACAGCGGTGATCGCGGCGCTACGGGAGGCGGATCTGTTCGTATTGCCGAGCCGGATCGCGGCCGACGGCGATCGCGACGGCTTGCCGAATGTGCTGATGGAGGCCGCCAGCCAGAAGCTGCCGGTGATCTCCACCACCATCTCCGCGATTCCGGAGTTCGTGATTGATGAAGGCCATGGAGTGTTGATCGCGCCGGAATCGCCGGCCGACTTGGCGCAAGCAATCGAGATGATGGCGCGCAACCCAACGCGGCGGGCAGCGATGGCTGAGCGGCTCTATGCCAGGCTGAAGGCGGAATTTGGCGCGTCGGCTGGAATAGTAAGGTTAACGAGGCTGATTGCACCCTTCCTTTCCGGTGAAACCCATGAAAAATGGTCGCCAGAAACGCGAAAACACAGGGACGGCTCGCCTGCCGTTCCCATTGGCGCGCCATCGGAGCGCGACCACGCGTGACAACAGAAGGGTTCTCTGTGTCATGACCAACCCCGCCGGTATTTCCGAACCTCTCCCCATCGCCTTTTACGCTCCGATGAAACCGCCGACTCACCCGACCCCGTCGGGTGATCGCAAGATGGCGCGGCTGTTGTTCGACGCCCTCCGGCAAGCTGGAATGGCGCCTGAACTGGCGTCAGAGTTTCGCAGCCACAGCGCGAAACCTGATCCTGAACGGTTCGCCGCGCTCAAAGCCGAAGGCGCGGCGGAAGCAGCGCGCCTGATCGAGATTTACCAAGCCCGCCCTCCCGAACGGCGGCCCAAGCTGTGGTTCACCTATCATCTCTATTACAAGGCGCCGGACCATCTCGGCCCCCGGGTCGCGGCGGCGTTGGGAGCGTCATATGTGGTGGCGGAGGCGTCGCGTTCACCCAAACGGCTCCAGGATGGTTGGGCGGAGAGCGCGGCGGATGCCGAGGCGGGGCTGGATCTCGCCGATGTGATCCTGTGCCTGACTGAACGTGACCGCCCCGCGCTGGTGAAGCAGCTGCTCTCCACGCAACATCTAGAGATGTTCCCGCCCTTCCTCGACGCTGGCCGGCGCCCACCGCCGAAACCTAACCCCACGCCGCCGTTTCGGCTGTTGACGGTGGCGATGATGCGGCCCGGGGACAAGCTGGACTCCTACCGCACGCTGGCGGCGGCGTTGACAGCTTTGTCCGCGCGCGGCGGACCGGAATGGGTGTGGGAAATCGTCGGCGACGGGCCTGCCCTGGCGGAGGTGGCTGCGTTGACCGCTCCGCTTGGCGATCGTGTTCGGTTGCTTGGCCGCGTGGATGAAGAGGCTAAATTGCGCGCCCTCTATAGCGCGGCGCATTTGTTAGTGTGGCCGGGCGTCGGCGAGGCGTTCGGCATGAGTTATCTGGAGGCGAAAGCGATGCAGACGGCGGCGCTGGCCGAGGATCGGCCCGGGGTGCGGGACGTGCTGTCGGGCGGCGGCGGACGGATGGTTCCGCCCGATCGACCGGATCTGTTCGCCGACGCCATCGCCGAGCTGCTCAGCAATCCGGCGGCGCTGCTGGAGTTGGGCCGTGAAGGGCGCGCCGACGTGTCGGCGCGGCATGGGCTGGATGCGGCGGC
>JAHQVS010000143.1 GCA_019634215.1 Paracoccaceae bacterium | reverse complement strand
GTCTGCGTGAGACATGTAATTTCGGGCACGCCCGGCGCCACTCGCCGCAACTTCGCTCGACCAGCCTCAGAACTATCGAAAGCTTGAACCAAAACAGCAGCCGTTGGCGCCGCCGCTCGGCACTTTTCAGCCCCCGCCACCGCCAAACCGGCCTTGCGACATAGTGAAATGGCGTCGATGACGCGCCGAACCAACCCCGTTTCCACTATTTCGAGCAAATCAGGCGGAATATTAACTCTTTGACGGGCTGCGCGAGAGAATAAATTCTTGGCGGCAGCCCGCTCCAACGCCGCCCGATCCGCCGTGACCCAAATGCCGCGTCCCGGCAATTTCTCGGCAATGTCGGGCGCCAATTGATCTTCGGGCCCGACCACAAACCGGATCAACCGGTCAATCGCGCCGCTTTCACCGTGAACGATACAGCGCCGTTCAGGCCCATCGCGCTCCTTGGGGCGGCCGCCTCTGGTCATACGAACGAATCACCTATCACCAAGCTTAAGCGCGCGAAGCCGCGTCAGCATCCGGGTCGGCCTCCAAAGCCGCTTCGGCCTCGATCTCGACGCTGTCCGCGCTAGGAGCATCTTCCCCCGCTTCACCCTCGACGCCTGTCTCTTCTCCAGCGCCGGCCTCTCCATCCTCTTCGGTTTCAGCTTCAGCCTCACTCTCCTCAACCAAGGCCATTAACGCGTCCGGGTCCACCAAACCCAGCGCCACTCGCGCCGACATGATCAGACTCCTCGCTTCCTCAATGGACACATCGAACGGCTCCAGGATGCCGTCATCCTTCACACGCTTGCCTTCGGGGGTTTCGGTGTAGCCGCCCGCCAATTCCCAATCAGCCAGTGTTGCGAAATCGTCGAGGGTTTTGATGTCTTCGGCGACCAGCGCCTGGATCATCAGCGGCGACAGGCCATTGAAGGCGATCAACGCTTCATCGGTCCCGGCGGCGCGGGCGGCCTCCAGGAGGCGCTGATTTTGCTCCTCCAGGCTCTCACGGGCGCGGGCCTGCAACTCTTCGGCGGTGTCTCCATCAAAGCCGTCGATAACGGTTAACTCGTCGATCTCGACATAGGCGACCTCTTCAAGGGTGGTGAAGCCCTCGGAGACCAGCAGCTGCGCCACCATCTCGTCGACGTTCAGCGCTTCCATAAACACGTCTGTACGCTGCTGGAACTCAGCCTGACGGCGCTCTGACTCCTCCGCCTCCGTCATTATATCGATATCCCAACCGGTGAGCTGGGAGGCGAGACGGACGTTCTGGCCCCGGCGGCCAATCGCCAGCGACAACTGATCGTCCGGCACCACCACCTCGATGCGCTGAGCATCCTCGTCGAGCACCACCTTGGCGACCTCGGCCGGCTGCAACGCGTTGACGATGAAGGTGGCGGCATCCTCCGACCAAGGGATAATGTCGATTTTCTCGCCCTGAAGCTCGCCGACAACCGCCTGCACCCGGCTGCCTCGCATGCCGACGCAAGCGCCGACAGGATCAATGCCGTTGTCGTAGGAAATCACACCGATCTTGGCGCGGGACCCAGGATCGCGCGCCACCGCCTTGATCTCGATGATGCCGTCGTAAATCTCTGGCACCTCTTGCTCAAACAGTTTGGCCATAAACTCCGGCGCGGTGCGGGATAGAAAGATCTGCGGGCCACGCATCTCCGAGCGCACATCCTTAATGTAACACCGGATCCGGTCGTTCACACGGAAGTTCTCACGTGGGATCAGCTGATCACGGCGCAACATCGCCTCACCCCGGCCGACGTCGACCACCACGTTGCCGTATTCCACCCGCTTCACCACGCCATTGATGATGGTGCCAATGCGGTCCTTAAATTCATCGAATTGCCGGGCGCGTTCAGCTTCGCGGACCTTTTGCAAAATCACCTGCTTGGCGGTTTGTGCGGCGATGCGGCCGAACTCCATCGGCGGCAGCTCCTGGCGCACGAAGCCGCCGAGCTCGCCGTCGAAACCATACCGGGTCTTGGCGTCCTCCATGGTCAGTTGGGTGAAGTGGTTCTCGACCTCCTCCACAACCTCATGGACGCGCTCCAAATGCGCTTCGCCGGTCTTGCGGTCGATCCGAACCCGGATGTCATATTCCGCCCCATAACGGGAGCGCGCCGCCTTCTGGATCGACTCCTCCATCGCCTCAATGACGATCTCACGGTCGATCTGCTTCTCCGCCGCCACAGCATGAGCGATAGAAAGCAGCTCCAGCCGGTTGGCGCTAATTGCTTGCCTCATCTGTCCAACCTCTTGTCGTTATCGTCCGCGTCGACGTCCTCATCCTGCTCGGCGAGGTCGACCGCATCTAAATCCACTTCCATTTCCGCCCCTTCCACCGGCGCGGCGCCAGGACGGGCCGCCTGCCCCTTAAGGCTGGCGGCGATTAATTCATCGGTGAGCAGCAGCTTGGCGTCAGCCAGCGCGTCGAAGGGCAGCGCAACAACTTCTCGCGCCCCCGCCTCTTTCTCCACCTCAATGGCGACCTGTTCGGGGTCTACCACACCGCGTAACGGCCCTCGGAAGCGCTTTCGGCCTTCTATTAGATCGCGGGTCTCAAGCTTGGCCTCGAAACCAACGTAGCGCTCAAAATCGGCAAGAGAGGTCAAGGGCCTGTCAATGCCAGGCGAGGATACCTCCAGGCTGTAGGCGTCCTCAATCGGGTCCTCGACGTCCAGAACCGCAGAGATCAGGCGCGACAGCTCGGCGCAATCTTCAACCTCCATGGTTCCGTCAGGCCGCTCGGCCATAATCTGCAACGTCGCGCGCTTGCCGCCCATAAGACGCACCCGCACCAACCGAAAGCCCACGCCCTCGATCGAGGGGCCGAGCATCTCCGCCAACCGCGCGTCCATTGGGGTTTTCGCCATTAAGGCGTTGCTCGCCTCCAGCGCCACTGCGAACCTCCAAAACGAAAAAACGGGCCATGCGGCCCGTCCTTCGTGGAATGTCCCGGCGATCCTGTCTCAGATCGGCCCGCGATAAATATTTAGCGGTCAGACGGCCCGGGTGCAAGCGTCGGTTGAATTTTCCCGACATTTACAGCTTTGACATCAACCGACGCCCCATGCTGCCGAAATTTGCGAAATGCGCTTGCAAGCCGGAATTGCGACCGCTTCCCTATCAAAGCCGCATTCCGCCGAGCGCTCACGCAAGATAATGTCGCGGCGTCATTCGCCGCAGAGTGGTTTAAAAGAACCGACTCAACTAGATAGGGAGAGAAAAATGGCCGATGGAGACGTGTTCCCCGCCCCGCAGGCGATCGCAGCCGCCGCACACGCGGACGAAGCCAAGTATCGCGAAATGTATGAAGCCTCGGTGCATGATCCGAACGGCTTCTGGGGCGAACATGGCAAGCGCTTGGATTGGATTAAACCGTATTCAATCGTGAAGAACACGTCCTACGACTATCACAATGTCTCGATTAAGTGGTTCGAGGACGGAGTGCTGAACGTCTGCGCTAATTGTGTAGATCGGCACGTCGAAACCAGGGGCGACCAGACCGCGATTATTTGGGAAGGTGACGATCCGGCGATCTCTGACACTGTCACTTACCGCCAGCTTTATGACCGGGTGCGGCGTTTCGCTAATATTCTGAAGGAATTGGACGTCAAAAAGGGCGATCGGGTCATCCTATACATGCCGATGATCCCCGAGGCCGCCTACGCCATGTTGGCCTGCGCCCGTATCGGCGCGGTTCACTCGATCGTGTTCGGCGGCTTCTCTCCGGACGCCTTGGCGGATCGGATCAACAATTGCGGCGCTTCGCTAGTGATCACCGCCGACGAAGGCCTACGCAGTGGCCGCACCGTGCCGCTGAAGGCGAATGTCGACAAGGCGCGGGAGAAGGTCGAGGGCGGAGTCAACTGTCTTGTCGTCCATCGCACCGGCGCGCCGGTCAACATGCATATCAGCCAGGACTTCTGGTACCATGAAGCGCTGAACAAGGTGGAGCTGGAGTGCGAGCCGGAGCCGATGAACGCGGAGGACCCGCTGTTCATCCTCTACACCTCAGGCTCCACCGGCAAACCCAAGGGAGTGCTGCACACCTCAGGCGGCTATCTGCTCTTCGCCGCCATGACCCACCAATACACTTTCGACTATAAGGACGGAGAGGTGTTCTGGTGCACCGCTGATGTCGGTTGGGTCACTGGCCACAGCTATATCGTGTACGGCCCACTGGCCAACGGCGCGATCTCGCTGATGTTCGAAGGCGTGCCAACCTACCCAAGCCCCGCGCGCTTCTGGGAAGTCTGTGAGAAGCACAAGGTCAACAGCTTCTACACCGCGCCCACCGCGATCCGGGCGCTGATGGGCGCCGGGCGCGAGCATGTCGACAAATGCGATCTCTCCAGCCTACGCATTCTCGGCACTGTCGGTGAACCGATCAATCCGGAAGCCTGGAAATGGTATAACGACATCGTCGGCAAGGGCCGCTGCCCAATCGTCGACACATGGTGGCAGACCGAAACCGGCGGACACCTGATCACCCCATTGCCCGGCGCAACCGCGACCAAACCCGGCTCGGCGACGCTGCCGTTTTTCGGGGTTCAGCCCTGCATTCTTGACGGCGCAGGGAATGAGATCACCGACACCGTGGCGGAGGGGGTGCTGTGCATCAAGGACAGCTGGCCTGGGCAGATGCGCACTGTCTATGGGGATCACGATCGCTTCGTCTCGACCTATTTCGAGCTGTACAAGGGCTATTATTTCTCCGGCGACGGCTGCCGCCGCGACGAGGATGGCTATTATTGGATCACTGGCCGCGTCGACGACGTCATCAACGTCTCAGGGCACCGTATGGGCACGGCGGAAGTGGAAAGCGCCTTAGTCGCCCACCCGAAGGTCTCGGAGGCGGCGGTGGTCGGCTATCCGCACACAATCAAGGGCCAGGGTATCTACGCCTATGTGACGCTGATGGCCGGCGAGACGCCCTCGGAAGAGCTGCGTAAGGAGATGGTGCAGTGGGTGCGTCAGGAGATCGGTCCAATCGCCTCACCCGATCTGATCCAATGGGCGCCAGGTTTGCCAAAAACCCGCTCTGGCAAAATCATGCGACGAATTTTACGCAAGATAGCGGAAAATGAGTATAACAGCCTGGGCGACACTTCGACTCTGGCCGAGCCGGCGGTGGTTGATGATCTGATCGCCAACCGAATGAATAAATAATCCGAGCGTGACAGCGCTCTCACACAAGCCTCTCAGCCCGTCGAACCGTTCCTCGGGCTGAGACCAAAATCCCACGCAACACGCCCGAGAAAACAACTCGCGCCCATTCTTTGAATTCCACATTTGGATCGACTACAATCGTACTGAATAAGCCCTTACCTGGACACTCATTCACTTTTAAAGGGCATTAACTCTGCGTTATGTCGGGCTTTCTTCTCACATCGCAGCCAAGAGTGCGATTGATTGAAAGACTCAAACACATCACGCGCCACAAGCTGAGGATGGCTAGATGTCGCGTATTTTAGCGCTCAATCCCGTGGTTTATTGGCTGATCGGCGTCCCGTTCATTCTGGCGGGGCTGCTATTGTTTTTTCATGACCATGACATCGAGACCACCCGCGCCCAGGCGTTGGCGGGGCCTCCGCCGACAATGGTGCAACTCAGCAGCTTTAACCCGAATCGGAATGTCGGGCTGTCCGAAGAGGTGTTCATCTCCGCCCAACTCGATATCGGGGCGACCTATAAGCTCACGAAGCGCACCACCTCTTTAGATTCAACGCGCTGGATGGCGCCGTTGTACGACATCAGAGCCCGAACCCCGGAGAAATATGTTCGTGCGGTGATGTTTGAAAGCGCCGACGAAATCACCCGCGCGCAGTTGGAGACAATCGCCGTCGACACCAGCGGCGCGCGCCCGCTGGTTGAGATGAACGGAGTTCTTGCGAACCCTTCTCCAGAGTTCCGAAAGCTGGCTGCAGAGGCGTTAGCGGAGCATGGCTTCATCCTCTCGCCCGACGCCATCTTCATCGACCCGTTTCTGGATGGCCGAGAGGTCGGGCTGGGGCGCCAAATCCTCCTTCGCAATATCGCCTTTGCTCTCGGCGGATTTGGCGCGCTGGCGCTTATCTTTGGCATGCTTCGCCGCATCGCGCTGATGCCGCCTCCACCTGAGGAATACGGCTTTTATGATTATCATTAACCCCGCCTAGAGCATCGAAGACCCGGGCGGCGCGTATAATGCTGAGCTCATCAACGGACCTGTCGCCACTTTTTATCGGCCATTCGCCGACGCTTCGCATATTCGCCCGGCCATTTATCGGCATAGGATTGCGAGGAATGTAGATACAGACGGCCGCTAACAATATTCCAGTACCGCCCATCACCTGCGGTTACGGAGCCATTTGACATGCAGTAGCTGCAGTTTCCGCCGAATTGCGGGGCGTATTTGCTCGGATTGGCGACGCTGACGAAACGCCAAGTGGCGCCGCTCCAATCCTGAGTGATAGAAGATGAGCCTTTGCGGGCAGACGATCCCGTCAAATAGGCGACCGGGTCATAACCGCCGATGGCATACCCGTTATTCGACACAATTGGCCCAGAATCATCGACCTGTGCGGCGCGCCCCCCAATCCGGCTACGCCACTCCGCCCGAACCTTCGCCAGCATGGCGCCATTTGCGTTGCGCCACGCCTTGGCGTTGCCGCTCGAGGAGTGGAGATACAGCCGTCCGCCCCTGCGCGTAGGCATCGGCTATCGATCTGGCGCTCTTGCGCGGCAGTGGGCGCCGCGAAAGCAAGCACCGCGCAGGTCGCCCCCGCCCCCACACTCGCGGCTTCATGGCGTCAAAACTCAAATCCCGTGTCATCGCCACTTTCCCCTGATAGCTCGACTCAATGGATCCGCCCCAGAGAGTAACGTTATCCCGGAGCTGGCCGATCCACAAAACCACCCTCATCGCAATCAACCGCTCCGCAGGCTCAGATTGACGCCGCCGCCGCGCCGGGCCAAACAGCCGCCTACAGCGGCGGCGACAGGCGCCTGTAAAGCGTCTGGGGCGAGAGGCCTGACCACCCGCTAGCAGCATCCTCTTGGTTTGATAACGGGTCTACATCATGGGCTTTAAGTGCGGCATCGTCGGATTGCCGAATGTCGGAAAATCGACGCTGTTCAATGCGCTGACCCGCACGGCGGCGGCGCAGGCTGCGAATTTTCCGTTTTGCACCATTGAGCCGAATATCGGCGACGTGGCGGTTCCGGACCCCAGGATCTACAAGGTCGCGGAAATCGCTAAATCAGCGCAGACCATCCCCACACGGCTAACCTTCGTCGACATCGCCGGGTTGGTGCGCGGCGCCTCCAAGGGTGAGGGGCTCGGCAACCAATTCCTCGCCAATATCCGCGAAACCGACGCCGTGGCGCAGGTGTTGCGCTGCTTCGAGGATGACGACGTCACCCATGTCGATGGCCGCGTCGACCCGATCGCCGACGCCGACACCATCGAGACCGAGTTGATGCTCGCGGACCTGGAGAGCGCCGAAAAACGCCTGCAGAATCTGGTGAAGAAGGTGAAGGGCGGCGATAAGGAGGCGAAACAGCAGGCTGAGCTGCTGGAGGCCGCAAAGCTTGTGCTAGAAGACGGCAAACCGGCGCGAACGATCGCGGTAGAACCCGAAAATGAGCGCGCGTTCAAACTATTGCAGCTGATGACCGCAAAACCGATCGTCTATGTCTGCAACGTCGACGAAGGCTCAGCGGCTGAAGGCAACGCACATTCCGCACGCGTGGCGGAGAAAGCCGCCGCCGATGGCGCAGCGCATGTGGTGATTTCAGCAGCGATTGAAGCGGAAATCTCGCAGCTCGACGATGATGAGCGCGACGTGTTCCTAGCGGACATGGGGTTGAAGGAGCCTGGCCTCGACCGCTTGATTCGGGCTGGATACGGCCTGTTGGAGCTGATCACCTATTTCACCGCCGGTCCGAAGGAAACCCGCGCTTGGACCATCCAAAGCGGCTGGACCGCCCCCCGCGCCGCCGGGGTGATCCATACGGATTTTGAGAAAGGCTTCATCCGCGCCGAAACCATCTCCTATGGCGATTACGTCGCCTGCAACGGCGAGAGCGGCGCCAAGGAGGCCGGCAAGATGCGTCTGGAAGGCAAGGAGTATCTCGTCAAGGACGGCGACGTGATGCACTTCCGCTTCAACACGTAAGGCCCCCCGCAATGCGCAGAACTCTTTTGAACGCATGGCGCCTCATCAAGGATGAGCCATATACAGG
>JAHQVS010000020.1 GCA_019634215.1 Paracoccaceae bacterium | reverse complement strand
TATTTTGCTTGGGGCAATTTTTATAATTATAAATTTAGATGAATATTGAATTTTTATTTGAGACTTCTCTTGTTTTCTAACAATTTAATGAGGTGGCGCGTATTGCCGTGCCATTTAAAATCAAAGAAAACTCCACAGTGGCCAGCGTGCATTGGACTCGCGGGCCTCTGTGAGGGGCTCCATTTACGTAATGGTCACAGAGGATTAGGTTTTCAGCGTCTTCCCAAAAAGCCAGCGGTCTGTTTCGTGTGAAGGCGCTTAACTTTCGCGGCGGCCGCCGTTTCTACTGGGCGGAGCCACCCTCCCATGCTGACGCGCTGCGCCGCTGCTCTCAGAGGAGCGAGGCGATATGTCATCTGAAATCTACTCACTCGCCGGCGCCTCGCCGGAGATTGACCCCAGCGCTTGGGTCGCGCCCGGCGCGCGTGTGATTGGCCATGTCATTCTGCGTGAGAACGCCAGCGTGTGGTTTAACGCCGTGCTGCGTGGAGACAATGAACCGATCGAGGTCGGGCCACGCGCAAATGTCCAGGATGGTTGTGTGCTGCACACCGACATTGGCTGTCCGATGACCATCGGGGCGGACTGCACCGTTGGCCATAATGTGATTCTGCATGGGTGCAGCATCGGCGCGGGCGCGCTGATCGGAATGGGCGCCACGATTCTCAACAACGCCTGCATTGGCGCGGGGTCACTGGTTGGGGCCAATGCTCTTGTGACCGAGGGGAAAAGCTTTCCTGAAGGGTCGCTGATCATCGGCGCCCCGGCGCGGGTGGCGCGGGCGTTGAGGCCGGAGGAGATAGACAAACTGATCGGAACTGCTGCGGGATATGTCTCAAACGCCCGTCGATTTCGTGAGGGGCTGCTAGAGATAATGAAGCCATAAGCTGATGGTCTGTTTTTGAAATAAAGTTTCGCTAAATGAAAAAATAGGTCCAGGGCGTCCCCTGGACCTATTACGCATTAAGGAGACTGCATGGTCAAACGGTTGACTCCGATTTGACCTGCAGTGATGGAATGTGACATGACTAGGTCAAGAATTTACGCTTCACTCTTGCCTCATGTAAGAACCATACAAGTCATATCGAAACAAAACGATATGTTTCATATGATGTATGCCAGAAAACACATCTGACATAACTCTCATAAAGTAAGAGTGACCTAGTCACATCACGATACGCTAGGCATCATTGAACTGTTGTTGTTGCCCTCTTCCAATGATTGAAAACATGCTGTCGTAGGACGTTAGGGTCAATAACAGTCAATCTTCACTTTGGTGTGAGATAGGAGATGAGGACAAATCGCAACATTAGTTGGAGTCCAAATGAGGCGTTCCGCAGAGCGTAACTAAGATGGTTTCAGCAAGTAAATTTTGGAATTAAAATGTTCTGCTATTCGAATATCAATATTCCGACATAAAATAACAAAAAAACGCGCCAGCAGGGGATAACCTGATCTGGCGCGCTCCTTAAGCGCGATCGTTTGCAGAGCGAAATCGTTGCGCCTTAGGCGTCGAGCGCCGAGGCGATTATGACGCGGTCTTGGTCCTGCGCGATGCTCAATCGGGTCTCAAGCCTTTGCGCTAGACGATAGGTGAGCACAAAGGGTGAGTCGTCGGCCTCCATGATTTCTCCCGGCGCAGGTCCACCGGTGCGCAGAAGTCCGCAGACTTCTTCGCGTAATCGCGCCGAGCGGCCTTCTGCCACAACCACCAGATTCAACACGTCCTCCCGGATCACGCCGACGCGCAGAACGCCGCCCCGTCGCAAGGCTTCCACGCCGACTAGGATCATATTCAGCAGCAGTCGCACGATCTTGCGATCGACAGCCGGTTCACCTGGCTCCCAATCCAGGGTGATCTTGCCGCCGTTGAGGTATCGTTCCGTCAGTTTTTCGACTTCGCTGACCTGAACGTCTTCCGCCAGAGAGCCTCCGGCGCCGAAGGCGGCGCGATAATACTCCAACCGCGCTGTCGCCTGCAGGGCGCTGTTGGCGATCAGTTTCATCGCGTTATCGCGAAATTCCGGGTCGGCTCCGTCCTCTATGATCTCCACGCCGTTTTGCACCGCGCCGACGGCCCCGACTAAGTCGTGGCAAA
The DNA here is from genome assembly GCA_019634215.1 of Paracoccaceae bacterium. Taxonomy (GTDB): domain Bacteria; phylum Pseudomonadota; class Alphaproteobacteria; order Rhodobacterales; family Rhodobacteraceae; genus JAHQVS01. The sequence continues at coordinate 10,777 of JAHQVS010000020.1, read as the reverse complement.
GGCGCGAGCTGAGCATCGAGGCCAGATCCACGTCGTCAATTAATGGCGCCTGCGGGGGCGGCTTTGCGGCGCGAGGCTTGCGCGTGGAGGATTTGGGGCGGGTGGCCTGTCGCATCTGCTGCTCCGGTTATATTGGCGCGCCTTCGGGAAAGGGAACTTCTTGTGAAATCGCGCATAAACAAAGAGTTAGAGACACCTTGCACCGTGCGGCCGTCAAGGCGCCCCAAGGGCGTCGCGCGATAACATAGCTCATGAAAGGTTACTAAATGATCGGGTCGCGCAGCTCGCGGCAATCTTAGTCTCGCGCCTGCGCAGCCGCAATCAACCGGGGTTAAGTGGTTATTGAATTCTTTTAAAAGATGTATTGGCCGATCCGGACGAGGATTCCATCCTCGTCACGGGCGGCCGCCCTCCTTGGGGAGGGCGGCATATGTTTGGTATGGCGGCTAAGCGCTTAGCGCCAAGCCTTAGGACAAAAGCATGAGACAGAGTCGGAGCGGTCGTTCTGCGCCCGGCCAAGCCGGCTGATGTTCTGCTCCACCCACAGCTTATAGGGGCGGTTTACGTCGAGTAGCGCCACGCAACCCGGCGCGACTTTCACCGACGACACTCTCTGGTTCAGCCGCCGCCCTAGCGTTCGCCCTTCCTCGCCGCGTTCGAATGCGCGCCATGCGCCTTTGAAGCCGCTGTCTTCGTAGAGGATACAGGCAGAGCCGTTGCGCGACAGCTCCGGCGGACGGTTCCGATCGCGGCGCGGACGGTCGCGATCGCTGCGTTGTTGGTTACACGCACAAGAGAGGGCGGAGAGGCGGTTGTTCAGCCGTCCGCCGACATATCGAACATCCTCGTCGATTGATCCTTGGCCGCCCCCGAAATTCCAATCGACGCCAAAGTCCAACCTGCAACCTTCGCGCACACGAACCGAAGAGATGCGATCATTCCAGCGACGCAAGCGCTGATACACTTGCCCGGCGTTCATCTCCAGCCGGTCTCCCTCGAAGTCGCGCCGATCGTAAACCACGCAAGCGGCGGAGCTGGCCCGACGCCGCGGCTCTTCTTGGCGCCGCTGGCGCCAATTGGCGTTCTGGCAGGTGCAGGACACAGCGGAGATCACGTCGTTCCATCTGGCGCCGAGATATTCGACATCCTTGCTGAACACCTCTCGCCGCCCGTCAAATTTCTTACGATAGCCAACCTTCATCTCGCAGCCACGTGCGACGCGAATCGAGGAAATGCGATCGTTCCACTTGTTCAGGCGGCTGTACTCTTGCCCCTCGGTCAACACCAATCGGTCGCCTTTGAAGCCGGCGTGTTCATAGGCTATGCAGGCCGGTTGCTGCGCCAGCGCAGTGTTTGTGGCGAGCAATCCTACAGTTGCCGCCAGAGCGAACCCGATCTGGCGGGCCGCCATTGTTAAGCATCCAATCTTCATGTTTTTACTCTCCCTCGCGAATCGTCACGCGTTTATCCTTCCCTGGCGGGATGTGATGCATCGTCAAATTAAACGCGCGAGATTGGGTTATCTGTCGCAGTTTGAACCAGTTACGCCAGGGTTGATTGCGCTTGTCCCGGAGGAAGGGCCGAAAATGTCGCAGCTTACGGCGAAGGACGTGATCGACCGTCTAGCGTTGGCGCCGCATCCCGAGGGCGGTTGGTTCCGCGAAACATGGCGTGGCGACCCAGCTGCCGGCACTGGCGGGAGGGCCTGCGGCACCGCCATTTACTATTTATTGGCGGCGGGCGATTTCAGCCATTGGCACCGGGTCGACGCGGTTGAGATCTGGCATTGGCACGCTGGCGCGCCGCTTGTTTTGTCTGTGTCGGAGAATGGGCGGGATGCGGAGGCGCGTCATCTCGGCGGCGAGCTTCTGACCGGTCAATCGCCGCAGCTGATCGTACCCGCTGGCTGGTGGCAGAGCGCCACGTCACTGGGAGCCTGGACACTGGTCGGTTGCACCGTTTCGCCCGGTTTTGATTTCGCCGGCTTCGAGATGGCGCCGCCGGAGTGGCGCCCGCATCAAGATAATCCGGTCTCGACGCCTGCTCGCAAGACCGAGACTTAGTCTAGGCTATCGGGACTTAAGTCCGGAGGCGGGCCGCTTCGGTTTTGACGTCGCCTGCCGCCGGGCTCTACACTCGTCCTACGCGCGCCGACTATTTTGGCGCGATTCCCTCTCCTGGGCCCTCACCGAAACCTTTGATCGGCGCAAGCCTAAACGGATAGTCGCGACATGCCGTCACCGCCGCCCCGTCTGTATTTGGTCACTCCGCCGCGCTTTGAACCGGCCGCCTTTGTGGATCAGCTCGCCGCCGCGCTAGACGGCGCCGAGGTCGCCTGTGTCCGGCTGCGCTTCAGCGACGCGGATCTCGGCGAGCTGCGCCGGGCGGCCTCGCTATTGCGCCCGGTATGTCATGAGCGCGGCGTGGCGATGGTGATTGAGGATCACTATCGAATGGTGCCAAACTGCGGACTCGACGGAGCGCATTTCTCACTCGGCGCTTCCTTTCCCTCAGATGCGCGTCATGCGGTTGGGGCGGATGCGATTCTGGGTGTGGATTGCGGCGCGTCGCGTCATCGCGGCTTGGTCGCGGGGGAGCGCGGGGCGGATTACGTCGCGTTTGGCCCGGTGGCTGCGTCACCGGAGATGCAAACCAGCGGCCTCGCTGAGATGGAGCTGTTCGCTTGGTGGCAAGAGATGATCGAAGTGCCGGTGGTGGCCGAGGGCGGCGTCACCCCTGAAGTGGCGGTCGAGTTGATCGGGGTCGCCGATTTTATTTCAATCAGCCGCAGCGTTTGGGAGCATCCGGAGGGGCCGACCGCAGGCGTCGCCGCTTACGCAACGGCGCTTAAATCAAAGGTGTGACGTAGGTGGCGGCTCTAAGGAGCCTCATCCGTGCACGGATCATAGAAAAGGCCTGACGCTGTCAGGCCTTTGTTCTACGTGCAATGTTCTACGTGCAATATTTGTTGCTCCAACCTTTCAAAAGCTTCTTCTCGATTGCCTTCGCGGTCCGGAGCCACTGGGTGCCGCCTTTCGGCTTCTCCTCTTTTTCTGGATCTAGAGTCGCATCAAACTGCTGGCGGCGTTGGATGTCCGAAGTAAAGATCGCGAAGGCGTAGCGGGCGCCGGCATCGCAGCTGAGATAACCGGCGAGGCCGCGCCCGTAATACATTGTGCCAGTTTTTGCCCGCACTTCGGCGCCGCTCAGTCCGCGCAAACCGTGCTTCGGCAGCAGTTGATGGAACACGTCGAACTGGAGATTGTCGGCGCCGACTTGCGCCATCAAATGTGCAGCCTCGCGCGGGGTCATACGCGATTTTGGATCAAGGCCGGAATGATTCTTGAGCGACGCGCCGTCACCGGCAATCGCGCCGTACCGTTCCACCAGCCATGAGCTCATCATCTGGGCTGAGCCATCGACCGATAGAGGGGAAAGACCGCGACGGGCGCTGGCGGCAAGGCCCACGGTTTCGGCGGTGAGGTTGGTGGAGTATTTCAGCATGCCGCGCAGAATGTTCGAGAGCGGCTTGCTAGCGTGCCGCGCCACCAGCCGTGCTCCTGAACCGGCGCCCGGGGCGCTCTTGCGGCTCGGCTCGGGCATCGACACGCCATACTCCTCAGCCAGGGTGCGGAAGGTCGCGGCGGCGTATAGCGCTGGGCGCTTGACCGGCAGCCAGCGTCGCCCGCGTTTGCCGAGAGCGCCCCGGGCCACTTCCCACATCTCCAAAGTGGGGCTGACAGCGCTGTAGCGGAAAGGCGTATCGCCGGGCAATTCGCTGTTCACCCTGGCGAGAACCGTTTGAGCCAGCACGGAGCGCCGGGCGGCGTGGGCCTGCATCGCCACATTATATTGGCCACTCTTCTCACGCTTCCATTCAAACAAAACGCGGTTGAAGTTGAGGTTCAGGCCGCTCAAAGGCGGGTTGTAGGCGGCGTGGCGGGGCTGAAGCGGATTGATCGCTTCACGCTGCAGCCAGTCGCCGGCGTCATAGTAAAAAGCGCCTTCAACCCGGCTGACCCCGGCCATTGACAGGTCTCGCGCCAGTACGCCGAGGTCTGATGTGTCCAGCGTGGGGTCGCCATCCGCCCGAAGGTACAGGTCCCCTTTCAGTACGCCGTTCTCGATCTCACCGTCGATGATCAGCAGGGTCTCGAAGGTGAAATCAGGCCCCAGCGTCTCCAAGGCGTAGAGCGAGGTTGGGGCCTTCGCCACTGAGGCGGGGATGAAGGAAGTGTCGGCGGCCAGACGCTCAACCACTGTTCTGCTGTCGAGGTCGATCAGCGCGAAACCGGTGGCGCCGGAGCGCGGTCTCATCGGGCTGGGTGTTTCGCCGCCCACGGCGTCGGCGATCTCGGTCGTGGCGTTGACGTTGGTGGCCGCGATTGACGTTTCAGCTTCCGGGGGCGCGAAGCTTAGCGTTGCGGAGGTGGCGGGACGGTCCTCAAAACGAGCAGGGATGGCCCCGGTTTCAATCAGGGCGGCTGAGGCGCCAGCGGCGGGGCGAAGTCCATCAGTGGTGGTCGTCTCGCCCACTTTCGCCCCGTCCAGGGCCGCTGTAGCCAAGCCGAGCGGCGCGGCGCCGCCTGACAGTGTCTCCTGCGCCGTGCTGGCCGACCATTGGGCAGTTGACGCGCCCAGACCAGGGCGGCGGTGCGGCGTCGGCGTCGAGGCCGGTCCTGGTATGGTGGATAGTTGACGCAGGGTGTCGGCTTGAAGAGCGACGCGTTTAGGAGACGGAATTGCCCGCGGTGCTTCAAGTGGAGCGGCGCCAAGCCCCATCAGGGTGACTTCCTGCTGCGCCGCGGCCTTCGCGCCAAAGAGGGCGGCGCATATAGCGGCCGCCGTCATCACCCTCGCCGCGCGCAAGCGGGGGCATGTTGTTTGAATAAGAGCGTTCTCGCTCAACCGTCGCGATCGCCGTCGCCCGTGACTCACCGCCGCCCTCCTAAGCACTCTGCGTCGCCGCTCAATACTACGGTAAACGGCGGCTAGGGTCGAACCCAAGCTGCAAGGGAACTCCGACACAGGTCCCGCTAATCCTTCGACCGTTCAGCTCATTTGTGGCGGAGGACGCGTCATGGCCACAATCCCTGAGCGCGAATTTCAGTGGAGGACAGTGGCGAGAGTTGCGCCATTGGCGCGGTCACCAAACTCCAGGCGGGCGCGCGACGGAACGCCAACGTCGCCGCCGCCCGTGGATCGACGCGTGCTCGGCGATAGCGCTGCGCCGCTGGGGCCAATCCCGCCCGGACTTGCGCGCCCGGACGCGCGAGCACCCCGATCGGCACCGTCTCCATAATCCAATCCCAATGCTCCCATCGGTGGAAGCTAGTGAGATTGTCGGCGCCCATTAGCCAAACGAACCGCGCCTGGGGATAGCGCTTGATCAGCTCGGAGAGGGTGTCGGCGGTGAATTGGGTGCCGAGGCGAGTTTCGATGTCGGTCACCTGGACACGCGGGTGGCGCATCATCGCCCGCGATGTTGCAACGCGGTGGGCGATTTCGGCCGGCTCCCGGCTTTTTAGGGGATTGCCCGGACTCACCAGCCACCACACCCGGTCCAGCCGCAGGGTGCGCAGCGCCACTTCGGTAATATGGGCGTGGCCAGCGTGCGGCGGGTCGAACGAGCCGCCAAGCAAGCCGATACGTAGCCCCGGGGCCGCAGAGGGTCCATGAATCAGCAAGGTGCCGCACCATTTGTCTGTTGTCGTCTTCAGGCCGCCCCTGTCGCCCCCCGACGCGGCGTCGACCCCGAGGCGGCGCTGATCGTTTGACGCCAGACAACCGGCGGGCCCCCTTGATGGCGATGTTTTCTGGGCAACGTCAACGCTAAGATGCCATGGAGGCCCGGATGAGAACGCTGAGCGGCTGTTTCCCGGTTTGTGAATAGGCGGCCCTTACGCGGATGAGCGCTGAAGCTGCTGCAACGTCTCCGGGTCGCGTGCGCCGTTATAAAACACGCTTAGCCCTTCAGCGAACAACGCCTTCGCCGCCGAGTCTTCAGGGGCGGCGGCTTCAAACAGGGTTAGGCAGGAGCGGAATTTAAGATCGTCCGGGCTGCCGAAAATCTCCTGTGCTGATTTCTCGCGGTGCGTGAGCGCGGCCACGACGCAATCCGTCAGCCGGGCGGCGAGTATTTGGTCGGCCAGATAGGCTTCGGCTTCCGCGAGATCCGATATGGCGTAACGCTGAGACATTGCTGACCGTCCCAGCCCGGCTATTTGCGGCAATATGAACCAGATCCAATGGCTTCGCTTACGCCCCGCCCGCAACTCCTTCAGCGCTCCTTCAATTACCCCTGACTGCGCGGTGTGAAATCTTTCAAGCGTCATCTCATCGCTCTCACCTATCTGTCGATCCGACAGGTTGGGTCTCACGCTCTCTAATCGAGCATGCCCTGTTTCGGCCGGTGTGTATCCAAGCACGAATGCACGTGCTCATGGTAAAACTACCGTATTGATATGAGGCATAATTGAAGGCGTATTATTTAACGCCCTTACGTAAATGTAACTTATCGTAAATCTCGATCGACAGTGGGGCCTTCCGCTCTGAGGCGAAATATCGTAACGATGTTCTGTGTTCGTAAGAATGTGTATGGATTTATCATGTAGTTCGAATTCAAACATCTAAGAATAAATGTTAAATCAACCTCTCGAAGCGCCAAAATCGAAATCTGAGCAAATTCTTGCTGCTGCCGAGGCGTTGGTGCGTCAGTCCGGCTATAATGGCATTAGCTACAGGCATGTGGCGGATGAAGTTGGAATATCAAAGGCGACTTTGCATCACTACTTTCCAACTAAGGCCGATCTTGGATTAGCTGTTATAGAAAGATTTAGATCCGAAATATTGAAAATAATGTGCGATCTTCATGAGAAAGAGCATAATCCCCTTACAAAGCTAAGTAAGTATTTAGGTGTGTATACATTGTCCCTGTCGGAAAATAAACTGTGCTTATGTGGCATGCTGGCGGCAGAGCATGCCACTTTGTCAGAACAAATGCAGACGGCGGTTACAGATTTTTTTGGAAATCATATCGATTGGTTAGAGATTGTCTTGCGAGAGGGGCTGATGTCGGGACGGTTGCAGTTCGAGGGAAATCCTCGCCGACACGCCAAAATGATCCTCGCCACCATGCAAGGCGGCTTGCTCGTCGCCAAGGCGCAGGGCTCGACTGAAAACTTGGAGAGCCTAACCGAGCATCTTTTGAGCATGTACCGCGCGCCCCACCGCTAGGAGCGGGGCGGCGCTGGCTGGATCAATCACTCGCAGCGTCCTCAGAACACTTGCTCTGCAGCCCGCCTCTCCAGCACAAGTTCATGACCTCATGCGTGATGCGCCCGTTTGTAGAGATGTGCGGTTCGTTGATCGATGGCGCGCGCCAGATCTTGAATGCGCCGCTCCAAGAAACGTTCCCATTTCTCCTCCCCTCGGCGCTTGGCTTTGTCCAACAAGCGCTGCGCCTCGTCGAGGTGGCGTAGGAGGTCCTCGAAGGAGTATCTGCTGATCAATGATGTTGGTTGGGTCACCAACGCCTCCTTTCATATTATCTGCCCGTCAACCAATTAGTTGATCGAATTTACCATGAGTAAATTGAAATTTGAGACGGGAGCGGAATTTCTCCAACCCGAAGCTGTTGGATCAGCTTCAACATGCGGCTGCGACGGCGTTGCGTGCAGCGGCGCATCCTCGTAGAAGGCTGAAGCTTAACCCCGCATCACCCAGATTTTGCAACGGCTCCCCGCGCATCGAGGTCCCCATGGCCCAGGAAAAATTTGTCTACTATATGGACGGCGTGTCTAAGACGTATCCCGGCGGCAAGAAGGTTTTTGACAACGTAAAACTGTTTTTTTATCCCGGCGCGAAGATCGGGGTGATCGGGGTCAACGGCGCTGGTAAGTCGACTCTGCTGCGAATCATGGCTGGCATCGACAAAGAATTCACCGGCGAGGCGTGGTCGGCGGATGGCGTCAAAGTCGGCTATCTGCCTCAGGAGCCGCAGCTCGATCCCAACCTCACCGTGCGCGAGAATGTGATGCTCGGCGCAGCCGAAAAGGTCGCCAAAGTGCAGGCCTTCAACGACATCAGCATGAAGATGGCCGAAGAGTATACGGACGAGCTGATGGAGGAGATGACCAAGCTCCAGGATGAGATCGACGCGGAAAATCTCTGGGATCTCGACGCCCAGATCGACGTCGCCATGGAGGCGCTACGCTGCCCGCCGGATGATTGGCCGGTTGACCGCCTCTCTGGCGGCGAAGCCCGCCGCGTCGCCATCTGTCAGCTGCTGCTAGATAAGCCCGACATGTTGCTGTTGGACGAGCCAACCAACCACCTCGACGCCGAAACCATCGCCTGGCTGCAGAAACACCTGCAGGAATACGCTGGCGCGGTGCTGCTCATCACGCACGACCGCTATTTCCTCGACAACATCACCGGCTGGATTCTTGAGCTCGATCGCGGACGCGGCATCCCCTACGAGGGCAACTACTCCGCCTGGATGGAGCAGAAGGCCAAGCGCCTGGAGCAAGAGGATCGGGAGGACAACTCGAAGAAGAAGGTGCTCCAGCGGGAGCTGGAGTGGGTCCGCGCCGGCGCCAAGGCGCGGCAGGCCAAATCTAAGGCCCGGATTCAGGCCTATGAGAAAATGGCGTCGGAAAGCGAACGTGAGCGCGTCGGCCGCGCCCAGATCATCATCCCCAACGGACCGCGTTTGGGCGGCAAGGTGATCGAAGCGGTGGGCCTTAAGAAGGCGTACGGCGATAAGCTATTGTTCGAAGATCTCTCCTTTACCGTCCCGCCCGGCGCCATCGTTGGGGTGATTGGCCCGAACGGCGCCGGTAAATCCACACTGTTCCGTATGCTTGTCGGCCAGGAGCAGCCGGACGAGGGCTCGATCACCCTCGGCGACACCGTGGAGCTGGCTTATGTCGACCAATCCCGCGACGCGCTGGATGGCGATAAGAACGTGTGGGAGGAGATCTCCGGTGGCACCGATGTGATCAAACTCGGCGACGCCGAGGTCAACAGCCGCGCATATGTCGGCGCCTTCAACTTCAAGGGCGGCGACCAACAGAAGAAGGTCGGCATCCTCTCTGGAGGTGAGCGCAACCGGGTGCATATGGCCAAACTGTTGAAATCTGGCGGCAATCTGCTGCTGCTCGATGAGCCGTCGAACGATCTCGACGTCGACACGCTCCGCGCCCTGGAAGACGCCATCCAGGACTTCGCCGGCTGCGCCTTGGTCATCAGCCACGACCGCTGGTTCATGGACCGCCTCTGCACCCACATCCTCGCCTTTGAGGGCGACAGTCATGTGGAGTGGTTCGAAGGCGATTTCTCCGCCTATGAGCAGGACAAAATCCGCCGCCTGGGGCCGGACAGCGTTGAGCCGAAGCGGATCAAGTATAAGAAATTCGCGCGGGCATGAGCCGTTTGCGGCGGCCTTGCTGTGGATCAAGGCGCAATCTGCCGAGCCTTGCTATCGCCTCCCCCGTTGGTTCACCGGGGGAGAAAGATGGCGAAGATTGCAATTATCTTGGGTCATCCAGATCCGGCTGAAAGCCGGTTGTGCAGGGCGCTGGCCAAAGCCTATCAGGAAGGCGCGTCATCTAAAAAGCATGACGCCATCTTGATTGATGTCGCCACTCTCGACTTTCCTTTCCTGCGCAGTCAGGAAGATTGGTCGGCGGGAAGGGAAAACACACCGCCCGCCTTGTTCGGACCGCAAGCGGCTATCGAGGCGGCTGACCACATCGTCATTATCTACCCGTTGTGGCTCGGAACGATGCCAGCGATGCTGAAGGCTTTCCTGGAGCAGACCCTTCGCCCTGGTGTCGCGCTGAAGTATGACCAAGGGATGCCGAAAGGCCTGTTCCAGGGTAAGTCGGCGCGCGTCATCGTCACCATGGGGATGCCAGCGTTCTTCTATCGCTGGTGGTTCTGGGCGCATTCTTTACGCAATCTTGAGCGGAATATCCTTGGTCTGGTTGGTATTTCGCCCATCCGGCGCACATTGTACGGAGCCATCGAGCAGCAGGGATATGCAGAAATCAGCACATGGTTGGATGAAATGCGCGATCTCGGCCGCCAAGCACTTTGAGTAGTCAGCTGCGGCTGCGTATCGGCAACACGCCGATTTCGGTTCTTTGCTTGATGTCAGCGATAAGCCAGTGAAATGCTCAGGCTTCGTGAAGCGTGCTGATAAAGGATCAAGCAATGAGCATCCTCCTCCACATCATCGCCCGCATCCAGGCCGCTCCTGGGCAAGCCGATGCGCTTGAAACCGAAATGCGCCAACTGGTGGATGACACTCGTAAGGAGCCCGGTTGCCTCCGCTACAATCTCACCAGAGGGACGGAAAACGGTGATTTGTTCGTCTTTATTGAAGAGTGGGAGAGCCACGATCATTGGCGCCAGCATATGGAGGGCGCAGCGATCCGGTCTTACCGAGCCAGGATCGGCGACGGTATGGTCGCCGCGAGCGAGGTCATGCAACTTGGGCAAGTTGCCTAAACTCCCTAGCAGTCGGTTTGGGTGTTAATGTAGGCGTGCTGCAGGCCTAATCGCCTTTACAAACAGGCGGCGCCTGCTCCCCCTCACCCCGCAACAACCACAACGACCCCGCCACCATCGCGCAGGCGGCCCACAGCCCCAGTGTTGGCCGCTCCTCAAAAATCAGCACCCCCGCCAACACCCCGGTCGCTAGCGATATGATGCCGCCGAAAGAGACGAACACGGCGCTTTCGGTCTTCAATAGATACACGCTGATTAGGGC
>JAHQVS010000142.1 GCA_019634215.1 Paracoccaceae bacterium | reverse complement strand
CGCCGTCTGTTTCTCGTACGTCCTCGGCGCATTGGTCTCGTTTGAGACGAACCACGGCGTGCTCGCCGGAGTGGTCGCGACATTGTTGTTTTTTTACCTATCGGCGGTGACAATATTCTTCGGCGCACAGGTCAACATCGCAATCGCCACCATCGGCCCGGACGGAGCACCGCAATGGCCGCACCCTCATCTGGTGCGTCCAGAGGGCTTCGATGAAAGCCAGGTGGAAGCTTACCGTGTGTTGACCACGACACGGCCGAAAGAGGGGGCTTTTAGCCGGTTCTGGCATCATATGTGTGGAGGAGCAGTCTGCGATGGCTAGCCTCAAGAAAAAACGGCGAATTCGGATGCTCGCCTTTGGCGGCGTCGCATTGGCGGCTTCGGCGGCGATCGCAGGGTTCGCTTTCAACGACTCGATTGTGTTTTTCTTCCCCCCGACCGAATTGGTGGCCAAAGCCGAGGCTGGAGAAACCGGCCCCGACCGCCGGGTTCGGCTCGGCGGCATGGTGGCCGAGGGCTCCGTCTCCAAGGTCGACGGCGGCGCGTCGGTGACCTTCGAGGTCACGGACGGCGAAACCACCATGCCAGTGACCTTCGCTGGCGTGTTGCCGGACCTGTTTCGCGAGGGCCAGGGCGTGGTCGCCGAGGGCTATTATCGCAACGCCACATTTGAGGCGGAGACTATTCTCGCAAAGCATGATGAAAACTACATGCCGCGCGAGATCGCCGACGCGCTGAAGGAAAACGGGACCTGGAAGCCGGAAGACGGGGTGGTTGAATGACCCCAACCGGCTCCATCCGCGCCCGGCCGTTCCAGTGGATCGACGCCTTCACCGACCAACCTTTCGGCGGCAATCCCTGCGCCGTGGTGTTCGATGCCGACGACATCCCTGAGGAGACCCGCCTCGCCTACACTAGGGAGAGACGGCTGTCGGAGTGCGCCTTCCTGCAACACTCCCCCCAAGCTGATTTCGGGGTGCGCTACTATCTCGCTTCCCGCGAGATCAAAATGGCGGGTCACCCCACCATCGCCACCGTGACCGCGCTGATCGAGGCCGGTTTGGTGCAAGTCCCCTCATCCTTCACCTTGGAGGTCGGCGCCGGAGTGATTGAGCTTTCGGTCGCAGCGCCCCAGCAGGCTGGCGCCCCGCCCTTCATCACCATGTTGCAGCCACGGCCCAGCTTTGGTCGGGTCTATACGCCGGGCGAGATCGCCGATTTGGTCGGGTTATCCCCCGAAGATGTCATTGACCAACCGCATTCCGTCGCGGTGGGTGGACCGTTTTTCGTGGTGACTTTGCTGAGGGACCATGACTCTCTGCGCCGGGCCTCCCTGAACCTCGAAAAACTAGCTGCGGCCCATTCCGACGGGGTCGATTTCAATGAACCATTCCTCGCGACCCTACAAGGCGCAACGCCCGAGGGTGCGACCTTCTCCCGCCTGCTGTTGCCCCCGCCGGAGCCAGCGGAAGACCCATTCACCGGCTCCGCAACCGGCTGCCTCGCCGCCTACCTGTGGCTGAAGAAACGCTGGCCAGTTCCGAGCGAACCTCAATCGGCCACCGAGCCGGGTGCTGAAGACACGGGCAAAATGTTTCCCCGCTTCATCGCCGAGCAAGGCCATTGGATGGGCCGCCCAGGCAAGGCCGAGGTGTCTCTGGATCTCGCCTTTAACCCTATGATGAACGAGTGGGGCCTCTCCGGCGTATACGTTGCTGGTCAAGGGGTGAAGGTGATGCAAGGCGAGGTTTTGCTGTGAACCATGCGGCGACAGGCTAAGCCGCTGTGCCGTGCATAGGCGATCGGCGGGTTGCATTGTCTGGCCTGACTGCGCACCGTGTAGCCTCTGAAAAACGAGCTGAAGCAACCAGCGCGTCCTGGATCAACAGGCGACGCTGGAGCAGCTTGCCAGCAGGGAGGTGATTGGTATGCGCAATAAGGAAGGGACAGGCGTCTGGCTGACGTCATGGGCATGGTTGGGGAGAGCGTATCAACGCCAAAGCATATGGCCATCACACGGCTTACTGGGCGGCATCGCTCTGGCTATGTCGCTTGGCGCAGTAGATATCGCTCAGGCGGAACCCACGATCTTTCAACACGCCGTTAAAAATACGCCGCTCGAATTCTCGTTCCGGAAGAACCAAGAGATCACCGAGGCGGTGGAAGCTTTTCGTCAGAGCGGAGAGAACCCGTATTCAGGCAATGCGGAAGCACTCACCTCAGGTCAAAAGCTCTATTTACGCCAATGCCAGTCCTGCCATCTGAAAGACGGTAGCGGCAAGGTCGGACCGAATTTACGGGATGAGACTTGGCAATACGCTCGAACCAATACCGATATCGGTCGGTTCGAGATCATTTACGGTGGCGGCAAAAAGTCGATGCAAGCCTTCGGGCGCCGTCTCGACCAAGACGATATTCTGAAGGTCATGGCGTACATTGAGACCTTCAGAACTGGTGAGGTAACGCAAGCCAGCACCAGCAAGACGACTGGCGTCGCGACAACAACGAACAGCACAAAGCCAAAGAAAAAGCAAAAGTCAGCGCCGCCCATCCCCTTCACGGCTGAATTCCTATCCGACGAGACTAACATCTCCGTGGGAGGCGAGCACTGGAAGGCCCAGTGCAGACACTGCCATGGCGCAAAAGCTTACCCTGGTAAGGCGCCAAAGCTAAAGCCGCGCAAATATAAGCCAGATTTCGTCTATCGGCGCGTCACCGACGGTTTTCGGAAAATGCCCCCCTGGAAAGACGCCTACACCGATGAGGAGCGCATGCAAATCGTCGCCTATATCCTCTCCGGCTCTTTCTCTCCGTAACCTTTGCCCGAGCCAATATCGTCGCCAGCAACAGGGTATTTAATCATAACGCCCGCCCATCACTAATGGGCGGGCGCTTGTTGACTTAGGACCGCTTACTCGGCCGGAGTGATCTTGTAGATCGTGTCCAGCGAGCCCACTGGGCCAGTAGTGAGCGATGTCAGCGCATAAACTTCCCCGGCATTATCCTGTGCGAAGGACAAGATGTAAGGCAGGTTGCCCTCCATATTAACAACTTCGGCCTCCTCACGAGTCCATTTGCCGTCATCGTCTTGCACGCCGATTTTGATCTGGCCGTCCCTGACGCCGAACTGCTTGGACCAATCACCGTAGATGTATGCGCCATCCCAAGCTTTATGCGCGCCGCGATAGACATAACCGCCAGTGATGGAGATGCCGTGGCAACCGTCAGGCTTTGCCGAACAGTTGTTGTACTCCATGATGGGCAGGATCAGATCGGTTTTATCGCAATCCGCCGGATGGTTATCAGGCTCGGCATAGTTGAAGCACTTGCTTGCTTCCATACGGCGCCAGCCATAGTTGCCGCCGGCCACGATGATGTTGACTTCCTCAAACGAGTTCTGCTGCACGTCGGCGCAAAACAGCTCGTTTGAACCGCCTTGGTCGAAACTACAGCGCCATGGGTTCCGCAGACCATAGGCGAATATCCGAGGATCGGCTTCCTCATCATCCGCAAAAGGGTTGCCCTCGGCGGCGTCGCCTGTCTCAGGGTCAATACGCAAGATCTTGCCGAGCGGTGTCGCCAAATCTTGCCCATTACCGATCAAGACGTTGTGGCCGATGCCCCAATCATTGGCGTATCCGCCATCGCCCATCGCCACATACAGCATGCCGTCCGGACCGAATTCGATCCAATGGCCGTTGTGGTTGAACTGCGGCCACGGGGTCGACATCAGCACCCTGCCGGAGCGCGGGTCGGCGACGTTGGGGTCATCAGACGAAACGGTGTATTCCGCCACCACGTTCGAGTGGCTATACCATAGCATCTGGCCAAGATCGCCCTGGAAGTCGAGTTCACCGGAATAGGCGACATAGAACTTGCCGTTGCTCTCAAATTCTGGATGCAGCGCGATCCCGAGCAACCCACGCTCGTCGAAATCCGGATGCCGATCGATGATCAAGTTGCGGATGTCGAGAAGCGGCGTGCCCTGAAGCTCGCCATCTTCGACAACCATTACCCGGCCCCACTGCTCAATCACAAACATGCGGCCGTCAGGTGTCTCCACCATCGCCAATGGTTGGTTCAAACCAGAGACGACTGGCTCCATTTTGATCTTTGGCGCCGAGACGGCCGCTGATGCGCCAAGCAACATGGCGCCAGCCGCAACGACTATTAGGAAAGGTCGCAGCATAGTATTTCCTCCCGTGGATGTGCCGCCCACTTATTTGCGTGGGTCTCTTATGGCCACACCATGGTAGCAACCCGAACTCGGAAGGTAAATGTTTCAGACCGTTATGGAGTGACGCGCCAATCAGACCTTAGTCTTATTCATGTGGAGCCAGAGAGGGTGGTCAGGAAAAATTCTTGCCAAATTCACTAGAAAAACCAAAGGGATAATTTTTCAATCCAATCGTCAGGGCGTGTAAAAGTTAAACGGCCATAGTTAGGTCGAGAACGAGAGCATCGTAGCGCAAGGCAGGCTCGGCGCCAGTAAGCGACTGAGTCGCCAACAGCATCCGAACCCTAAACTCATGAAGCGAACATGATCCGCGCTAGCGAAAGAACTCCACCAAGGCGCCGAAAACCCTAGAAGCGCCGCTGCTTCTCAGACCCCGATCCGCTCCTCTTTCGGAAATGCAAGTTGATGCTTGGCGTGGATCAGTACAGCGAACACCACAACAGCCGTGAACTGATGGAGGCTGCCTAACCACGCCGGCACCCCGTGCGTCAACGCCGCTATCCCGACAACGACTTGCGCAAATAACGTCCCTAAGAAGATATTCGCCCATAGCCGGGTCTTGCCAAAGGCGGAGCCACGCGCTCGCCACCAGAACACCAGTGCGACAATGATCAGCAGGTACGCCGCCATCCGGTGCAGAAACTGCGTCGCAGGCGCGGCCTCGAAGGGAAGGAACGGCTCGCCTGGTGGATAGAGACCGCCGCCCATGGTCGGCCAATCGCTGTAGCCCCAGGCCTTCAAGCCAGCCACAAACGCCCCAATCACAATTTGCAAAAACACCAGCGCCGCCAAGGCGCCGCCAAAAGCGAACAGCCCCTTTTCCCGCCGCCTCCGTGCCTGCAACAGATCCCATTCTTCCCGACGCAGCGAGAGCGCATACCAGAGCAGCAGACCAAGGATCAAAAAGGCCAACGAGAGATGCGCCGCCAGCCGGTATTGGCTCACGTCGACCCGGCCGACGAGCCCAGAGGCAACCATCCACCATCCGACGACGCCCTGAAGCGCTCCGAGCGCGCCCACCGCCACAATCCGTCCGGTCCATCCGTTAGGAATCATGCCTCGGATCAAAAACCATGCAAACGGCAACAAAAACGCCAGGCCAATCAACCGGCCCCAGGCACGATGCCCCCACTCCCACCAATAAATGCCCTGGAATTCAGCCAGGCTCATATCGGCGTTTTGTTCCTTAAATTCTGTCGTTGTCTGATATTTCGCAAACTCCGACATCCAATCCGCCTCGGACAGCGGCGGCAAAAACCCTTGCGGGCGCCACTCCACCATCGACAGCCCGCTGTCGGTCAGCCGCGTCCAGCCGCCGACCAGGATCTGGATCACCACCAGCGCCACCAGAGCGAACAGCCAGAGCGACACCGCCTGACGGTTCCGCCGCCGCTCCGCCTCCGCCACGCCGGGCGCCGGGGCCGCAGCTTTCACTGTGTCGGCGTCGTCCGACACCTCTTCGAAAATCGACCGGGCCATAGCCCCTCCGCAATCTGCCTCACGGGGGTCGACCTAAGCCGCGATAGCCCAAAGGTCCAGGGTGGAAACGGTTACCCGCGCTGGCGCGGCTTCTCCGCCAAGGCCCGCACAACCCCGCGCAGCATCCGCACGTCCTGATCTGTTAATGGCGCGCGGCTCAGCAGATTGCGCAGAGACGCCGCCATGGCCTCGCGCTTATGTTCCGGCCAGAAATAGTTAACCTGATCCAGCTCGCCGACGAGGTGATCATAAAGCCCGTCAATCCCTTCACGCGTGGCCATTGCGCCGTCGCCGGTCTCATAGAGCTGCTTTGGGCGGGGATCAGTAGCTGCTAGATGCGCGCGGCGAAGCTCATATCCCATCAGCAGCACGCACTGCGCCAGATTCAGGGAGGCGAAGGCCGGGTTCGCCGGCACGGTGACGATAGCGTTGGCGGCAATGACGTCATGGTTCTCCAGCCCGGTACGCTCCCGGCCAAACAACACCCCAACCCGCTCACCACGCCCGATCCGCGCCAGTGCGTCAAACGCAGCCGCCTCCGGCGTCATCACCAATTTCGTCAATTCCCGAGGCCGCGCCGTAGTTGCGTAGATATATGACAGGTCAGCCGCCGCCTCCGCCGTGGCCGTAAACACACGCGCTTGATCCAACACCCGCGTCGCCCCGGACGCCATCGCCACCGCCCGCTCTGACGGCCACCCATCGCGAGGCGCGACCAAGCGCAATTCCTCCAACCCAAAATTCCACATCGCCCGCGCCGCAGCGCCGATGTTCTCGCCCAACTGCGGTTCGACAAGGATAAACGCGGGCGCAGGGGTGGTTTCTGGCTGTTTGTTGGTGCGGGTGCCGGCCATGGGGTGTTTCACGACAAATGGCGGCCAAGCTGGCCGCCGGGGCTGTAAAGGAGGCTCCCCCCTAAAAGAGAACAACGCCAATGTCGATCAATCGAGCTCTTGGCCGCTTAAATCTCTTCGCCCTTCTTCTGCAGCTCATCAATCAACTCACGCAGAATCAAACCCTGACTGTCGCCACCCCCAAAAGCCAGCGCGCCAGAGGAGTAGGCCGTCCCGAAACTGCGGGCGGCGTTCACAGTCTGACCGACGGCGCCGAGAAATTGCCGATCATGCAGCTCAGAGAGGGGGTGAATAAAGGTCGCCCACAATATATTGCGCGCCACAGCGTAGCGGGCATCCAATGCAGTGTCGAAATTTGCCTGCGCGATCCGCATCAACTCATCCGGCGTCAAGTCAACGCTTGGCTTAATCGGCGCCATCAAACGCATGCGATTATGGACCGGATCGGTGACCAACAGCACTGTGGTTTCCGCCACCGTGAACTCCCAAGCGCGGCCATTGGACGAAGCGTTCTCGTCAATGCGCTGGATCAGCTCCCCCAAACGCTCCAGGGTCATCGACCCTTCCAACGCAGGCGGCGCTTCAGGCTCTGGTTCCGATGCGGAAGGAGGCGTTTCGCCTGAAGTCTGCGCCTCCGCCGGGCCAGTAACACCCAACAACGATGCCGCTGTGATGACCGCGACGAACGCCCAACACAGGGAAGAAAAAAGCCCTGAAGTATCACGGATGAGGAAGCGAAACATGGCCATCAAGGCTCCTTGCGCAGCGTCCAAGATCCCGCCATACGCCATCGCGGAATCAAGCGGCGAACCACAACCGTCGCGCGGCTTTATCCCTCCTGTCAAATCACAGCCACGCGGTCGGCGAGATTTGGCATCAGCCTCAGTAGCCTGAGCGGGTTAAAACAAAAAATCGCTGTCGCTGATCAATTCGGCGTCCACGCCCTGAAGCAACAACTGCGACTCGCCATAGCTGATCAGAGCGCCTCTATCTGTATTTGAGATCGTCAAATCTTCAATGCCGGAGACGTCAGGCGACAGCATTCTCAGCTTATCGACCCCGCTTTCGAAGTCGCGAATGGTGTCGTTTCCATCATCCAAGCCCACGAGGACAAACTCATCGGCCCCGAAGCCACCCACCAAGGTGTCTCCGCCCAGACCGCCGATTAAGACATCATCGCCATCCCCGCCGCGCAAGAAATCGGCCCCCTCAGCGCCGCGCAGCTCGTCATTTCCGCCGCCGCCCGCCAAAAGATCGTCGCCGCCCTCGCCATAAAGCTGGTCGTTATCCAAACCGCCGAACAGGGAATCGTTATCACTCCCCCCTCGCAGAACATCCGCGCCGCCGCCGCCCCTTAGCTCGTCCGCCCCGCTCTTGCCCAGGATCAGATCGTCGCCACCGCCGCCGTTCAGCTTGTCGGCGCCCTCACCGCCATTCAGACCGTCTTTGCCCAGGCCGCCGAACACTTGATCGTCGCCCGCGCCCCCGCGCAGCAAATCAGCGCCGT
>JAHQVS010000141.1 GCA_019634215.1 Paracoccaceae bacterium | reverse complement strand
GTGGCTTGGGCCAGCACCGGCGCGCATATCGAGCCTTCGGCATATTGGAACTGCCCAATCCGCTGGACCGGCGCGCGCTATGGCACGTGGCGCCGGGATCGAACAGGTGTCGGAGATCCAACAAGGGCTGCGCGCTCCTCGCCCTAGAGCGCATTCAGCGCAGCTCCCAACGCTACCATTACACCCGCGACCAATGGCGTGCTTTACGCCCCTCCAGCTTGACCGGATGGGGCGCCGCTGGAGCAATAGCGCTGTGTGCGCTGCCGGTGCTACTTGGCTTCTTGCTGCCGTTGTTGATTTTAATCTCGCTGACACTGGAAGAAGGCCACGTGATGTTTGGCCCGCGCTATATCGGTTTTGCGCTCAACTCCCTCATTCTCGCGGCGACGGCGGCGGGCGCGACCGTGGCCTTGGCGCTGCTGGTGGCCTACGCCAAGCGACTCGCAGAGGGTCCCGCCACCCGCGTCGCCGCCCTCGTCGCCTCAATGGGGTACGCGGTGCCGGGCGGGGTGATCGCCGTCGGGCTGCTGATCCCGCTCGCGGCGTTCGACAACGGCCTCGACGCCTGGATGCGGGCGAGCTTTGGCGTCTCTACCGGCCTGCTCCTCACCGGCTCAATCGCCGCCCTTGTGTTCGCCTATGTGGTGCGCTTCATGGCGATCGCTTTGCAAACGGTCGAGGCGGCGCTCGGCAAAGTGACGCCCTCGATGGACCACGCCGCCCGCGCTCTCGGCCGCTCCGAAACCGGCGCGCTGCGCGATGTTCACGCCCCGATGATCCGAGGCGGGTTGCTGACGGCGGCGCTGATCGTGTTCGTCGACGTGATGAAAGAGCTGCCAGCGACCCTGATCATGCGCCCGTTCAATTTCGACACCCTGGCGGTGCAAGCCTATCGCCTCGCCTCAGACGAGCGATTGTCGCAGGCCTCGACGCCGTCGTTAGCGATCGTGGCTGTCGGGCTGATCCCGGTGGTGATCCTCGCGGGGCAGATCCGGCGCTCGCGTCCGGGGCATGGGGGCTGAAGGTCGAGCTGAAACGAAAGCGGCCTTGTCGATGCTGGTCACTGGCGATTTTCCGGGGCTTCTGGATATGCCATGCCGTCGGAGTGAAGGACTTTCAGACATTCTTGTGGATAGGTTCCCGTGAAGATCACCGATGTCATCAGCCACGTGTTGCAATACGATCTACCCGAGGAGCTGGGCTACTCGCAGCAATACTATGCTCGCCGCAGCGCTCATTTAGTCGAGGTGCTGACGAGCGAAGGCGTGACCGGATGGGGAGAGTGTTTCGGTCCGGGGCCAATCGCGATCGCCAACAAAGGGATCGTCGAAGGCGTCATCAAACCGATGATCCTCGGCGCAGATCCTCTCGATCGCGACGTGCTTTGGCACCATGTCTACAACCTGACGCGTGACCATGGTCAAAAGGGAATGCCCCTGCAGGCTCTTTCCGGCGTCGACATCGCGCTCTGGGACATCTCCGGCAAAGTGGCTGGATTGCCGATCCATAAGTTGATCGGGGGCGCGCACCGGGAGCGGGTCGCCGTGTACGGCTACGGAATGATGCTGCGCCGCGAAGATCCAGCCGCAATGGCCTCACGTTTCGAAGAAGAGGCGGCGGCGATCAAAGACGCCGGCTTCGCAGCGACAAAAATGAAGATAGGGCTGGGGCTGAAACATGACGTGGCTCTGGCCGAGGCCGTGCGTCGCGGTGTCGGGGACGATTACACATTCATGGCCGACGCCAATCATTGCTACACCACCGCCGACGCATTTTACGTTGGCCGCGCGCTGGGGGAGCTTGGCGCGTATTGGTTCGAGGAACCTGTCGCGCCGGAAGATTTGGACGGCTATCGCGAACTCCGGCGCGGCCTCACAGTCAACATCGCGGGCGGTGAGGCGGAATTCAATCGATGGGGGTGGCGCTCGATCCTGGAAAACCGCGGCTTAGACATCGCGCAACCCGAAGTGTGCGCGTTAGGCGGGATCTCGGAGTATCTCCGCGTTCTCGCGCTCTGCCACGCGCATTTCACGCCGGTGATCAATCACGTTTGGGGCTCGGATGTCGCCGTCTCTGCGAACCTACAACTATTAGCCGCCATGCCGCCGCTGCCCGGCGGCCTCTTTCCTACCGAGCCAATGCTAGAGTTTGACACAACCCACAACTATTTCCGCAACGACATGTGCAAAGAACCGTTGCGGATCGCAGAGCAGGTCAAAGCAACCGGCGGTTTCGTCGACATCCCGAAACGCCCCGGCATTGGGGTTGAACCCGACCCAGATTACATAAAACGCTTCCGCATTTAGTATGATTTTGTGCAAACGCACGACCGCCAGGGGCGAGCGCCAAGCACATAGCTCTCCCTGAGGGCAGGCCGTTTCAGGAACGCCTCCTGGATGACAACCACGCCCGAGGCTTCAAGGTTCTTCGCCGACCAAGCCACTACGCCTGCGCCAAACGGTCGGCCCCAGAACGCCACGCCATCGCTTGACCCACAATCGCCGCGCCGCCATCACGGCAGGGAAATGAACTGGTGGGGACAATGCATGGCGCGCCTTTTGGTCTATTACGCCCACCCCGGGCATCGTAAGTCCCCCGTCAATCGGCCAATGGCTGAGGCGGCGCAAGCGGTCGACGGCATTACGTTCGCCGACCTCTACCGCACCTATCCACGCTTCGAAATCGACGTCGCAGCAGAACAAGAGCGGCTGCTATCTTCTGACGTCATCCTCTTCCAATGCCCGTTGTTCTGGTATTCGACCCCGTCGCTCATCAAGGAGTGGATCGATCTGGTGCTCGAACACGGCTTCGCCTACGGCGCGGGCGGCGACAGGCTGACAGGCAAGACGCTGATGTTCGCTCTGACGGCGGCCGGACCGGAGCAGGCCTACACGCCCGAGGGATACCAGCATTTTCCACTACGCACCTTTTTGAGCCCACTCGAACAATCAGCCCGGCTCTGCCACATGCGTTTTGCGCCGCCATATGTACTGCATTCTTCGCTGAAAGCGCCCGACGCTGGTTGGGTCGCGCCGCATGTCGAGGGTTATCGGAGGTTACTTATCGCCATCCGAGACGACAGCTACGATTTCGACGCAGCGGCGGCGATGCCCATCGTGACCTACGAGGCGCTGCCGATAACAGGGGAACGCTGATGGGCGAGCTGCTGTTTCTGGCCTTCGTATTTCTGTGCGCGGGCGTCGTCGCTGTGCCCATCGCCTCACGCCTGGGGCTGGGTTCGGTTTTGGGGTATTTGATCGCCGGAATCGCCATCAGCCCGCTGTTGGCCTTGTTTGAGGTCGACGTCGTCAGCATCCAGCATTTTGCTGAGTTCGGCGTGGTGATGATGCTGTTCCTCGTTGGCTTAGAGTTAGAACCGAGACTGCTGTGGGAGATGCGCGCCAGGCTTTTGGGCTTGGGCGGTCTACAGGTTGGTTGCACCACCCTCCTGGTCATGGCCGCCGCCATGGCGCTCGGGCAGCCATGGAGCGTGGCGCTTGCCGTCGGTTTGGTGCTGGCGCTGTCTTCGACGGCGATTGTTCTTCAGACGCTCAACGAGAAGGGGCTGATGAAGAGTGACGGCGGGCAAAGCAGCTTCTCTGTGCTGTTGTTCCAAGACATCGCGGTGATCCCGATGCTGGCTCTGATCCCGTTACTTGCGTTGCCTGAGCTGGCCGACAGTCTCGGATCGGCAGGCCCCGCCGCCGAAGGGCATGCGGCTGACAGCCATGGTGCGAATGACCTTGGCGTGGGTGATCATGGGGGAGATGACAATCGCGAAGATGGGCACGGCGGCGGCCATGGTGAGATGAGCCTCGTCGCCGGGTTGCCCGGCTGGCTGCAAGCGTTAGTGACCCTGGGCGCAATCGCCGCTGTGGTTGTTGTTGGATCGGTGCTCACGCGGCCCGTTTTCAACTTTATCGCCGTCGCCCGCCTTCGGGAGATTTTCGTCGCCGCCGCCCTGCTCTGGGTGATCGGCATCGCGCTGTTGATGACGTTGGTCGGCCTCTCCCCCGCGCTCGGCACCTTCCTCGCCGGCGTCGTGCTCGCCAACAGTGAGTACCGCCATGAGCTTGAGAGCAATATTGACCCCTTCAAGGGCCTGTTGCTCGGGCTGTTTTTCATCACGGTCGGCGCCGGCATCGATTTCAACCTGTTGGGGGCGAGCTGGCGAGAGACGCTGCTGTTAACGCTCGGCCTAATCGCCCTGAAGGCGGCGGTGCTCTACGTCCTCGCCGTCATCTTCAAGGTTGACGGCGCAGACCGATGGCTGTTCAGCCTCGGGCTGGCGCAGGCCGGAGAGTTTGGCTTCGTCCTGCTCTCCTTCACTGTCGCGAACGCAGTGATCCCACAGGCGCTGGCGGGGCAGCTGTTGCTTGTCGTCGCCTTGTCAATGCTGCTCACACCCGCACTGTTCATTCTCTACGACCGCGTCATAGCCCCGCAATACACGACGGGGGAGGCGCGCGAGGCTGATGAGGACGTGCCGGCCGGCTCAATCATCATTGCCGGCCACGGGCGGTTTGGCGGCATCGTCAACCGTATGCTGCGCGGACTCGGCTATGAGCCAGTGGTAGTTGACTACAGCTCGACACAGTTAGAGTTGCTGCGCACCTTCGGCTTTCGCGCCTATTTTGGCGACGCGACACGGCCAGACCTCCTCCACGCCGCCGGTATTGAGCAGACATCAATCCTAGTGATCGCCATTGATGACCGCGAACAGATCACGGGGCTTGCACGGTATATGCAGCAAGCGCACCCGCATGTTCATGTCGTCTCACGCGCTGTCGACCGCCCACATGTCTATGATCTGTACGCCGCTGGATGTCGCGACATCATCCGCGAGACCTTCGACAGCGGGGTGCGGGCGGGCCGCTCGGCGCTCGAAGCGCTCGGAGTTCACCCGTTCGAAGCCGAACGCAAGGCGCGGCAGTTCGTCAATGATGACCGCCGAGCAATCGCCGCGCTCGCCAGCCTGTACGATCCGGAAATGCCGATACAAGACAACAAGGCCTATGTGCAAAAAGCTAAAAGAACTCCGGGATGCGAGCGACGCCCTCCCGCGCGGGGAGGACGCCGGCTTCGGGTCGCGCGTGGATCGCGGTTGGTCACCGCCCACTTTAGAGGATGTCGAGGCGGTAACGCGGGCGGCTGATGACTGACGCGCTGGCCAGTCTCCGATCAAGCGACCAATGACTTCTTGGGATCGTCTCAGCGCCCGCCCCAGCGGAAATGCCCGTGTATCTCCAGATCGAACAACATATCCTCGACCTGGGGACCAGCGCCGATGTTATGGGCAATTAAGGGAACGCCCTCGGAGCTTTTACGGCTCGTCACGATCCCCATATGGGGCCGGTTGTCCGGCAACCGCCAAGTCACAACGTCGCCGGGCTTGTAGGCTTTCGGGTCCGAACTGATCGGCAACGCAGCGCCCTTGCGCTGCAGGAAGGTTTCGAGATTCGGCACCCGGCGATGATCGATATTCGGATCGGGCCGCTTCAGCCCCCAAATCTTGGGGTACCGGCTGAAATGCGCCTTCATATCCTCATGAACCTCCTGCTGAAGATCGACCCCCAACACCCGGTAACTGCGGATCACCACATCAGTGCAAACGCCGGTATGCGCGGGAACATCGCCCATCGGATAGTCCAGACTCACATAGCTGGGATCGTAAAACACCCGATGAGTCGCCCGCTCCTCAGCGGCTGCAGCGAGATCTTCGGCAAAATCAGCTTGAGCCGGTGCAGCGATCAGCACAGCGAACAAAGTAAATGCCAGTGACTTCATCAACATCTTGCCCTCTTGGCCGCGTCAAAGCTCATATAGGTGAACGATGCATGGCGTGAAACCTCACGCTCTCCGCAGCACTGCCCACCTGGCGGCGTCCCGCGCGCCTCAGCGTGCGCGCAGAATCGCGGTTTCGATCAAGGTGCGCACCTGATCCAGAGTCGCTTGGCGCGGGTTAGTCCCCGCCGCGCTGTCTTGCAGCGCCTTATGAGCGATGCGCTCAGCACAATCGAGTGGAACGCCGATCTCACTCAGCGTTTTGGGTATCTCAAGGTCATCGAGCAACCTCACTACGGCGGCGGTGATCCCCTCCGCCGTAGGATCGTCCAGACGCATCGCCTGCGCCATTCGCTGAACTTTCAACTCCATCCCCGGCAGATTAAACCGCAGCACGACCGGCAAGACGATGGCGTTGGTCAACCCGTGCTGCGTGTCATACTCCGCGCCGACCATATGCGAGATCGCATGCACCATGCCGAGCCCCTTGAGGAAGGCGACACCAGCCAAGCAGGAGCCAACCAGCATTCCCCCACGCGCAGCCATATTGTCCGGCTCGCGCACCGCCAGCGGCAGCCACTCGGCGACCAACGACAGCGCTTCGAGCGCCAGACCGTCGCAGAGCGGATGAAAACCCGGAACTGTATAGGCCTCGATCGCGTGGGTCATTGCATCGATGCCGGTCCAAGCGGTCAATGTCGGCGGCAAACCGACCGTCAAGGCAGGATCAAGCACAGCCAGAGAGGGTTTAAGTTCGGGATGCCAGACGCAAAACTTCATGCATTTATCGACATGCGTGACCATGGCGGTGCTTTCGGTTTCCGCGCCAGTCCCCGCCGTGGTCGGGATGGTGATCAGTTTTGGAAACGGTTGCTCCGGCCCGATAACGGGCGCCGGCAGCTCATATTCGAACGCCCACAGATCGAGATCATTG
Source organism: Paracoccaceae bacterium (assembly GCA_019634215.1). Taxonomy (GTDB): domain Bacteria; phylum Pseudomonadota; class Alphaproteobacteria; order Rhodobacterales; family Rhodobacteraceae; genus JAHQVS01. The sequence goes on along the minus strand of JAHQVS010000141.1, from coordinate 1,368 downwards.
TTGGCGGTCAGACAAATGGATTTCCCACCATCCATCGCACTGCCGCCCCCAATGGCGATGACGGCGTCATGGCCCCCCGTCCGAAAAGCGCCGCGCCCCGCGCCGACCTCATCATCCCGTGGATTGGGTGATATCTCCGAGAACAACCCGGACTTCAGGCTAGCCTCGGACAGGTGGCGGCGCAGATCGGCGAGAAAGGGCAGGCCACGGCTGCCGCGATCCGTGACGACCAGCGGATTGGCGATCCCCAGCTCACGGCAACGAGACCCAATCTCCGAGAGACGGCCCGGGCCATAAGCGATCGGAACGGGAAAGGACCAGTCTTGTGGCGCTAACAGATCGGATAAATTGTAACCGGTAGACGCTTGCATAATCCCTCCTGCGATGGCCGTGCCGAGAAGAAGGATATGCGCTAGATCAGGTCATGTCGAAGAGCGAAGAGTTTGTCTCAGCTTCCGGCCGAAACGATGATGCAACCTCTCCCGCTTGCGCCCTGTCTCTCCTGCATCTGCTTCGTCTCTTGAAAAAACCTGGGGCCATGCGGCCAAAACAATTCAGCCATGTGCATGGAACACCTTGGAGACGATCACCCAACGGCCATCGATTTTCACCATCACCAGAAAATCAGTGAAGCTCTTTGGTCCAAGGGCAACGTCCACTTTCACGACGGCTTTATCGTCACTGATTGTGCCGGCCCCAACGACGCCACCAGACTTTACAAACCCTGATTTAGTCGACGCTTCGCGGGCTGCAACCATATCGATATACTCGCGCTTGGACATTTCGACGAGGCCCTTCTCGCGTCCGGAGTAGAGGCGCGCGCTGTCCGCGAATAATCGATCCAAGGTCTGCGTATCGCCTTGATGTAGCGCTGTAATATACCAATCGGCCGTCTCTTGGAGTTGCAGCAAGACAGACATGGGGCGGATCTCCCGAGCAAGGGTTTGAACGTTGGCGAAACCTGCCGCCTTCACGCCCAGCAAACAAACGCCTTCTTGACGGCGACTCATCACTCGATGAAATATATTGCTTGATAAAACCGCTCCCTTTTCGCGCTTTTCAGATTGTCACAGCCGTCGTCAAATCGGGCGGCTTTGCCAGCGCCGCCGACGCTCTCAACCTAGGCCAACCCGCCGTCAGCAACGCGATCAGACGGCTGGAATTAGATATGGGGGAAGCGCTATTTGAGCGCCGCGGCCGAGGCGTCTCTCCATTACCTAAAGCGATACGCATTGCTGACGCCTTCACCGGCGCGGAAGCCGCTTTGTCAGCCGCGCTAGGGTTGGCGGACGACCAGCCCGTCGTCCTTAACACGGCCCCGACACTCGCCGCACGCTGGTTGGCCCCTCGACTTGACGCCTTACGCGC
>JAHQVS010000140.1 GCA_019634215.1 Paracoccaceae bacterium | reverse complement strand
CACCAAGGTAGACTGCATTAGTACATTAGGCATTTTCACTAAACTATACGCCACGTCTTGTTCTGGTGTTGTAGCATCATCAACAGCATGTTTAAAGGTAATGGCGTTAGCTACAAACACGCGTCCTTTAACCAAACTATTACCGTCAAAATTGGTTACACCTCGCTTGGCTACTGATGAACCTGTAAGCAGCGATACTGTACCACCAACATCAACTTTTTTGTTAGCATATAAAAAGCCTGGCATAGGTTTCATAGCACTAATATTCCACTTCTCATTTTCTTTACGCATGGCGTTTTTGTGCCTTAAATACTCTGTAATTCTTAAATACGGTTCTTCGTTTCTTAAAAAATTCATCTTTCTTTTTCTGTTTTTAATGGTGTATTATTTTTCTTTTTTATCCTGCAAATTCTTGCACTTCTTCGTAGGGGATATCCTCTGATATTAAATCATAATTGGGAGAAGCATAGCTAGATAGAAAATCGGTACTATCTAGTGTCATATATCCATCAATAGGACTACCTAATGCAGGAGATAGCATACTATTATCTTTTAAGCTATCGGCAAACCAATCTTTTAAAAGCTCTCCTGCTTGGGTAACAGCTACTGCGGTAGCAAAGTCTTTACCTGTTTTTTTAAGGAGAGTTTTTCGATCTAAAAAGGCTGCACCTGCAAATCCTGAGAGTAGCAATCCCCATCTGGTAGCAGCGGTCCGGGTGTGCGTTCCGAAAAATGTGGAGATCAGTGTACTTGCCAAGATCGGCAGTGAGACCAACGATGTCGTCACGTGTGTTTGCGAGGTCGACCAGCGCATGGCCGAACGGCGCCGACTTGGTCCTCTGACCTTCGCTGGCGAAGGACGCGATCATTGCGGATGTGGTGAGGCGCGGCTTTTCGGCGCCAGTATCTTTCTTCGGCGTGTTCATAAAGACCTCCCGGCCTCAAGCGCCTCAAGCGCCAAACGCCATTCGTGTTCGTCGACGCGGATAAAGTGGTTCTTCTCGCGCTGCTCTAGAAACGGCACGCCCTTACCCATCAGCGTATCAGCGATGATCATGCGTGGCTTGGGCTCGGGATGGGATTTGGCGGCGTCGAATGCGGCCCTCACGGCGTCAAGATCATTGCCGTCCACACGCTGAGTGAACCAGCCGAAAGCGTCGAGCTTTTCCTTCAGCGGCTCGAAGCCCAGCATTTCAGTTGACGGGCCGTCGGCCTGCTGGTTGTTGACGTCAACGATCGCGATCATATTGTCGAGCTTGTGATGGGCCGCCGCCATGATCGCTTCCCAGACGGACCCCTCGTCGAGTTCACCGTCGGAGAAAAGCGTGTAGACGCGCGCCTCCGAGTTCTTGCGCTTCAGGCCAAGCGCTTTCCCGACAGCAATGCTCAAGCCAAGGCCGAGAGAGCCGCCGGACATCTCCATGCCGGGCGTGTACGACGCCATGCCCGACATCGGCAAACGGCTCTCGTCGGCGCCATAACTCTCCAGCTCACCCTCGGGAAGGACGCCTGCCTCGATCAGCGCCGCGTAGTGCGCGATGGCGTAGTGGCCATTGGAGAGCAGAAACCGATCACGGCCCTCCCAGTCCGGGTCGTCCGGGCGGTAGCGCATGGCGTGGAAGTAGGCGACCGCCAGGACATCAGCTATATCGAGCGCTTGCGCGATGTAGCCCTGGCCCTGCACTTCGCCCATCAGCACCGCGTTCCGTCGAATGTGATAAGCGCGGTCCGCAAGGCTCTTGTTTGGAATCTGCACGCCTGCGTCAACCATGGATGAGCATGCCTCCGTTCACGTCGATGACGGCGCCGGTGATGTAGCTGGAGAAGTCCGACGCCAGAAACAGGTAGGCGCCGGCGACATCGCGTGCTTCGCCCAAGCGATGGAGCGGAATGCCTTCCGCTATCTCAGCTTTCAACTCTGGCGTGAGCTTGCCTTGGGTGATGTCGGTGTCGATCAGACCAGGCGTCACGCAGTTAACACGAATGCCGTCGGGGCCGAACTCGCGCGCCATGGCCTTGGCGAGGCCGAGCACGCCCGCTTTCGCCGCAGAATAATGTGGGCCGCCGAAGATCCCGCCGCCGCGCTGCGCGGAGACGGACGACATGCAGGCGATCGACCCGGATTTGCGTTCCCGCATATGCGGGATGGCGGCTTGGGATAAAGTGAGGACGCCTTTGAGGTTAACGCTGAGGATGCGCTCCCAACTGGCCGTGTCAATCTCAAGTGTACTGACTGGTTGAGTGATCCCGGCGTTGTTGATCAGGATGTCGAGCTGTCCAAATACTTTTAGCGCTTCATCAACAACACTGCGGCAGTCATCAGGTTTGGTGACGTCGCAGCCGAGGCTGAGATGCTTCCCACCGATTGATGCGGCGGCTTCTGCGGCCGCGCCGGCGTCGATATCGACAATAGCGACGCGCGCGCCCTGTTCGGCGAACAGCCTCGCCGTCGCAAGCCCGATGCCGCGTTTGCTGGCGGCGCCCGAGATGATCGCCGTCTTGCCCTGCAAAATCATGGCGTGACGCTCCTGTTGGAATGGTCGCCTTTCTTCATGCCCGCGTGGGCTATCCATGACAAACGCAGAAAATTCAGCCAATAGTGAAAAAATTTCATCTTATAGGCGTTCCTTGCTGTTGTTGAGCAGAAATTGCATGAGAACATGAAACAGGATCACTATCCGCGATGATTGGATCGGTCTCTCTCAGGGGGCTCCGCGCCTTTGAGGCCGTCGTGCGCCTCGGCTCGTTCAAGGTGGCGGCGCAAGAGCTGAACCTCACGCCAAGCGCGGTGAGCCATGCGGTGATCGCTTTGGAGCGGTCGTTGGGCGTGACGCTAATTGACCGGCGGAACCGCGATGGGCGTTTGACTGACCGGGGCGAAAATTTCTATCGCCATGTCCGCTCGGCGTTCGACCAACTGCAGCAAGGCATTGAGGAGGCAGCCCCCAGCGCACCGCGCCTGCTGCGTGTGCATTCGGCCCCTAGTTTCGCCGCTGCTTGGCTGTCGCCGCGCTTACCGCGCTTCCTGGCGCAGCATCCCGGCGTCGAAGTCCGTTTGAGCGCGGGCACGGACTATAGCCATTTCTCGAATGATGATTGTGACGTCGATATTGTCTATGGGTCAGTGCGGGCGTCACAAGTCGAGGTACAGCCGATTGCAGTGGAACGCGTGGCGCCAATGTGCGCGCCAGAGGTTGCGCGCCGCATTCGGACCGCCGACGATCTTTTGAAACAGCGCCTGATACAAAGCGATAACAAGACAGTGCGTTGGTCGCACTGGTTTGATGCAAATGGCATCCGCTCACCAAAGCCTCAAGGCATCCATTTTGACCGGAGCTCACTGGCGATCGCCGCCGCTGTGGACGGGCTCGGCATTGCGCTGGAATCCACTCTGCTCGCTGAGCGAGAGCTTTCTTCGGGCCGCCTTGTGATGCCGCTGCTGAACATCTCAAACGATATCGAGTATGTTGGCCATCACCTCGTCTATCCGAAGCGAACGCCCACCAACAAACTGGTGACGATTCTGGCCACATGGATGAGCGCCGAGATCGCGGAGGCTGGCCCTTTGATGCTGACGACAGCCTCAGCGGTCCAAGGCGATGGGCGCGACTCAGCAATCGAGTAGTCTTTCTTTGTCGCGGCGCATGGCGACGATGTCGGGATCGGATGTGATCTCCACATCATCAATTGTGACGATCTGATCCTTTTTGATCGGACGTTTCAGCTTGATGTTGTGCGCCAGACCGATAGGCAAAGCATGAACAGCCACCGCCGCCTTTGCGGGGACAGCCTTCGCCCAAACCTTGTAGCCGCCCTCGCCATCTAGGAACTCGCCAGCCTCGAAGTCGCCTTTTGAGGTCGCGACGGCGTCAGCGCGGTAGCGCATCGAGCAGCCTGTCGGCTCTCGGCGCAGAACCGCCGACAGTACTGACACGTTCGTCTCGAGCCCGATCAAGTGGAAAGGCCGCCACATTGATCCGTACCAACCCGAGTCGTCGGTTTGCAGGCCGTATTGCTGGAAGCAGGCGCGCGCATACTCGTCCGGGGCCCGGAACGTGACAAACATGCCGTATTGAATGTTGTTCAGCACGACCCGCCCATCGGGCTCTCGGCTGGCGGCGATGTCCACCAGTCCGGATCTCTCCAGTCGGCCGCCCACCTCGCTGGGTTTAAACACCGAAGCGAGATCATGAAGGCCCGCCGGGTGAAACCCCAGACCATCGTCTGGGCAATCCAAGCCGGTGGCGTTGGCGACGGCCGCCATTTCAATCGCCGCCTTGGTGCCATCAGTGAAGGAGTTGTACATTTTTGGATTGAAGTCGCCCTGCGCCACTTCCTCCTCGCTCCAGCCGAAGAAGCCCCAGACGGTGTCTGGCGTGGAATAGCGATAGTGCGGGGCGAAATTCATGCCCTTGCCAGCGGCGACGAGGTCGAAGCCGCAGGTGCGAACCCAGTCCACAAGTTCACAAATCGCGGCAGGCTGGTCACCATAGGCCATAGAATAGACCACGCCCATTTTGCGGGCGCGTTCGGCGATCAGCGGGCCGCAGAGGACGTCGGCCTCGACGTTCACCATCACGACATGCTTGCCCGCATCGATCGCTGCGAGCGCATGGCGCACGCCATGCGCCGGATGGCCGGTCGCCTCGATAATGCACTCGACACCCTCGAACGCACAGAGCGCCGCCGCGTCATCAAGGATATGCGTACCGCCGCTGTCGATCGCGTCGCCTAAGGACACCGCGCTGTAGCGGTCGGGGTTCCATCCGGTGCGGGCGAGCGATTGACGCGCCTTCGCCACGTCGATATCGGCGACGCCAACGACATGGAGCCCCTGAACCTGTTTGGCTTGCGCGAGAAACATCGAGCCGAATTTTCCTGCGCCGATAAGGCCCACGCGAACCAGGCGCCCCTCCTCACACCGGGCGGCGAGCATTGTCGAAAGGTTCATTCGGCTTCTCCCTTGTCTCTGGAAACCACATATGTCCTCGCGCCATCAACGGCGTTAATTTGTATGATGACTGTAAGGCGAGCCGTTTATTACTGTAGAGATTTCATACCTTGGCACATCCGAGGATTGATCAGCTGCCCTGCATTGGATAGCGTCCACTACGGATGGATAGCCATCTGCCGGTCCCATAGAAATGTGAACGGCAAAATTTGGCGGCTAAAGCCGCTGTGGGAGGAATGATTATGAAGCTTACTCAAGTTATTGGGTTTGCGGTAGCTGCGGCATTCTCAACGAGCGCCTTCGGCGAGGCGGTCACGCTGCGTGTCCAAACGCACTATCCCACCGAACACTCGACCGGAAAACTGATCGCTCAGTGGGCCGACGATGTGCAGGTGATGTCTAACGGCGATATCACTGTCGAGATGTTTTATTCATCGTCGGTGGTCGCATCTACTGAGACCTTCGATGCGGCGATTAACGGCATTCTGGACTGTGATGCGACCGGCGGCGCCTATCAGACCGGCAAGAACCCGGCGTTCCAGTTCGTCGGCGACGTTATGGGTGGCTACGATACCCCGTGGCAGCAGTATAGCTGGCTGTATTACGGTGGCGGCTATGACGCTGCTCAGGCGCTCTATAACGCCGAGAACATGCAGCTGGTCGGTTGGTCGATTTACGGTCAAGAGTCGCTGTCATCATCGAAGCCGATCCGTGGCTTTGAAGACCTTAAAGGTTGGAAGTTCCGGTCTCCGCCGGGAATGGAGACTGAAATCTTCGAGGAGCTTGGCGCTTCGCCAATCGTGATGGATTTCACCGAAATCTTCACGGCGCTGGAGTCCGGCATCATCGACGGCGCTGACGCTTCCGGCCTCAACAACAACGTTGGCTTGGGCCTGTACGACATCGTCAAGCATGCGACTTATCCGGGCTTCCACTCGATGCCGTCGGACCACCTCGCGTGCAACCTCGACATCTGGAACGGCCTCACTGAAGTCCAGCGCCGCATCATCGATACGGCTTGGCAGAAGCTGGCTTTCCAAGTCGCGCTGCTCAATGAGAAGGCCAACGCGGAAGCTGCAGCCAAGCTCACCGCCGAGGGCGTTTCCCTCTATGATTGGTCGCCGGAAGATCGCGCCACATTCCGCAAGGCGGCTCAGGTCTCTTGGGAGCGTTGGGGCGATAAGAACGACCAAGCGCGGGCGATCCTTGAGAGCCACAAGGCCTACCTCAAGCAGCTCGGCTTGATCAAATAAGTCATCCGGCAACTTCGGATTTGAACACGACCGCTCCCTCCTCAACGGAGGGGGCGGTAGGGGTTTAGCTTGTGTTGGCGATGGGGCGATAGGGTGGATAATGGGCGACAATAGTCTTTGGCTCGGAGGTTTCCGCAAGCCGGTTCGCCTCATTGCGCTGGCGCTAACCGCCGTCGTGCTCCTTCTTTATCTTTGGTTTATTATCAACGGCTTCCTGTTCGAAGACGCGATCGGCATGCACGAGATGATCCGGCCCGAAGGGCGTCCGATCGTTTGGGTGATGCTGGGTTCGTTATTCGGCGCAATTTTGTTCGGGGCGCTGTATCTCTCCGATTTCAAGGCGGCGATCGAGCCAGAGCCGCACGGTTTCTTCGACTACCTGTCGCTGGTCACCTCACGCATAGCGATGATTGGCACGCTCTTCATCGTGCTCGTAATGTTCTATGAGGTGGTCTCGCGTTACGTATTCAACGCGCCGACGCTGTGGGCGAACGAGCTATCCTTGTGGATCGCCGGCTTCGTACTCTTGCTCGCGGGGCAATACGCGATGCAGCAACGCAGCCATATTCGAATTTACGTGGTGTATGACGTGATGCCGCGTTGGATGCAGAAAACTGCGGATGTGCTTTCAGTTCTGCTTATTGTCGGCTTCACGTTTGCGCTCATCTGGGGCGGCTACGCGGACGCCGAAAAACGAATTCTGAGGATGGAGACCTTCGGCACAGCCTGGGACCCCCCAATTCCAGGAACGATGAAACCAGCAATTCTGATCATTATCACGCTCGTGGCCATCCAATCAGTCTCGAACTTGATCGCGGACTGGAACAAGAAACCCGAGCATCATTCGCCGATGGATGAGATTGACGAGACCGAAATAGCGAACATTCGTCGCTCGGTGGAGGGCGACTAATGGAATTTCTAGAGGCGCTCTCCTGGATGAAGGTGTCGGATATCGGCACCCTCTCTTTAATCCTGCTGATTTCAATGTTCATCCTGCTGGCGATGGGCATGCCGCTTGGCTTCGCATCGGCGTTTCTCGCCGTGATGACGCTGGTTATGAAGTTTGGCCCGGAATTTCTGTTCGGTGATTTCGGCAAGGGACCGTTGTCGGTCCTGGCGCAAGCCATCTACCGGCAGATGACGAACTATGTCCTGATATCAATACCACTGTTCATTCTCATGGCCTCGCTGCTGGAGCGATCCGGCATTGCGCGTGACATGTACAATTCCTTGAACCGGGTGCTCAGCCGTACGCGCGCCGGCGTCGCTATCGTGACGTCGATTATGGCCGTGATCATGGCGGCGATGTCCGGGATCATCGGCGGCGAAGTCGTCCTGCTCGGCCTGATCGCGCTGCCGCAGATGCTGAGGCTCGGCTACAACCAGAACCTCGCGATCGGAACGATTTGCGCGTCAGGGTCGCTGGGAACGATGATCCCGCCCTCGATCGTGTTGATCTTTTACGGCCTGGTGACGGAGACGTCGATCAAGGCGCTATTCACTGCGTCCTTCCTGCCGGGCCTGATGCTGGCGTCTTTCTTCATCATCTACATCGTTATCCGCACCCAGTTGAACCCAAGCTTGGCGCCGCTGCCGCCCGCAGACCCGGACGATCCCAAAGGATCTGAGAAGTCGATGATGTTCCTCGGCTTTCTGAGCTTGATCGGAGTGGGCATCGCGACGGTTCTGGCGCTACGCGCCGGATTTTTCACGGTCACTGGCTTCAATGTGCTTGTCGAGGGGCAAGATCCAATTGCTCTCGGCATGCCTGATGACATCCCCTACCTGCTCGGTATTGCAGCCGCCGCCGCCGCAATCATCTTTCTCATCGTCGGCGTGGAGCGCACCCGAGCAGGGTGGGAGATGGCGAAGGGGCTGGTGCCGCCAATCGTCGTCGTCGGGGTCGTGCTGGGCTCAATTTATGGTGGGATTACCGGCATTACCGAAGCGGCGGGCATGGGCGTGATCGCCGTGTTCGTCATCGGATTGATCCGGCGCGAGATGACCTTCGAGATTGTCTGGGACTCGACGATCCGGACGCTACGCTCCACGGGAACGATCATCTGGGTGACCATCGGCGCCGCAGCCTTGGCCGCGGCCTATACGCTCTCAGGCGGGCCGACTTACGTCGCCAATCTGATTATCAACGCGGAACTGCCGACCATGGGCATCATTCTGGTGATGATGGCGATCTTCTTGATCATGGGCATGTTCATGGATTGGGTCGGTATCGTCCTACTGATCATGCCGGTGTTTCTGCCGATTGTCTTGAAGCTGCCGGTGGGGGAACTTGGCGTTCTGGGCCAGATCGAACCGCGCTATGTCGCCATCTGGTTCGGCGTCGTCTTTTGTATGAACATGCAGGTCAGTTTCCTGTCGCCGCCGTTCGGGCCCGCCGCCTTCTACTTGAAGTCGGTCGCCCCGCCGCACATCACTTTGACGGCGATCTTCCGAGGCTTTCTGCCCTTTATCTTACTACAGCTACTGGCGCTGTCAGTGCTGCTGATCTATCCGCCGATCGTCACGCTGTTCCTGTAGTGCGTATGGAATGGGTCTGAGATTTATTGAGGATGAGGCGAATGAAGATATCGACGCCAAGCTTCGAGCTGGGTCAATCGCTGTCGATCGAAGATCAAGGCATTGGCTAGTGTGACGCATCTACAGTGACGAGCCACTCGCTGGCTGAGGGAGAGCTAAACGATATGGCCTGCATTGATCGCATCCTGTCCGGTTGGTATCGGATTGATCTGCCGCAGGTGCTGACCGACGCCACTCATGGCGAAATGCGCGGGTTTGAGATTGTCACTGCCCGCGTATTCGACACCGAGGGCGCCGAGGGGGTTGGGTACACCTTCACCTGTGGGCGCAACGGCGGCGCAATCCATGATCTGATCGGCCGCGAGATACCGGAACTCGCCGTCGGTGAGGACGCCGACAGGATCGAACGGATCTGGGAAAAGCTGTGGTGGGGGCTGCATTATGGCGGGCGCGGCGGACCGACGGGCCTCGCAATCTCAGCGGTCGATATCGCGCTATGGGACCTGAAGGCGAAGCGAGCAGCTCAGCCGCTGTGGCGTTATCTGGGCGGGCGCGGGCCAACGGTCAGCTGCTACGCGGGCGGCATCGATCTGGAAATGCCAATCGACGACCTGCTGCGCCAGACCGACGACAATCTGGCTAAGGGCTTTCGCGCCATCAAGATGAAGGTCGGGCGCCCCAAGCTGTCAGAGGACGTCTCGCGGGTGGCGGCGATGCGGGGCCATCTCGGGGCGGATACGCCGCTGATGCTGGACGCCAATATGAAATGGACGCCAGACCAAGCCATACGCGCCGCACGCGCTTTCGCGCCTTATGATCCAACATGGCTGGAAGAGCCAGTCGCGCCGGAGGATGTCGCTGGCTGCGCACGGGTGTTGCGCGACGGTGGGGTTGCGGTGGCGACGGGGGAGAACCTACGCAGTCTGGGTGATTTCCGCCAATTGATCGCCAGTGACGCCGTCAGCTTTCCCGAGCCCGACGTCACCAATTGCGGCGGTGTCACCCCGTTTATGAAAGTCGCCCATCTGGCGGAGGCGTTCAACCTGCCGGTGACGTCCCATGGCGCCCATGACATTACGGTGCACCTGCTCGCCGCCGCGCCGAATGGACGGTTTCTAGAGGCGCATGGGTTTGGCCTCGACGCTTATATTGAGCATCCTCTGGAGATCCGGGACGGGTTGGCGATCGCGCCGGAGCGGCCGGGGCATGGGATGGCGTTTGATTGGGCCAGGCTGGAGACTGTGAAGGCAAACTGAGATTTAAGCCGAGGCGGGAGGGGCGCAGGGAGACGCGAGATGACAAATCAGGAAGTGTTGACCCCCGAACAAGTCGCGTTTTATCGCGATAATGGATATCTGGTGCTGAAAGACTGGATACCCGACGCGATTATTGAAAACGTTCGATCCGAAATAGCTCGCTTCACTGATGAAGCGCGGGGCATGACCACCTCAAACGATCGGCTCGACCTGGAGGACAGCCACAGCCCGGAGTCGCCCCGGGTGCGGCGGATAAAGTTACCTCATACCACCAGCCCGGTGATACGGGAGTTGCTGCACTCGGATCATGTTCTTGCCCCAGTCCGAGACCTGATTGGCCCCGACTTGCGCCTCCACACCACCAAGTTAAACATGAAATCAGCTGGGTATGGGGCGGCGGTGGAGTGGCATCAGGATTTCGCCTTTTATCCTCACACCAATGACGACGTGCTGGCAGTCGGCGTGATCATTGATGATCTGCTACCGGAAAATGGGCCGTTGATGGTGTTTCCTGGCAGCCATCGCGGACCGATTTTCAATCATCATGTTGACGGGGTGTTTGCCGGGGCCATGGGCCTGACCGCCTCAGGGCTGGATCTAGCCGATGCTGTGACGCTGAGCGCAACAGCGGGATCAATCTCAATTCATCATGGCCGTATCGTGCATGGATCAGCTCTCAACACTTCCGAGCGCGATCGGAGAATGCTGTTTTTGGAGATGATGGCCGCAGACGCTTTCCCAATAATGGGCTCTATGACTAAATTTGACACCATTGACGACTACAATGATCGTATGCTCTGCGGACAACCGACGCTGACTCCGCGCGTTGAGATGATTCCCGTGCGCATCCCGCAACCACAGCCGGAGAAGCACGGTTCAATTTATGAAATCCAGAAAGGCCTTAAGCAACGCGCCTTCGAGGAAATTCAATAACTGGCTTTCCACGCCTCCTCGCCAGCAGCAAGGCGGAGTGGATTGGGCTCACCGTTCAACAGCGTCACACAGCAATAATTTACAGCAACTCTCCGGCCTCAAGAGACCGGAGGGCACGGTAGAATATCGGGAGGTTTGAGAATGCCGAAACCAGCAATTGGATTTATTGGCCTGGGGCTCATGGGCTCGGCAATGGTGGGACGGCTGCAGTCCCTCGACTATCCGCTGACGGTCATCGCCAACCGCAGCCGCCAGAATGTTGATGCGGCGGTGGCGCGCGGGGCGGTCGAGGTTGGAACGGCGCGAGAACTGGCTGAACGTAGTGATATCGTGATGCTGTGCGTCGACACCTCGGCCACTGTGGAATCGAGAATGCTTGGGGCGGATGGCGTCATCGCGGGCCTTAAGGAAGGAGCGATGGTGATTGATTTCGGCACCTCGCTGCCGGGCTCCACCAAACGGTTGGGAGGGGACGTCGAGGCCAAGGGCGGACGCTATATGGACGCGCCGCTCGGTCGCACGCCGTCACACGCCGTCGAGGGCAAGCTCAACATCATGGCCGCGGGGGCAGAGGCGGATTTCGCCAAAGCCGAGCCAGTGTTCAAGGATCTTGGTGAGAACGTGTTCCATGTCGGGGCCCTGGGCGCAGGGCATACCTTGAAATTGATCAACAACTTTTTCGGTATGACCGTCGCTTGCGCGATGTCCGAGGCGTTCGCCATGGCGGATAAGGCCGATCTGCCGCGCCAGCAGCTGTACGATGTGATGTCAGCAGGGCCGTTGAAGTCAGGCATGATGGAGTTTGTGAAAGCCAACGCCGTGAACGGCGACCCAAACCAGCTCGCATTCACGATCGCAAACGCGCGCAAGGATGTCGGCTATTACGCGGCGATGGCGGATGATCTGGATGTGCCCAGCCTGATGTCGCCAGCGGCGAAGCAGGCGCTCGGCTTGGCCAAAGCCCAAGGATGGGGCGACAAAATGGTGTCTGAGATGGTCGACTTTATGGCGGACACCTTCAAGCGCGGCGGATCGTAACGCAGACGGTGGCGGGTGGCGTTTACTTCGGGAAATGCTCATGTAAGGGCATACGCCCGCGCCACGTCACTCAAGGCTTCCGGTCATGCACGCCAGTCGCAAACATCTGCTGATAAACCTGCTCCATTCCGCCCTGCTGATCGGCGGAATGGGGCTGACGACATGGATCGCCATTCGCTCTATCGCCAATGATTGGGTGGCGATCGCGATCCTGTT
>JAHQVS010000139.1 GCA_019634215.1 Paracoccaceae bacterium | reverse complement strand
TTGGGGCAAGACGATGCGGCGGCGACGCCCGCATGACCCGATGGGGCTGGAGCTGAACCTCTCAGGCGCCGACGCCTTTACGCCGGAGCTGATGGCCGCGTTCGTAGACGCCCAAATTGCGCCGCCGGAGGGCCAGGAACCGGCCCTTAAAGCATTGAAACAGCTAAAGATTGACGCTGTGGTTCTGCGTGAATTCACCGATATGGGCGATGTGGTCTCGGCGGTGCGGGCCGATCCGGCATTGGCGGAAACCCTGGCGCGGGCGTTCGCGGCCCCGGCGCGGCGTGCGGGCGGACCGGTCGGCGTCGCCGGGGCCATGGTGGAGGCGTTGGCCTCGCCGGATACGGGGCGGTGGCTGGAGGCGCTGCCCTGGCCAGCGGCGCGGGCGCTATGGCGGTTTACACGTTTGGGCGGCGACGCGGCGCTGATGCGGCGGTCCGGGCTGACGCTGGAGGATGTCGAGAGTCAGGCGCTATGCGCCGACCCGGCGTCGGCGACACGGGCGCTCAAAACCACCCCAACGGAAATCGCATTGGCGGAGTTGATCTTGGGGGAGACTTTTCCGGATTTCCGCTCCTTAGCGGCGGCGGTACGAGGGGCTGAGCCGGAGGGGGAGAGCAGCGAAAACAAAGAGATAAGCGAGAGCGAGGAAGACACCACTCGCCAGGCAGCACCGGACAACAGCCTGGCGGCGACGGCCCGTGGGGCCGAGCGGGTCGCCCGCGCTCGCACCGCCGTCGCCGCAGATCTGATCGCGTTGAGCGCTGTTCTGGAACCGTTGGGCGCACCGCGCCCGCCAGGGGTCGAAGCGTTGTGGACCAAAGCTTCGGCGACAGCGGCGTCGATCGCCGCCAACGGACCGGAGGCTGAGGCCAAGGTGGGTGATCTGTGGCCGGAACGGGCGCCGGAGCGGGTCGACGCCGCCACCACGGCGCTGCTGGCGGCGTTGGGTTTGGCGCAGAGCGACACGGTTGAGGTCGGGGCCACAGAGCCGGCGCAGGACGAGGATTCGCCCGCTAGGGCGCTGGTGCTGGAAGCCGCGAAAATCGCGCGGCGGCTGAAAACCCCGGTTGCGCGTGATCTGGCCGCGACCTCGCTGCGGGCGCTGGCGGCTGGCGCGCGCGGATTGGGCGAAACTTACATACATGTCGCGGCGGCGGTGCGGGCGGACGCCACATATCGCGCCTCGGCTGTCAGCGCTCTAGACCAACGCCTAGAGGCTGCGGCTGAAGTGACTCAGTTACGGCTGCTGTCCCGGCGCGGCGCGGCGAAACGGCCCGCCCCGGCCTGGATCTCGCCCCAGGCGCAAGCACGGCAACGAGAGCTGATGGGAGAGACGCTGTCCGCCGCCGCCGCCGCCCGCACCGCGTTGGGACGGGTCCAACGGCCCGCCGACGCCCGTGAGGCCGCCGCCGCGCTGATTTCCGCCGCAGCCGCTGACATCGACGCGATCACCGAACATGGCGATTGGCCTGCGGCGCGCCGGGTCTGGCGCGAGGTCTGCGCCGAGTTGGACAGGCTTGCCGACGGCGCCGATTGGCGCGCCCGTCCGGCCCGGCGGCTGCGATTGAAACTCTCCGGACCGCCCGAGACCTGGCCGGAGATCGCCCTTGAGATCGAACGCCTGCGCGACGCCGCCTCCGCCGAAGAATATGGCGCGGAAGGCGGACTGAAGGCCGCTGAAACCGCCGTCACCACAGCCCCTGCTGCGCCGGCGGCCCGCCCAGCTCAGGTGGCCAACGCCGACCGTGATGAGCCGCGCACCCCGACCGACGACGTGTTAAGCGACGCCGTCATCAACGCCCTCGCCGCCCGCCGGAGACCGCAGAAATGAGTTCGCCCCGCGTTTGGGAGATCGACGCGCCGTTTTCACTCGGCGACTCCGCCACCGTGGCTCTGTTCCAAGTCTGGGCGCCGGAGCAACCCGGCCCCGAAGGCGCCACGGAAGTGGTGTCGGCCTCGATCGGCGCCTACACGCCGCCGCCTGAGTTGGGACTGACGCTGACGCCGGGGCGGCCCTTGGTTGGTTTTCAAGACCCTAACCCGGCCGCCGCCGCTGGAGCGGAATCGCCGCTGCGAACTGAATTGGCGTTAACGCCAGGGGAGTACAGCGTGTGGTTGGCGGTCGACGCCAGCGGGCTCAGCGCCGTCGATCAACAGATAATCGATCCTTTGGCGCCGGAAGAGGACACGCCAGCGCTCACCAGCGCCTCGGCTGCGCGGGGCGCGCGGGAGACGGCGCGCGGGGCGGCGGCCCGATTCGGCCCGGCGGCCGTGATGGATGAGGAGATCCAACCTTCGGCGGCGCTTGAGGGCACGGACCCGGAAACCGTCACCCTAACCGTTCCGTTCACCCTGCGGCGGGATGGGGCGATCTCCGGCGCCCCGGCGGCAGAACAGCATGTTTTAAAAGTCAAATTCGCCCGTGAGCCGTGGCCGCCGAACAGCTTGCGCATCGATCTGCGCGCACTCGTCGACCGCCGCGCCTTTGGCCGTCTCGACCCGCCATCGGACCGCCGCCCGGAGTTGCGGGCGCTATATCCGGTGCTGACCGAGAGCGAGGCTTACGTCGACATCGCCGAGATAATCGTGTCGGCGCGGGGCGTCTCGCCGATCGCCAAACGGATCGAGACCCGGCTGCAAGCGCATGGCTGGCACCCCGACGTCACCAATGCGCTGTCGATCATTGATCCGGCCACTCAGCAGGATGGCGGGGCGGTGACGCTGACCCCAAGCCCTGGCGGGGCGTTTCGCGCCAAAAGGGTGCTACGGCTGCGCTGCGGGCCGCGCGGCGTCTCGGAGCCGGCGGAACTGATGGAGGGGCCGCTTCAGGCGCTGTTGATTGGCCCCGGCCTCTCCGGGCGGGGCGGCGCCCGCACCAAGATCGCATGGTCGCTAGAGCATGTTCTTCGGGTGGCGCCGCCGACAGATCCGGGCCGGGTGGAGGCGCGCATCGTCTCAGACGGCGCGGATTGGACGCGGGAGTTGGGCGCGTTTACTCTGGCGGGCGAGCCGAAGCCTGAGATCGCGGATGGACCGCCACCGCTACCTGAGCGGCGCGTTACGCCAGCCGCGCTTGACGACCCCAGCGGCAGAACCCCGACCGCCCGGCTGTTGACGGTGGAGGTCACGCTGCATGGCCAGCCGCCGTCCCTGCGCGCCGGGCCTTCCAGCGTGCGGCTAGAGGCCGAGGCGGAGCTGCTCGACCATAACGGCGCGCCGATCATGGCCCTGACGCGGCTGGCCAACGCGTTGTTTCAACACTCCACGGAGCCTTCGGCGACGCTCTCTCCCGGGGCACGGTTCGCGCGGCTGACAGTGGCGGCGCCGAGTGCGCGGCAAATGTATATGGAGGCGCTGGGCGAGACTTTTGATCCCGACCGCCCGTTGCATCTGCGCCTGAAATTAACTGTGAGCGGCGCAATGACTGGCGTCGCCGAGCTACGCCGCGCCTTCCGGCTCGACGACGCGCTGCGGCCCAACACCTTGGCGATTGATTTCGGGGCCGACAGCGTTTCCGCAGCCCGCGCGGACGGGTCGGGGTTGGCGGCGACGATCCCGCTCGGCAAGGCTCTGACGGCGGCGTTTCCGGCATCCTCGGCGGCTGAAACGCCGTTTCTGGACGGGGCTGTCGGCCTTGAGCCGGAGGCCTGTTGGCGGGCCGAGGCGTTGCCGGAAAGTCTGTGGAGCGTCGCGCCGGAAGCGGCCCTGAAGGTCGATGCTTTGGCCGCTGCGCAGCACCTCAAGCGCCGATTCGCGGTGTCTCTGCCAGCGCGTGGCGCTGCGGAGGCGGGGGCGGCGCAACTGCGCGGGCTCATGTCGAAACTGCCAGCGTGGGGCGGCGCGGAACCGCTGGCCGCGCCAGTGCGCGCGGTGGACGCCGGGGGGCCTCTGGACCGGATTGCGATCGATCTCGCCCTGGGCGACGCGTTGCATGAGCTTGGCGACCTGCATCTCGCTTACGCCGAACCGCTCTCCACCGCGCCGGTCGCTTCGTTGGCGTTGACCTGTCCGAGTCGGACGGGTCCGCAAGGCCGGCGGCGGGCGGCGGAGTCGGCTGGGGCCTTGGCGCGGCGCCTTGGCCTAGAGCTGGACCCGCGCGCCGTCGCCGTGATCCCCGCCGCAGACGCGACGGCGGCCTATTACATCGATCGTCTGCCGATCGACGAGGAGGCAGGGCTCAGGGTGCTGACTTTTGACCTCGGCGCACGAGAGCTGAGCTTGGCGTTGGCCACCGCCGAACGCGCCGCGCCCGGCCTGGGAGCGGAGGTGCGGGATTTGGAGATCGCCGCGCGCGCTGGAGCGGCGATAGGTGCGGAAGCCATTGATCTGACGATATATTTCATCGTTCACGCTGCGTTGTCGCGCCTCCCAGACAGCGCGCCGCTGCTCTATGCAGAGGATCTGCTGGCGCCGATTGAGGAGACTCGCGCCGAAGCCCCAGAGCGGCTGATGAAGCGGCGGATGGCCCGAGCAATCGCGGAGGCGAAAGCCGCCCTGACCGACGCCTGCCGCATCGCCTCATCCGGCGGCCGTTATGGTTGGGCCGACGGCGTCGAGATGGAGGTTCAGGTCGGTGACGCCCGCTCCGTCGCTGGCGGGTCGCTATGGCCGGTGGCGACACGAGGCGGCCTGAACGGCGACAAGAATGGCAGTGGCTTCGCCGAGGGCGAGATCATTGAGATTGACCCAGGCCTACGCCTGACCCGCCGCAACGGCGCGCTGAAACTGTTGATGAGCCGGGAGGCGGTCGCCGGAGCGGCGATGACGGAATTGCTCGATTTCGTCTGCGACCGCGCCATTCGCCTCGCGCTGCCGGAGCTGGAAGCGGTTGATATGTTAGTGGTCAGCGGTCGAGGAGCGCTGTTTCCGCTGGTGTACGATCGGCTGGCGCAAACATTGGAGGCCGGGGGCGTCGCCGAGCGCTTCGCCTTCCCCCAGCCGGACCGGGCGGAAACCATGAAGGCGGCGGCGGCGCTGGGCGCGGCCCGGTTGACCGCCGAGGGGTACGGCGAGCGCCTGGCCGCCGAGGCGGGCGGCCCCGGCTCGGGCCGGTACGCGATGCTAATCACTGAGCGTGAGGTAAACGGCGACGAGCGGGCGCGGCGACTGATTCCAGAGGGCTCGTTCCCGGCGATGGGCGGGGCTTATGTTGGGCGATTGCGGTTGATGGAGGCCCCAGCAGGCCTCACCGCCGAGGCGCTCAACACCGACCCTTTCGCCAGCACGCTGCTTACTCCGGTGGGTTTGGGCGGCGAGGCGCGCGCACTTGGCCTCACCTCCGAAAGCCCGCCGCCACAAATCCGCCTAGACCCGGATGGACGCCTGTCGTTAATCGCTGGCGAGACGCCTTTTTCGGTTGACGCTGCGCCATTCCGCCCTTTCCCGGTCTTGCATCGCGCGCCGTTTGACGTCAGGCAAGAGCACGCGCCGCCGGGGTGGCCGGACGATATGGCGGAGCGGCGCGCCAGCAATCAGGCCGTCAGCAGTAGTGAAAGCGCGCGAGGCGAATGAGTCGACACATGACCAGCGGCGAGAATCTGAACCGGAACGCGGCGCGGACCGCATGGCTTAAGCGCGGCGCCGGGACGGCGATCGCTCTGGCGATGGGTGTGATCTTAGGCTTGAGTCCCGTCGACGCGCCAACCGCCCTCGCGCAACAGAATGATCTCGGCATCATCACCCCGCCCGCCCCGAGCCCAGTGGACAGCACCCCGCTGGAGCCCGTTGACGCCCCGCCGCAGGACCGCCGCGCCGAAGCCGCCGCCGCCGCGCGCGCGGGCGGGAATGACTTTATCAGTACGGCCCAAGCGCAGGCCAAGCCGCTGTTGGGGCAATATGGCGCGCCCATGGCGCTGCTCGCCGTCGCCGCAGCCTTCGGCGGCTTTCTCGGCGCACGGATCAGCCGAGGCCGGAGCCGACGGGTTGACGCCGCCGCCCCCGCTGTGCGCGGGAAGGGCGCCAAGGCGGTCAAGGGCGGGAGAGCCCCTGTCGACGGCCCGCTAGAGCCTGGCTTTGATGATGACGAGCCGCCGGTCTCCAGCGGCGGCGGCGCTGGCGGCGCCAAGGGCGGTGAGGAATCAGAGCGGCTGCTCGCTTTCTTCCGCGAGCGCTTCAACATCGAGACCGAGACCGCCGACGGCGCCATCGATTATCTGAACCGCCTGGGCGGCTCGGTCGAAAAAATGCGTCACAAGCTGGACGCCGCCGAGCAAGAGCTGGCGCAGATCAAGGCCGACGGCGGCTCACCGCTGTCACGGGACAGCTCAAGCCGCGACGCCGCCAAAGCCGCGCCGTGGGAGCTGATCTCGGAGGGCGGGCGGATCATGCGCTCTGCCGGGGCGTCTTTACGCGCCGACCCTGATTTCGTCGCCCTGTCGGCGGAGTCCCTCTATGAGGATTGGATGCGTGAGTTGATGGCGCAGCGCGCCGCCCACGCGGAGCAGGGCGGCATCGACCCTGAAATCGTCGAGGAAGCCTGGCCACACGCGCTATTTCGCACCGAGGCGCTCACACTGGCCTATTATCCGACTTATGATGATTGGCGAGATTTCCGCCTCGGCCTCACCGCCGTCGCCACCGGGGTGCGCACCCTGCTCCGGCGCGAAGGCGTGTTTGTTGAGAACGCCCGGCTGCTCAGCCCGCTGGAGCCGGACGAAGGCGAGATCTGGTCGGACACCTCTCAGGGCCTGCGGGAGCTGGAGCCGGTGCGGCGCACCGTGGTCGCCAACGCTGGCGGCGGATCAGACGCGTTCGTGATCGATTGCGAGAGCTTTGGGTATATCGACGAGGCCCGCGATTTGCGCCTGCGCTCCAAAGTGATCGTGTTCAACCGAGCCGAGTGGCGCTGACTCGCATCGGCTAGAACCTCTCTGCGCCCGCGCCGCCACGACCGCCATATTTCGACCTTGTCCGCTGTTTTTGATGTAGGCTCTGGCGTCAGTGTCACGCCCATTTCGGGGCGATAACAGCGCACTCTGCGGCGATCTTGCGTCTCCCACGCCAGCATACGCAAGATTTCGTGGCCAGGGGGGCGGGGAATCGCTAGAGATGCGATTCTGAGAGAGCGGTTACAGGTAGAATACTATGAAAGGTTTTGAGCGTTTACGCGCAGCCGTCCACCGTCCGCGCCCGCGTTTTGGCGGCGCAGCCGGTCGTTTTCAAAGCACCGGTTGGGGCGGAATGCGCCCCCAAACGATCGAAGAACCAGACCTCCTGACAGAAATGCGCGAGATGATGGGCCGCGCATTCAAGGAAGCGGTGACGCAGCCCTATCTGCTGTCGCTGATGATCGGCTCGATTTTGCTGTCGGTCGCATCGTTCTTCACCACTTTCGCCGGCATGCTGAACTTTATGCCGGTGTGGTTCATCACATTCTGCATCGTGTTCGCGATTCAGGCGCTGTTGTTTGTGACGGCCTGGAAGATCGGCTACGCCATCTCCGACCGAGAACCGACGCCCTGGTTCTCGATCTTCGTGTTTCTGGTCTGCTTCGCGACCTCGGTGTTCTTCTCCTGGGTGGCGCTGTTCGAGACCATTAACGATGAAGAGCTGCAGGCCCGCACCCGGGAGACCCGGATTCACCGTGCGGTGGAGGACACCGTCTCTGAACTGCACGCCCTCGCTCTAGCCGAGCGGCGCGAGCGGGTTGAGGCGCTGCTGGACAGTGAGGTGTACACCACTTGGCGCGACGGGGTCACCGCCGTGGCCGACCGCGCCGCCGCCGCGCGAGAGGTGATCGACGCCCAATTTCAACAGCGCGCCCGCGACGCGGCAGCCCGCATCGCAACGCTTGAAGAAGAGCGTGCGGCGCTGCTGCAAACCAAGTCCAGCGCAACCGATCGGATTGAGGCGGCCAAACGGGAATTGGGCCGCCTTGAACAAGAACGCCCGGCTCTGGCCGACAAGGTCGAGCAATTGCGGGCCGAGCGCGACTCCGCCCGTGAGCAGGTGGTGGTCGCAGAAGGCCGGATGAAAGCTGAGGCGACCGGTGGTTCCGCTGATCGCCCGGCTGGACGCGGCCCGGTATGGCGGCAATTGCGCGACGAGCGCAACATTATGGCCGCCGAAGCCGAGACCAAGGATCGTTTGTTCACCCAAGCCCGTGCTGATCTGCAGGTAATCGACGACGCGCTGGAGCGGCATCGCGCCGCCATGTCCAGCGGCGACGCCTCCAGCGTTGCGGCGCCGTTGGCGGCGATTGAGCAAGAAATCAAACGTCTCAGCGGATCCAAGATCAACGACGGCGCCGACGCTGGTCCTCGCGGGCTGGACAGCGAGGTCGAAGCCCTGCGCGCCAACCTCGCCGCCTTCGCAACCAAGCTGGAGCTGGAGCCATTCAACGCGGCGGCGGCGCAATGCGCCACCCTGCTGGAGATGATGCGCGCCAACCCCGAATTGGCCACGCGCGCTGGCGATCTGACCTGCGACCGCGCCCGCATGGCTGAGTTTATGAACCCGATCAACGTCTCGGTCGAAAACCTGCGCACGCTGGAGCGGGAGTGCGTTGTCGGCGGGGCGAACGCCCAGGCGGTCGGCAAGATGAACTTCGCCCAGGCGGTCGATTATGGCCGCAACTGCGTCAGCTTCTCCGGCCTGCCGGCGGGGGCGGTGTCGAGCTTGCGCGGCGAGATCGATCGTCTCGTATTGGAGGAGGACCCCAACGCTTCGCGCTTCGTGAAGACGGTGAACGCCTTCCTCGGCGGTGAAAAGCTGTCCTACTTCGCGCTGGCGATTGCGGCCTTTATCGATCTTCTGGTGCTGTTCAGCGGCCTTATCGGCGCGGTGACCACCCGTCCACGCGTCTCAAAGTATCTGCGCGGCCAGTGGGATCGGAACACCGAGGAGAATGTGATGCGGGCGCTGTCGGTCGATCTCGCCCAACGCGAGGACGACCCGCAGAACATCCGCACCGCCAAGGCGTTGCTGCGCTATGTCGACACTCCGCCCATCGACGCGCCGCTGCCGCCGAAGTTCATCGCCGAGGCGCGGCTGGCGCTGCGTGATGTACCTGCGGAGAGCAGTCTGCGCGATGAGGTCAAATCAACCGCCATGACGCTGAAAACCGTCCACATGGCGGTGGCTGATCCTTCGGACCCATCGGTTTTCTACCTGAAAGCCGGGTTCTTGGAGCGGCTGCGTAAGGAAGTGCTGGAGCATCAAAACCGTGTTGGGCGCGCCCCTGCGTCCAATTCGACGCTGCCGCGCCAGCCAGTGGCCCTGACCGCCACCGTTGAAACCGCGCCCGTCGCTGCAAACGACGCCTCCGGCGCGACCACGGTGTTCCACCGGGTCGACACGCCGAGCAATCCGGAAGCGGTGCGCATGGCGGAGGAAGCGGGCGAGGTCGCGCGCCGTCCGGCCCAAATCCTGGACGCTCAATTCGAGACGGTGAAAGCGCATCGCGGCAAGCCGGCGGCGCAGCACCTGTCCGAAGTGGACCGGGAGGAGGATGTCAATGTCGACGATACGTTCGATATCTTCCTGAAAGGCATCAACAGCGCCGCGGCCAAAAAGGCCAATGGGATGCGCCGGGCGAGTTAATCGTCTGGGGGCGCCTTTAGGCGCCCCCAATCAGGACCACAAACATAAGTGGCTGCTATTCAATAAAAAAGACGGGGCGCGCCCCGTCTTTTTTCATTAAAAAGCCCCCTCCCGAGATCTGCCGGATACGGTTAAGATCTCCGGTTAACGGGGTTTCCAATCAAATCTAGAAATTCCTTCCGCGTGGTCGGATTATTCCGCATCACACCCAGCATCGTGCTCGTCACCATAGTCACACCCGGCTTATACACGCCGCGCGTGCTCATGCAGTGATGCTCGCCCTCGATGACCACCGCCACCCCGCGCGGCTGCAGCACGTCATCGATGCATTTAGCGATCTGCGCCGTCATTTTTTCCTGCACCTGCAGGCGCTTGGAGTAGGTCTCGACCACTCGAGCCAGCTTTGAGATGCCCACCACCCGATCTTTCGGCAGATACCCGACATGGGCGTGGCCGATGATGGGTGCGAGATGATGCTCGCAATAGCTCTCGAACCGGATATCGCGCAGCACCACTAATTCATCATAGCCTTCGACCTCTTCGAAGGTGCGCTGCATGTAGGCGACGGGGTCCTCATCATAGCCACGGAACCATTCACGATAGGCCCGCACCACCCGGCCCGGCGTATCGAGCAGCCCCTCGCGCTCTGGATCGTCCCCGGCCCAGCGCAACAGAGTGCGCACGGCCGCCATCGCCTCTTCCTCGGAAGGGCGAAGGATCTCCCGCGCCTCAGCCTCACCGGCGCTGCGGTCAGTATCGAAGGATTTGACGTCGTGCTTGTTCACTTTGGCCTCCCGGACCATTCACTTGGGGAGACCTGTTAGTTCGCACGTCTCACTTCATGCGGACTATCGAGCGAGAAGGTTGGAATTTCCACATCCAATCTTTCCCCCTCTGGGGTCTCCATTTCATAGCGGCCGTACATTACCCCGGAGGGCGTATTCAACGGCGCGCCTGAGGTATATTCGTAAACGTCGCCGGGTTGGATCAATGGCTGTTCGCCCACAACCCCCTCGCCATGCACCTCCTGAACGCCGCCGGAGCTGTCCATGATACGCCAATAGCGGTTCTTCAACTGCACCGCCCCCTCACGGGTGTTGGCGATACGAACGCGGTAAGCCCATACATAGTGGCTGAAATCCGGGCGCGAATGGCTTTCCAGAAAATAGGGCTGAACCTTGATCACAACGCCGTCAGTGGTTTTTTGATAGGGCTCCAGCCCGTCGCCTTCCGCCGCGCCGTCTTGCATGCTCATTTCCGCCGCTCCCGCCTTCTGCGTTTGGCCCACACCCACGCGGTGGCAAGGCTGCCAGCTTGGCGCCGCGCTTGTCCAGCGTGAAACAGGGCGATCAGGAGCGTTAACCTCCGGCTTGATCGAGCGCGCGCAACACGTCGTTGACCAAATCTCCCGCATCCTCCAGCCCCAAAGACAGCCGCACGAGGCCGTCGCTGATGCCCAGTTCGGCGCGCAGTTCAGGGCTCAATCGTTGATGCGTCGTCGTCGCCGGGTGGGTGACTAGCGATTTCGCATCGCCGAGATTGTTGGAGATCCCAATCACTTGCAGCGCGTTCAGAAACATAAAAGCCGCGTCTCGGCCACCGGTAATCTCAATAGAGACCACCTGTCCCCCCGCCTGCATCTGCCGCATCGCCAGCGCATGTTGGGGATGATCCTCGCGGCCCGGATATAGCACCCGCGCGACCCGGGGATGCGCCGCCACGGCATCCGCCAGCTTTTTCGCGCTCTCAGCCTGGGCCCTGCAGCGCAGCTCCAGAGTCTCCATGCCCTTAAGCATCACCCACGCATTGAACGGGCTCATGGCGCCGCCGGTGTGCTTTATGAAGGTCTCGATCGGGCCCCTGATCGTCTCCTCATCCCCCAACAGCACCCCGCCGAGGCAGCGCCCCTGGCCGTCAATATGCTTGGTGGCGGAGTACATCACCATATCCGCGCCGAGCTGCAGTGGCCGCTGGAACATCGGGGTGGCGAACACATTATCCACCACCAGCGTCGCGCCGACAGAATGGGCGATCTCCGCGACGGCTGGAATGTCGATGATCTCAAGGGTCGGGTTCGAAGGGCTCTCCAGGAAGAACAGCTTGGTCTCCGCCCGCGCCGCCGCCGCCCAGTCGTCAAGATTCGTCCCATCAACCAAATCAACCGCCACCCCGAAACGCGGCAACAGGGTCTCAATCACATACAAGCAGGAGCCGAACAGCGCCCGAGAGGCGACCACATGATCCCCGGCCTGCACCTGGGCGAACATCGAGGCGTGCATCGCCGCCATCCCGGAAGCGGTGGCGAATGCAGCCTCGGCGCCTTCATAGGCGGCGATTCGGTCCTCGAACATCGCCACCGTCGGGTTGCCATAGCGGGCGTAGATAAAGCTGTCCTCGGGTCCCTCGCCTTTGAATCGCGCCTCAGCCGCCTCGGCGTTGGGGTAGAGAAAGCCTTGCGTGAGAAACAACGCCTCGGAGGTCTCGCCATAGGCGCTGCGCCGAGCGCCAGCGTGCACCAGGTGGGTTTGGGGTGCGAGTTCCGTCGGGGACTCGCCGCAAGTGCTTTCATCTCTGGCCATAACGCGATGACCCTTTCCTATAATCACGGAGGCTGGGTGTCGGCTTAGTCCCAAAGCCCGGGATTGGTCAACGCGCACCGCCTCCACCGCCATCACCGTTCGTTGACATATCAGCCCCACGGGCGGGCGGCGTGGCCGTCCATGTAACCGCCGGAGGCGCAGTCCACGGCGCAGGCGTTCTGGGTCTTGATCACCGTCGGCTTTACCGCCGCCACCACTGTTGTCCTGGCGATCATCGCCCAGGCGTTGGTCGGCATGCGCTCCGGCGATGAGACGTTGACCAAAGGGCTCGGCCTTTCTGATCATGGCGAACGCGCTTACGTTCTGGGTTAAGCTTGATCCAGCGTAAGGTTCCCGGCGGTCGGTTAACTCACACAGGCCGCTGGAATAGCCGGCGCCATAAAGACGAGCGGCGGCTCACACACCGCCAAGCTCGCCCTCAGATCTCGCAAGGGAGGACACAAAATGAAAATGATTGTCGCCATTCTTCGCCCGCACGCCCTGGAAACCGCACGCCAAGCCCTCGCCGACCTCGGCGTCGCAGGCATGACCGCCGTGGAGGCCCGCGGCTATGGCCGCCAGCAGGGCCACACGGAGATTTACCGCGGCGCGGAATATAAAATTGAGTTCGTGCCAAAGACCCGCATCGAAGTGGTTGTCGAGGACGACATGGTCGATCGCGTGATCGAGACGCTGACCACCGCCAGCCGCACCGGCAAGATTGGGGACGGTAAGATCTTCACCCTGCCTGTCGACGGCGCCCTGCGGGTGCGCACCGGAGAGACAGGTGGTGAGGCGCTTTAGACCAAGCGTCGCTCTGCTCACGCCAAGCGGATTGCCAATCTGATCTAACAACAAGGCGCTAGAGCACAGGCCAAGCGCGATCTTGCCTTTGCTCTAGAGCATTTTCAGCAAAAGTGTGCGCGGTTTTGCGGTTCAAAAACACGAAAAAACAAAGAATTAGAGCCTTTGAAGTGGACGGGAGTTCATGGCAAAGACTCTAGCAGCGCGTCACAGACTTATCGCCTCAAACGCCGGAACAGCTCGGATGCGCCATAGCCCGCAAACAGAGCCACCAACAGCGTGCCGAACCCATAGAACAGCGGGGTCTCCTTAGCGGCCAAATACAAAAAGCGCTCAAGACCCTGCTTTCGCACCGGGATCTTAATCGAGGCATCGTCGATCACCCGCCCGTCCCGCACCAAATACACCCGCGCCCGATAGTCCCCCTCGACGATGTTCGCCGGCAGAGACAGCCGAGTCTGGAACAAGGTGCGGTCGCTGAGTTCGACGCCATACGGTTCGGCGAAATACAGCCCCTCCGACTGTCGCAACCGTATCGCCGCACGGCGAAACTCCTCCGGGTCCTCTGCCGAGGTCGGTATGCCAAGGATATACACCGACGTATCTAGACTGATCCGATAGCGGCGATCCTCGCCACTGCGTAGAATCTCATCCAATGGCCGGGTGCTGGCGACAGCGTAAAAGCTCGGCGCAGCCGCGACCCGGATCGCTTGCCGGTTAATCCATACCCCCGCGACCCGCCCTTTCTTGCGCACCATGATCGGTGAGGACGGCCCCTCGATCACGATCACCACATCCGGCGCCAATTCCTCTTCGACCAAAAAGCGGTTCCGCTCGATCGCGCCGTAGAAAAACAGCTCCGAGCCGGAGAAGGTCGCGGTGATCGCGACCTCGTCCTGCGCCGCGCCCGTTAAGATATTCTCCCGCAGCGGCTCCACCGCCTGCGCGGCCAACGCCTGCGTCCCCCAGAGGCAGGCCACCACAGCAGCCGCGACACCTCTCACCCAGCCCCGCGCAATCACGTCATGTCCCCCACACTTGTGATGGAGAACAGCTCGCTTGGGGTCACGGTCAGGTCGATGGCGAGCTTCAAGCACACCGCCAACACCACCGCCGCCAACAGCAGCCGCAACTGCTCGCCCCGCAGGCTCGCCCCTAAGGCCGCGCCGATCTGTGCGCCAATCACGCCTCCGAGCAACAGCAACAGCGCCAACACCGCGTCCACCGTCTGGTTCTGAACCGAATGCAACAGCGCAGTGAAAGCCATTACGAACATGATCTGAAACAACGAGGTCCCAACCACGACATTGGTCGGAACACCCAAAAGGTAAATCATCGCCGGCAGCATAATAAAGCCGCCGCCCACTCCCATGATCGCGCCCAACACGCCGATGGTGAAGCCGATCACCAGGACCGGAATCACGCTGATATACAGCTTGGACTGCTTAAAACTCATCTTGAATGGCAGGCGGTGGATCAGGCGGCGGCGCGGCTTACTTGGCGGCGGCGGCGTCCCATTCCGGTTGCGGCGCAGGGTGGTGACGCTCTCCACCGCCATCAACACTCCGACAATGCCGAGAAACACCACGTAGAGCAGCGTCACTGCAAACTCGACCTGCCCTAACTCGCGCAGCCAACTGAACAGCTGCACCCCGATCGCCGACCCGGCGAGCCCTCCCACCAGCAGCACCAGGCCCATTTTCACGTCGACGGCGCGGCGTTTCCAATGCGCCAACACGCCGGAGAGCGAGGAGGCCACGATCTGCGGCGCCTGCGTCGACACCGCCACCGCTGGGGGCACTCCGACAAAAATCAGCATCGGCGTCATCAGGAACCCGCCGCCGACCCCAAACAGACCGGAAATCACGCCGACGCCCGCGCCCAGGCTCAATAATAGCAGGGCGTTGACTGACATTTCGGCGATGGGCAGATAGACCTGCATCGGACGCCATTTCGCCTGCGGCCGCGCTTAAGGAAGGTTACACAGCCTAAGAATGGATTGAGCGCTATACGCCGCGATGTGTGAAAGCGATGCGTATCGACGTCGCGTGCTTTTGCAGCGCCACAACGTTGCGGCGCCGCCGCAATTCCGGCGCAGCATCATCTCCGGGCGCCCCCCTGCCTGCCTTGGCCCGTAGGAACGGCAGCCATCCGCCGCACCGGACCTCTTTGCCGTAGAGCAACCATTAGCCAATTTGTCGCGCTTCTCAGCAGCGAGTCGGCGCCCACCTGTCGGTAAATCTGGAAGAGAGGCCTTACGCTATGCGCCACACGCTGCTGTTCGCCCTGCCCCTCATTCTCGCCGCCGCGACGCTCACACACGCGCCAACTTGGGCGCAAACCAATGTGATTGAACGCGCGCTGCCCGCCAGCGACGCCTCCGGCTCCCGCGAGCGCCGATACCTTCTGGCCGCGCCGGAAGGCGTGGCTGAAAAGCCCGCGCAGGTGTTGCTTCTTCATGGTTGCCGCCAAACCCACCGCGATATTCTCACCGCCTCCCGAATTCACGACCTCGCCGCCGCTAACGCCGCCGACGACGACCCCGCCAACGATTTCATCGCAGTGTTCCCGTTCGTCACCAGCTACCCCGGTTTCTTTGAGGCCCCACGGGCGGAGAATTGTTGGGGGTGGTGGTTCGAAGATCAGATCACCGAAGGAGCCGGCGAGGTCGGCGATTTACGCCGCTTGATGGCTGAGGTCGAAACTGATTTCGGCACAGACCCCGCCCGCCGCTATATCGCCGGCCTCTCCTCAGGCGGGGCGATGTCAGCGGCGATGGCGGTGGTGTATAGCGAGGACGTCACGGCCGTCGGTGCGGTCGCGGGCCTGCCGTTTGGCGAGGTCCCGGACGCGGTCGCGATCCCCTGGCCACTGCATCATATGCAAAGCTGGTTCTTTAACCGCGAGGCCAATTGCCTCGATCCTAAGCGATATAAAAGCGTCGCCAAGCTCGTTGCACGGATGAAAGCCGCTCAGGCCGCCCCAGGTGAGGACATCCTGACGCCGCTGATGGTGATTCACTCAGCTTTTGACTGCACCGTGGAGTTGCGCAACGGCGAGAACCTTCGCGACGTCTGGATCGCCCGCTACGGCGCCGCCCCCACCCCCAGCGCCACCCAAGATTGCAGCCAAGACGGCGTCACTTGCCGCCAGGTACGTTATGACGGCCCGGAAGGGCGAGTGGTCGAGACCGTGTTTTATGAAGGCGGGCGCAATTGGAACACGCATTATTGGGTCGGCGGCGATCCGCGCGCGCCCTACAGCGAGCCGGACGGGCCCAGCGCCAGTTGCCTCCTGCTGGAATTCTTCGGCCTCTCGCCCCAAGACCACACATTATGCGAGTGATCAAACACGGCTAACGCCGCCCTGACAGCTCCGCTGATGACCCCAGCTTATTCAACGGCGCATAATCCTCATCCGAGAGCAACGAGACGTCTTTCAGCATCATCGCCGCCCGAGCAGGCCCAGCTTCAGGCGCCGCCAGCGCCTCATGCAAAGCCGCGCGGATTTCCAGAATCTCCCTCTCTGGCCGCGCCCCAGCCGTGATGAATGGCAACCCAGGCACAGGTGGCGTTCCCGCCGCCACTCGTAGCCGCCTAGTCAAATCCGGGGCCCAGGCGCAGGCCAGCCCCCAAGACACCACGTCGATCGCCGCCACGTCGGCGCGCTCTTCAGCCACGGCGCGGATGGATTCCCGGTGCGAGCCGGTCTCCATCACCGAGACCCCCGCCTTCAACTCAGCAGCGATCCCCCGCCAGCCGGACAGCGACTGTAAACAATTCACCGCCATCCGCCGCCCCTCGGCGTGCCGGCACGCCGTGATCCGCCCCGCCGTCACCTCCTCCGACCGCGCCACGAGCCAACTGCGATACATCGGCCCCTCGCACCCCTCGGCTGCATAGCAAGGGGTCGCAATCAGACGCGCATCGCCGCATAGGCCACGAACGAAGGGCCAACCGCAGGTCTGCGCCACCAACAGCTCCGGATGCGTCCAAATCTCCTCTAGCGGCGCATCGCGCGTCAGCCGCTCTGGCGCGTCAATTCCCCGCAAGCGTAGTTTGTCCCGCCAGACCGCCCAAAACGCATCAGTGGCGTCCCGCACCTCCGGCCAATCATACATTGGCAGCGCGGCGATCATCCTCGCCTCCGCATCATAGGGTGCGCCACCGGCTCCCGCCGCCGCAGCAGCCACCGCCACAACACTGCGCGATAGCCGTTGATGAAATAGCCGCCATTGGCCGCAAGCACCTGATCCCGCTGGCGCCGCCAAATCCCCGGTAGCCGGTACCAAGGGACGGTGGGGTGCGCATGGTGAACCGCGTGCAGATTATTGTTCAGGAACAGAAGGCCCAAGATCGGCTCGGCCTCGACAATGGCCGTCCGCTCGCCAGGGCGTTCAGCGGCGCGATGCTCCGCGTAGGTGCGCAGCATCAGCAAGGCGTAGCCGGGCCAAACGCCACACAGCAGATAGAATAGCGGATGCACCCCCGCGACGCCCACAATCAGCGCCGTCGCCAGCGTCGCGCCCACCGCGTGCCGCGCCCAAGCGCCGACCAACCGCCGCCGCCGTGTCGGCGCGGTCTCCACAGCCCAGACTTCACGCCAATCGGCCCGGCATAGGCCATAAACGCTGAGCCACGGCCCAAACAGCAGCCGCCCCGCCAACGTCGCGTTCACGGACAGCAGCGCCCGCATCACTGGCGACGCCCTTCGCCAATCGCCCTCAGCCAGATACCAGCTTTCCGGATCGTCATAAGGATCAGTCAGCCGCTCATCGCGGTGATGCTTCAGGTGGGTCTCCCGAAACCGCCGATACGGCAGCAGGAGGTTCAAGGGGAGAAACACCAGCGCTTCATTCCACGCTGCGGAGCGCGTTGGATGGCCGTGCAACGCCTCATGCTGCAATGAGGCGTGCAGCGCGATCGCATAGCCGCCGATGACCGCAAACCCGAGCGGCCCGAGCACCTGATGCCATGCCAACGCCGCCGCCCATAGAGCGTAACAGCAGGCAATCATCGCCCATGTCGGCCACTCGCGCAGCCGCAGCCACGTCCCCTCACTGTCGATACGTATCGGTGCTTCAGATCGGGCGCCGGACCCGCGCTTCAACATATCGGCCAACGCCGGAGTCGTCATCTGGCCCCCACACAGCACGCTACTGCGCCTCCATGGGGGTGGAAGTCGGTCCGCCAGACGGAAGCGCCAGTAATACAAAGGCTTGGTGTGATCCGATCAGGTTCGCAGCCTGCCATCACACCGCCGTGAACAGTTTACAAAAAAACTATTCGCCGTGATATGTGAGAGTTGTAAGCTTTATTCCACACATGAAGATAATTATCACCAATGGATATAAAATCTCAACTAGATGATGACCAAAGAAGCCTAGACAAGCGCACGCTGGGTCCGAAATTCCGCGCGCGCCTGTTGGAGTTAATCGCCAAATCCGGCTTGAGCCGCGCCGCTTTCGCCATCCGGATCGGCATCGACCGCTCGGCCCTCACACAATTGCTCTCCAGCCGAGAGCCCCGTTTGCCCCGGGCCGAGACCCTGGCCGTCATCGCGCGCAGCGAAGGCGTCAGCGTCGATTGGCTGCTGGGCATGCTCGAAACCGACACCCTCGCCACCGAGATCGCCGCCGAAATCGAAATCGAGGAGCGCGCCAGCCGCTCCGACGACAGCCGCTTGTTGGAGTGGCGGCGCGAGGCGCAGGGGGCCAAAATCCGCTACGTCCCGGCCTATCTGCCAGACCTGCTGCGCCTGCCGGAAATCACCAAACATGAAATCGGCTCCGCCACCGATCCTCGCCTCGCCACCCGGGTCGAGACCGACCGCGAAACCCTGGCGCTGTCCCGCACGCCTGAGGCGGATATGGAGGTCTGTATGCCGCGCCAGCGGCTGGAGCTGCTCGCCCAAGGCGCCGGCTTCTATGACGGCGTCACCGAGGACGTCCGCCGCCGACAACTTGAGCGCATCGCGATGCTCACCGAGGAGCTGTACCCGGCCTTCCGCCTGTTCCTTTACGACGGCCGCGCCGCCTATTCCGCCGCCTACACCGTCTTCGGGGTCAAACGCGCCGCGCTCTATGTTGGCGACATGTATTTCGTGCTGAGCGCCCGCGCCCAGATCCAGGCGTTGACCCGGCATTTCGATGGGCTGATCCGGAGCGCCGACGTGGACGCGCGGAACGCCTCGAAGTTTACGCGCGGTTTGTTGGAGACGCTCTAGCACACGCGGCGGTCCAACGCCTTGCGTAGCTTGAATGCATGGGCGCCCCATGGCAGCATCGCCGAAAACACCGTAAACAAATCGTAAAATCAGAGCCTAGAAACAGCCTTGGGATGACGATTGAGCTCATGCGTTGGAGACCGTCATTGAGAGAAGCCCAACTCGGGGCTGAGCTTGGCGGCAGGCTGACTTTGAGCTGCCCACCTGATTGTTTCAGGACCCATCGTCCCCCTCCAGGCTGCATGAACTGTTTTCTTAGGGGGGAAACAATCCATGGCGACAACACAAACACCGGAAGCGGCCTCGGCGCAGGCGCAAGACGTCCCGCCAACAGCGCCTTCCCTGAGTTCACAAGATGCTGACGGCAGAAAGATATCTAAGCCAAAGCTCTCCATTCAGCCCACAGCTTGGTTCGGCGCCTATGAGTTGCCTCCCGCCGTCCAATCACAGTCCTACGCTTGGCTCCACAAGGGCGAGCAACAGCGCATCAGCGTCACGGACGGCAAACCGCCCTACTCGTTCAGCATCGACACCAGCTCCAGCCTATTTGACTCAACGCGCCGTTTGCCGCCCGGCATGACGCTCTCCAATGAGGGCGTCCTGAGCGGTTCGCCGACCCAAGCCGGCGCTTATCGCTTCACAGTCGAGGTCGAAGATTCGGCGGGCGCGATCGGAACGGCGGACTTCCTCATCACGGTGCGCCTTAACCTTCAGAAATACGCCGCGTATTTTGATGCGCCCACCGATCAAGCCACTCCCAATAAAACCCCGGACATCTGCGCCATTGATCTGCCGGCCGCAGACGGCGAAGGCACGTCCAAGCTACCGCTCTCGCTGTGTGAGTTCTTGGCCTACAAATCAGCTCAAGCTTATTTGCAGAATGACCCAAACCGGCCCAAAACCTATCTGAAACGCATATTGGAACTCGCTCACCCGAACGGGGAGATCCAACATTTCGCGTTTTTCGACAGCAATCTCCCATTGCGCCGCTACACTCCAGATCAGCTTGCGAACCGCGAAGATGCGCCACTGGACAAAGCGCCAGAGCATTGGCCGGACACAAACCTTGGCCCGCTGAATCGTCGCCGAAAACAACTCGACGCCCAAGGTTTCGGCTTCGTTTTTGAGGGCAGGACTTTCATCATCTGCCGAGGCACCACCTCGATCCGTGACTGGCGCGTCGACATCGACAACGGCATGACCACGGACGCCCCCCAACAGCGCAGCTGGATGGGCGACATGACGTATCGCATTGGGCTGCGCTCCAAGCGGGTGAATATGACCGAGGAGGAGCGGTTTCTGATCGCCGGGCCGGATCAGAGCGCACAGTCCACCTATCTCACGCCCGCACGCTCCGTCGGCTTCGCGGCGGCTTGGGCCGCGATCCGCGATCCGGTCGAAAACTGGCTGGAAACCGTTCCCGGGGCCGCGAAACAAGAGTTTGTATTTTCCGGACACTCACTCGGCGGCGCCATGGCGTTCGTCGGCGCGCAGGAGTTCGCCGAAAAACACCAGCGCAAGATCCACGCGGTCGCCACCTTCGGGGCGCCTTGCGTCGGCAAGCCGTACGAGTCCCCCGACGCGCCCTCATTCATTGACAATTACAAGCAGTTGCAGAACGGCGAGTTGGAGCAGCGCACGATCCGCCTGGAGACCAGCAGCGACGCAGTGCCGAAACTGATGCTGTTCAAGAATTTCCAGCATGTCGGCCGCGCCTGGGAGGTTGAATTCCCGCCGCTGCCCTCGGCATCGACGCTGATCCTGCGCCGCTTTGTCACCGGGCCACTGCTGTGGATGGCCAGGGCCGGGGTAGGCGGCAAGACCGAGGCCCTCGGCGAGATCCCCAGAAAGGCGCTCGGCTACGCCTTATTCTACGGCGTGCCGTTTCTGAACCAGGCGCTGGCCGCCCATGGCGCATATGACCGATACGCCTTGTTCCTTAGCACTGTCGCCTACCGCAAGATTAGGGCCGCAGAGATCGGCGATCTGGATGGGGAAGACTCGCCAGACGAGGCGCAACTCGCCCCAAAATACCAAAAAGCAAACCAGAAGCTCGACCAGCACCTATCGCTTATCTATGCGCCAAAGAAACTGCGCGCAGCCTCACCTCGCTTAATGGACCTTCGCAGCGAAAAGAGCTTCCGGAAACGGTACTACGGTCGAACACGAGCGAAGTATCTATTTTAAGCGCGGCGGCTTAGGGAACTTTGGACGCTTTGCCGCATTTCTGCTCGGCATATTTCCTATTGGCAGAGAGCCCGGCGCCATCTGTATAGCCAGAGGGGGGCGGGCCAGGATGGGGGCGGCTATGCGACATGCGTCGGCGACAGCGGTCGCAGGTCTTACAGCGACTGTTGTGGGCTTGTTAGCGCTGATCGCCAATGAAGGCGCTTTTTTCAGCGGTGAGGCTGAGCGCATTCAACTCAACATCAGCGCCTTCGATTGCGCCGAGAAGGTCGATGATCATGTTCTGAATCTTGGGATCAGCCCGGTCGGTTTCTTTGACACACAAGCCGACCTGGTTATGGAGATGGACCTCACCGAATACGCCAAGAAGCGTTGCGAAATCTTGGAGATCCGGCCCCGGCGTGCGGCGCAGTTCGATCTGTCCGGCGGCGCCTATGTCAGGACCGACCATCGCATGGTGAACGTCAATCCGGCAGACCCTGACGCCCTGCAACGGCAGGACTGCAACTGTTTTCATCTTGCGAGCGCCGAGGCCGAGGCGGGCGTGCTTCGGACCGTACTGCCGGGCGCGCTGCGACGGATTACGCCGGACGCCTATTCGGTGAGCCTCAGTGTCGGCGGCGTTGGCGAAACTCCAATTCTCGGGGCTTATGGGCTGACGGGCTATGTCGCCAAGGACGGCTGGAACCATGACGTTACCTTCCAGTTGGCGCGCTTTAGCCGGATCGTCTCAATGACTTCCATCCTGTTCGCCACCTTGCTCGGTATCGGGATCGGCGCACTGTTCGAGGCGGCGTTGAGCGCCGCGACTGGCAGGCGGTTGATGGCGTTTGGCGCTGCGTTGAAGGCCCAACGCCGCAAGGGCAGCGGAAACGACACGCCATGAAGCGAGAGAAGATCACCCGAGCCATTGGCGCGCTGGTCGCTTTGCTCAGCCTCGGGCTGCTGCTGGTGAATGAGGGGCTATTGTTCCACGCCAGCCCCACGCCAGCATCGTTCTCCATCCGTGGTTTGGACTGCTCAGGCGACCCTGACGCGCTGTACAAGGGGGCAAGCGTGAACAGCCTGGAGATACTCGCGGACATCTCCAGCCAAAGCTTCTTTAGCCTCGACGCAGACCTGGAGATTAAAATCGGTTTCGACGCCTTCAGCCGAGCGGGCTGTGAGCAGGTGGAGATCGCAAGTGAAGAGTCGATGCGCTTTAAAGACAACTCCAGCTTCTACGACAGCAACATGACTGCGTTCGAAATCCAGCACAACGCCACCGGAGAGCGATTGCCGGGGCCAACGACATCAGGCGTTTTGGCGTTCAAGCGCAACGATAATAAACCCAGCGTACAGCAGGATTGGGGGAACCCGAACCGGCATGAGTTCGTGAAGGTAATTCTCCCCAGGTTATTTGAACGCCTCAGCGCCAGCGACTACGCCGCACGGCTGAACACCGGCGATGAGCGGCATCGTTTCCGGTTTGCGGAGAGCTATGGCAAGGTCGGGGCAGGCGCCTCCAACGGTCGCCGCAATGACCTAAGTTTCCGGCTGCAAGCCTTCGAGAGGATCTCCAGAATCATCACCATCATCTTCGCCACGCTGTTGGGCGTCGGCGTCGGTGCGGTGTTTGAGGCGAGCTTGATCCTCTCAACCGCCCGCCAAATCGAGAAAATCCGCCGAGATGCTGTTGGCGACGGACCGGTGGATTAACTCGGGGCCTTCAATTGCTCGATCGCCGCCAATGCGGCGGCGAAACCGCGCAGGGAGAACACTAGCTTCTTGCGTTCACTGGCGCCCTGATAGCTGAGGCGCAATAGCGATCCGGACCGCATCTCTGCAACGATCTCGTCAATCAGATCAGGCCGTCGGACCTGAAAGCTCTCCGCCACAGTGCCGCCGCCTGGCGTGAAGGCTTCCGTCACATCACGGCCGGGCGTCAGAACCCAGGAGTTTGGGAAGATCTCCAACGTCACCAGCCCCTGCGGCTCATCCGGGGCGCCGCGATCGAAGAAATCGAAAATCAGGTTCGGCTCACCATCAATCGACGTCTGAGCAACCGACAACCGGCTCTCACCAAAGAAGGTGTCGCCGTCGCCTTTGAGCTTGTACTGCACCAAACGGCACGGCCCGGCGCCCTCGTCGTCGCAGACCGCCAGCCAATCGCCGTGGTAGCTGCGCAGTTCGCCGAACTCATGGACGAACCACTTGCCTTCAGACACGCTTTCGTCAGCAAGCGCGCCGCCAGCGCAAAGCAAGGCCGACATCATCCAGCCGGTCATTCCAATGATAAATTTCAAAACCTCACCCCTCGCCCTGCGCGCCTCCAACACCCGTGATGAGACGCTTCCAGCAGTGGAGGGGTCTTTTGACATATCGGCATTCAACAAGCGAGGAGATGAAAATCCGGGAGGGCGTCTCTGCTCAGAACGCCCTGAACTGCGCCGTTATTGCAGCTTCGCCATCGAGCCATAGGACAGTTCGCGCAGCAGTTTCCGCCGCATGGCGCGGGCGTAGTCATCATAATCGTCGGCGACTTCGACAAAGGCGCCGGGGCCGCGGATCACCTGCTCAAGATAGTAAGGGGCGGGCGGCGGCGTTTCGCCTTCGATCACCAGCCCATTGATGGTGATCCCGGTCATATCATTGGCGCGATAGGCGCTCGCCGGTGGAAACCCATCATTGTTCACCCCATCCCCCGCCACATCGACAACCCGCCGGACGCAAACCTCCGGCGCCTTGCGCAACTCCTGCAACGCGCGCCCAAGGGCGTAACCAAGCGAGGTCGGAAACTCATTCACGCGCCGCCGCGCCACCCGAAGCTGCTCCGACGCCGCGTTGATGGCGGCCATATCGCCCAGGAAGGTCCATTGCATTTGAGGATACTGATGGCGGCTGCCGCTCCACTCAAACGCCATGATCCAGATGCCGCCTTGGGACAGGATCATCCGGCTCACATCAGGGTCCACCAGTGCGGACGCCACCCCCTCCTGCTGAAGTTTGTATTCACGCGCGTCCACCGAGGCTGAGACGTCAAGCGCCAGTATCAGGGACAGGTGGCAGGCGAACACAGGAGAGGTAAGAGCCGCCGCTTGCAGCGACTTCAAGGACTGTCGTTTCAGGCTCAGCCCAGCGCCGCCCAAATGAGCGGCGCTGAACAGATGTGAAAGCCTCACCCGCCGCAGGCCTGAACGGCCCGCTTGGTCATCACCTTGATCAGATGGGCGCGATAGGCGGGTGTGCCGTGCAAGTCCTGGATCATGCCGTCGGCGGACACGGCGACAGGATCAGCGGCGGCGGCGGTGAAGCTGGCGCTGAGGGCCTGCTCCAGGCCAGCATGGCGGAACACGCCGTTTTCACTGGCGCCGGTCACCGCCACACGCGCCTCCGGACCAAACTTCGCCAGGAACACGCCAGTCAGCGCAAAGCGAGAGGCTGGCTGGACGAATTTCTGGTAGGAGGCCGAGTCCGGGCGGCGGAACCGCACCGCCGTCACGATTTCATTCTCCTCCAGCGCGGTGGCGTAAACGCCCTGGAAAAAGTCCGACGCCGAGATCTCGCGGTTGTTGGTCACCACCACCCCGTCCAGCGCCATAACGGCGGCAGGGTAACAGGCCGAGGGGTCGTTGTTGGCGACAGAGCCGCCGATGGTGCCGCGATTGCGCACCTGCGGATCGCCAATGCGGCTCGCCAACTCAACCAGGGCCGGGATCGCCGCGCGCAACTCGGCGGAGCGCTCCACCTCCACATGACGCGTGGCGGCCTTGATAGTGACGCTGTCCGGCCCAACCTCGATCCCCTTCAACTCGGGGACTCCGGTCAAATCGACCAGCGTGCCTGGCTGCGCCAGACGTTGCTTCATGGTCGGCGTCAGGGTCTGACCGCCGGAGAGCGCTTGCGCATCCTCCGAGCCCATGGCCGCGACCGCGTCGTAGAGGTTGGCGGGTTTCACGTATTGAAAGTCGTACATGACCTCGATCTTCCTTAATGTCCGTCATCCCAAGCCGCTGATAGGGGCGGCTTGGGCGGTGCGGGATGTCTTACTCGGCGGCCATTTTCGGCGTGGCGGCGTCGATCGCCGTCCAGACTTTCTGCGGCGTCAGCGGCATGTCCATGTGCTGCACGCCATACGGCTTGAGCGCATCGACAACGGCGTTGACCAAGGCCGGCGGCGAACCGATAGCGCCAGCCTCGCCGCAGCCCTTCACACCCAACGGGTTGTGGGTGCAGGGGGTGCCGACCAAGTCGGTTTCAACCGCGAAGCTGGGCAGATCGTCCGCGCGCGGCATGGCGTAGTCCATATAGCTGCCGGAGGGCAGCTGGCCGTTGGCGTCATAGACGCATTGCTCGATGAAAGCTTGGCCAAGGCCCTGGGCAAGGCCGCCATGCACTTGCCCCTCGACAATCATCGGGTTGATCACCTTACCGAAATCATCCGCCGCCCACATCCCAACGATGTCGATGACGCCGGTGTCCGGGTCAACCTCAACTTCGCAGAGGTAAGAGCCCGCCGGATAGGTGAAGTTCTTCGGGTCGTAAAACGACGTCTCCTCAAGACCCGGCTCCAACTCCTCAATCGGATACTGATGCGGGACATAAGCCGCCAGCGAGACTTCAGCGAAGGCTTTCGCCTTGTCGGTGCCCGCGACTTTAAACTGCCCGTCCTCAAACACGATGTCGTCGACCGACGCTTCCATCAAATGGGCGGCGATGCGCTTGGCCTTGGCCACGATCTTCTCGATCGCGCCGACAATCGCCGAGCCGCCCACCGCCAGACTGCGCGAGCCGTAGGTGCCCATGCCGAAGGCGATGCGGTCGGTGTCGCCGTGGACGATCTCGATGCTGTCTGCCGGGATGCCGAGTTGATCGGCGACCACTTGCGCGAAGGTGGTCTCATGCCCCTGGCCGTGGCTGTGCGAGCCGGTGAACACTGAGACAGAACCCGTCGGATTTACCCGCACCGTCGCCGCCTCGTAGAGACCAGCGCGGGCGCCGAGCGCGCCAACCAGGCTCGACGGCGCGATGCCGCAAGCCTCAATATAACAAGACAGCCCCAGTCCGCGCAGCTTGCCGCGCCCCGCCGCTTCCTGGCGACGCGCCTCAAAGCCGGCGTAATCGGCCATGGTCATCACCCGCGCCAAAGTGGCGAGGTAATCACCGGTGTCATAGGTGAGCGCCACCGGGGTCTCATACGGGAACTGATCCGGACGGATAAAGTTGCGGCGCCGAATCTCGGCCTGATCCAGGCCCAGCTCCGCAGCGGCTTTGTTGATGATCCGCTCCAGCAGATAGGTCGCTTCCGGACGGCCCGCGCCACGGTAGGCGTCAACCGGCACGGTGTTGGTGAACATCGCCCGCACCCGGCAATGGATCGCTGGAGTGGTGTATTGGCCCGCGAGAAGCGTGGCGTGCAGCCATGTCGGCACACAGGGCGCGAAGGTGGAGAGATAGCTTCCCATGTTCGCCATCGTGTCGGCGCGCAGGGCGAGGAACTTGCCTTCGGCGTCCATCGCCAACTCGGCCTTGGTGACATGGTCGCGGCCATGGGCGTCGGAGATAAAACTTTCCGAGCGATCTGCCGTCCATTTAACCGGGCGGCCAACCTTCTTTGAGGCCCACGTCACCAACGCTTCTTCGGCGTAATGGTAGATCTTAGAGCCAAAACCGCCGCCAACATCTGGGGCGAGCACCCGCAAGCGATGCTCCGGGATGTTCAAAACGAAAGCACCCATCAACAGCCGGATCACATGCGGGTTCTGGCTGGTGGTGATCAGAGTGTAGCGATCGCCTGCCGCGTCATGCTCGCCGATGCATGCGCGCGGCTCCATGGCGTTGGCGATCAGGCGGTTGTTGGTGAACTCAAGGGTGGTGACATGGGCCGCCTGGGCGAACCCCGCCTCCGTCTTTTCCTTGTCGCCAAAATCCCAATCATAACAAACATTGTTGGGCGCTTCGTCATGCACGGCGGCGCCGGCTGTCTCGGCGCTGCGCATGTCGACAACCGCTGGCAGTGCGTCGATCTCAAGCGTGATCTTCTCCGCCGCGTCGCGCGCCTGGGCCTTGGTTTCGGCGATCACCGCCACAACCGGATCGCCGACATGGCGGACCTTGCCGCTGGCCAGGATCGGATGGGCCGGTTCGACCATCTTAGAGCCATCGGACTGGGTAATCTCCCATCCACAAGGGACGCCGCCCAAACCGTCGGCTTCGATGTCGCGATGGGTGTACACCGCCAACACGCCTTCGCTGGCCTTCGCCGCCTCAACGTCCAGTGTGCGGATCACCCCATGCGCGACCGACGATCGCAGAAACACCACGTAACTCTGCCCTGGCCGATTCATGTCGTCGGTAT
This sequence comes from Paracoccaceae bacterium, assembly GCA_019634215.1. Taxonomy (GTDB): domain Bacteria; phylum Pseudomonadota; class Alphaproteobacteria; order Rhodobacterales; family Rhodobacteraceae; genus JAHQVS01. Next base: position 17,182 of record JAHQVS010000139.1, on the reverse strand, counting down.
AGGAGCCCTTTCCGGTTAAAAACCGGACATCCTCCCGGCGCTTCATCGGCGCGCCGACGGCGCTTGCGCTGACTTCGTCTTTCGCCATTCCCGAAACTCCCTATGCCGTTCCTGAAACGCGCCGCTCACGGGCGTTAGAACGTGTTTTTCATTGTCTACTTATCGCAGCACGCCACTCGGCTTCATTCAGCCGCCACGGCCTCGCCCCTCAGCGTTGCAGCTGCCGACAAGATTGCTTTGACGATGTTATGATAGCCGGTGCAGCGGCAGATATTGCCCTCTAACCACTCACGCACCTCGGTCTCGGACGGGTTAGGGTTGATCTTAAGCAGGTCCGCCGCCGACATCACCATGCCGGGTGTGCAGAAGCCGCACTGAAGGCCGTGATGATCCTGAAACGCCTGCTGTAGCACGCTCAGGGTGCCGTCCGCATTGGCCACTCCCTCGATCGTCGCCACCTCGGCGCCGCTCGCCGCCATGGCGAAAATCGAGCAAGATTTGACGCTCTCGCCATTCACATGCACGACGCAAGCGCCGCATTGGCTGGTGTCGCAACCCACGTGAGTACCGGTCATCCGGAGCTGTTCGCGCAAGAACTCGACGAGCAGCGTCCGCCCCTCGACCTCGCCGGACACCTGACGTCCGTTCACCACCATCGAAACGCTGGGCATCGGTTTCCTTCCCTTCATAGATTGGTCAGGCCTAGATGTGGCCCGCCTGTAATTCGGAGCAACACTCTGCGACAGCGCGTGGCGGCTTGAAAAGGGGGGACGACGCCAATGGGTGGAAAAGTGAGGCCCCCAATCAGGGTTCCAGGGAATCATCACCAAAAGCGTGGGCAGCCGTGACTCTGTTGGAGGTGCGGCGGCGCAAGGCCATCTGGGGGCTGGCGATCGCAGAGACCATCGTCTGGGCCGGGCTCTATTACAGTTTCGCCGCGCTGGCCTTGCGCTGGGAGCAAGGATTCGGTTGGAGTAAAACCGACATTGCGCTCTGCTTCACCGCCAGCGTCATCACCTCAGCGGCGGCGGCGCCGCTGGCCGGGGCGCTGATCGACAAAGGGCTCGGCCCGCATGTGTCTGCCGGAGCGGCCATTCTAGGCGCGGCGGCGCTGGCGGGCCTGACGCTGGTGGAGGGTTATCCAAGCTTTCTTGGCCTCTGGATCGTCATCGGCGCGGCGATGGCGGGGTGTCTGTATGAGCCGATTTTCGCCCTGGTCACCCGCAGCTGCGGCGAGAATGCACGGAGGGCTATCACCCATATCACCCTGGTCGCCGGGTTCGCCGGGGCTTTGAGTTTCCCCATCGCCGCCGGAATCGCTGAGCTGGCGGGATGGCGGGCCAGCCTCTGGCTCTTCGCTGGCGTCATAGTGTTGGCGGCCGCGCCGTTGTTTTGGCGCGCGGGTGCGTCTCTGGAGGCATCGAGCGTCTCCCCTCCTCTCTCGCCCCCACGAAGCGCCCTCCTCACAGCGCTTCGCACGCCCAGCTTTTGGCTGTTGGCGCTGGCGTTTTCCTGCCTGATGCTGAATCACAGCCTGCTCATTACCCATTTGTTGGCGATTCTCGACCACCGCCGCGCCGACCCCGCTCTGGCCGTCGCGGCGGCGGCCAGCATCGGGCCCATGCAGGTGATGGGCCGCGTTCTGATGGCGACGCTTGCCGCCCGCACGCCCACACTGGTCCCCACCGCGCTCAGTTTTGCCGCCGTGGCTTTGGCCGCGCTGATTTTGCTCTGGGCCGAGAACGATCCAGTGATGATCCTTGCCTTCGCCAGCGTCCAAGGCGCCGGTTACGGCCTCAGCAGCGTGATGCGCCCGGTGCTTTCGGCGGAATTGCTCGGCCGCGCCGGCTTCGGCGGCGTCTCCGGCGCAATGGCGACGCCGGTGCTGCTGGCGGGAGCGCTCGCCCCACTCCTCGGCGCAGCGCTGTGGTCAGACTCCGGCCCCTCACTGGCGATCAAGGCGGCGCTGGCGGCGCCGCTGATCGGGTTAGCCGCGATCGCCGCCGCCTGGATCATCTCACGCCGCCACAATTACAACAAAATATAGGAGAATTTGCGCGCCGCCGACTGATCCGTACTGCGGCATCGTGAAACGGTCACGCTGCGACGTTTTGCGCGTAGACGCAGGGCGCGACAAAAGGTTGCGCACCAGCGTAACCGGATCGTCGCCGCATAAAGACTGTTATTTGGAGAGGATGACCTAATGCCAACCGATGTCGCTGGACTTCCCCTGCTGCCCTTGATCGCCCTGATCGGCGGCGTGCTCACCCTGATCAAGGCTGACCTGCTGAACTGGATCGTCGCCTTGTTCCTGATCGGCTTCGGCGTGCTCGGCATTCTGCCAGCTCTGGGCATCGACCTGGGCGTCACCACTGGCGATCTGCAAGATCAGATCAATCAGCTGCGCCAGCCCAGCGATAGCTGAGCAAACTGAGATCAGCCTGAGCTAAGTTCTAGAGTTTATCTTTGAAAAACAGAAGCTAGAGCGGTTGAGGTGCGCCAATGCGCCCCGAACTCGCTCTAGCTGGCAGCGTGTTGCGTGATGCGCTCCAGAACCGCCTGCTCCTCCTGATCCAAAGCCGGGTCTTCGGCGGTCGGCCCCGCGACATGATCGCGATGATTAACACGCTCGCCCACCAATTCGGCCAATCGCCGCTCGGACGGCGCGTTCAAGGGGATGTCAAGCGCCGACAGCACGCGCCGCACCTCCTGTAAATCGTTCAACGTTTCAACCGACGTATCCACCACGCGCCCGCCCGTCTGGGAAACCATCTCAGCGTAGTGCCGTTGTCGGGCCTCCGTCTCAAGAACATGCCAGTAGCAGAGTTGGTAGTCGCTCAGCTCGCGCCACTCAGGCAGCGCCACCGCGACCTCCAAATCCGGGTCGAGGAAAAATTGCTGTCCGCGCTTGGAGCGGCCTGGAACCGACCCATTGCGCCACAGCGACCGGGCGATCGCCCTCTTGTCCCGGCGCAGAACCACAATGTCGAACGGCGCGCCAAGCGCGATCAACGGTTCTACAAAGCCCTTACAAAACAAGTGTGAGGTTTCAGCGTATACTGGCTGCTGGACCTTCGAGATCGCCGGCAACTTGATCGCCCGCCAAAAGCGTGCGGCGAGGTCCGGGGCGAACTGCACATCCCGCATCAGCGCGTCAAATCGTGGCGACGGCTCATGCTCGGCCTGAACACCGTCAATGCGTTCGAACAAGGCGTGTAGATAGCCAGAGCCGGAACGCCCATTGGTCACTGTGAAAACCAGACGCGGCAGGGCCTCCGGCGCGGGGGCGCCGCCGAATAAGTGCGACTGCGCCAGAAACGCGAGCCTACGGACCCGTTTGGATTTCATCACTCGGCGCGTCCGCTCGCTGTGGTCTGAAGCACTGTAGACAATTCCCGCCATTCCCCCGCAGACAACCCGCTGGTTTCAGCCGTCACCTGCTCTCCGATCAACATCCGCCGCACCACCTCAAGCGCCGGGCCTGAGATATGAGCGGCGTTCAGGCGGTAATCTTCGAACGCCTCATAGGCGAGCGGGACCCATGCTTGGGTCAAAGCCGCTATCGCGTCGGCGTAGACGCGGATTTCATACTGCGCATGCGCGTCGGCCCGCAAGCGCAGAAAATGCAACAGGTTGTGCAGGTCGGTCTTCCAATACCACTGGGTATAGGTGTTAAGCGTTAGATTCATCCGCGCCAACTCACGCGCCAGACCGGTGCGCTCAGGGTCGATCGGCGCGCCGTCGCGCTCATTCAGCAGCTCTTCATAATGCCCATACGCACGGGTGGAGTCGTCCCGCAGTATCGCGAGCGCCCGCTCCGCCTCGGCGCCCTCCAGAACCGCGCCACGCCCCTGGCGGTTGGCGACGGATTGAGCGGCTAAATGCTCAGGGGCTGGAACGTATATCTCCCGATCAAGGATTGAATAACGCGCCGAGATCTCGTTCACATTGGCGGTGCGGTGCCGAATCCATTGGCGTGCTACAAAGATCGGCAATTTCACATGCAGCTTGATTTCACACATCTCGAAGGGCGTTGAATGCCAATGGCGCATCAGGTAGCGGATCAACCCCCGGTCGTCCCGCGCCGCCTTGGTGCCACGCCCGTAGGAGACGCGCGCCGCCTGCACAATGGCGGCGTCGTCGCCCATATAGTCGATAGCGCGGACGAAGCCATGATCGAGCACCGGGACCGCTTCATAGAGCCGCTCCTCCAAGCCCGAGGCGACCACCCGCCGCGTGGCTGCGGTTTCGCGTCGCTGGGCGTCGATTTCAGCCTGTTGCACACGCGTTAACGACATAGTCTTTCCCCCGGGGATTTGAGATCAAGGGTGCGCCAATGAAGCGCGACGCCTCCAACCACAACAGCGTACCATCAACATCTAGTAGCAAGACACACATAGGAGCGCAAATGTCGATCGAATTCCTTCACACCATGGTGCGAGTGAAAGATATTGAAGCCTCGAAGAAGTTCTATTGCGATCTTCTGGGCTTGGTCGAGACCCGGCGCAAGGACCTGGATGGGGCGAAAGCGACCCTGGTGTTCCTCAGCGAACCAGGCGGCGGCCCCGGAAATGAGATTGAGCTAACCTATAACTGGGGCTCCGACGAAGACTATGGCGGTGGCCGTAATTTCGGCCATCTCGCCTATCGCGTCGATAATATTTACGAGACATGTCAGAAACTTATGGACTCAGGCGTCACCATCAACCGCCCACCGCGCGACGGCCACATGGCGTTCGTGAAGTCCCCGGACGGCATCTCGATCGAGCTGCTGCAACGGGGCGAGTCTCTGCCGTCGGCTGAGCCGTGGGCGAGCATGCAGAACACCGGCAGTTGGTGAGTCGCTCTCGGTGAAAATATTACGCGCCGTGGCGCTGGCGGTGGTGGGCGTGGTCACGCCGGCCACCGCTCTGTCATTCGAGTGCAAGGCCGCCTTGGCCTTAGCGCTCGACATGTCGAAGAGCGTCGACGCCGCCGAACGGCAGTTGCAAGCGAGAGGGCTGGCGGCCGCATTGCTGTCGGAGCCGGTACAGGCGGCGATTCTCTCGCCCAAGGGGTCTGGCGTGATGGCGGCGGCTTACCTTTGGGGCGGCGGCTATGAGCAAGAGTTGATCGTCGGCTGGACCCGGCTCGACAGCCGGTCGGCGATTGAGCAGTTCGCAGCCCATGTCGCGCGCCGCGGACGCCACGGGCGCGGCCGGGCCACAGCCGTCGGCGAGGCGCTCCGGTACGGCGCCTATCTCCATGGACTCAATCAGGTCCCGTGTGGCCAGCGCATCATCGACGTCTCTGGCGACGGAGTGAACAATAACGGCCGCAAGCCGGCCTACTTCCGGGATCGCGGAGTGTTGGAGGGGCTTCGAATCAATGGCCTCGTCATTGTTGGCGCGACGCCCGACCCGGCCTCCTACTATCTCGACGAGGTGATTCAGGGGCCGGGCGCATTCGTGATCGATATTGACGACTACACCGGCTACGCCGCCGCGATGGAGCGAAAACTGTTGCGTGAACTGTCACCCTCAGTCTCGATGAAGCCACACCAGGGAGAAACGGCGCCACCATCGGGAGGGTAAGAATGCACGTAAAACATCCCCTGGCCGCAGTAGCCGCGTGCTTCATGGTGGTGTTCGTGATGACGAAATCGCCGATGGCGGTGGCGGAGAATCCTGCGAAAACCGCCGACGCAGGAGGCGCTTACACCAAATTGATCACCAAGATTCACTGTCCGCAAGACCAAGAGCGATACGGCGATTTTCATGATTACGGTTATTGGGGCGGCGGCCCCTGGTGCGGGCAGGAGGGACCTGCGGGATATTGGGTGTGGATGGCCCCGGTCTGGTATGTGTGGGGCGCCGTTTCCGATCAAGCAGATCTGGCGGTTCAGGCCAGCTTGGGCGGAAAATACGCCAACCTTATCAGCAGGTTGCATTGCCCAGAAGATGAACAAACTTACGGCGCGCTGCATGAGTACGGCCACTGGGGCGGCGGGCGCTGGTGCGGCGCGGAAGCACCAGCCGGTTATTGGGTCTACGCCGCGCCCTATTGGCACATTTGGTCGACGGCGAACTGATAACAGCGCAGACGCTCTTCAAATCTCAATGGATTAGCGCTATCTGTGTGGTGTCACGCAAGTGGCTACGGCGATAAACGCGCGTGTAATAAACGGCTCGGACCCGGGGGCGGTACCCGGCGGCTCCACCAACAACCCCACCCGTTTCATTGGCGGAAGTGGATCAAGGTTGTCATGGGGCCGAAATAGGATCGACGGACGTCCAAAGACGTTAGCTTTCGCTCGGCGGGGCGCCACCGTTATCGGCCCGAAATGTACAGTTGGCAATGACAACCGTGCTCCGGTCGCGCTCGCTGCTTAAGCAGTGCGCAAGATCGAAACTTAAGTCCTAAGCCTTAGCCGGTTTAGGCGGGGTCCGAAGGCGCCTGGCAACAGAAGCCTTCACTTTCCTTAAGATCACACCCAACCGGCCCTGTAATGCAGCGCGGTTGTCTACAATGTCTAATGAGCAGTACGCCCATCAAAAAAACCAGCTTCTCGCTATCGATTTGATCTGGGATTGATGTTTAGCATAACTTAGAGTCTGTTTACGCGATCGTTATTGAGGCTGGGAGCGTCATTGTCTTGGGTGAGCTGAATTACGGACGCATGATGCAGCGCGCGATGCATGGTCTTGTGGCTGAAGCCTTGGGCTATGTAGCGGAGCATGGCCTGCCCGGCGATCATCACTTCTATATTTCCTTCATTACGCCGCATCCGGGAGTCGACATGCCGGATTGGCTGCGTGAGCAGTTTCCCGAAGAAATGATGATCGTGCTACAGCATGAATACGACGACCTCGCCGTGGCGGATGACCGGTTCTCGGTAAGCCTGTCGTTTCAGGACCGTCCCGCGACACTGGTGATCCCCTATGAGGCGGTGCTGCAATTCGCCGACCCCAGCGCCGAGTTTGGCTTGCGGTTTGATCCCAGCGACACCCTGGCGGATCTGGAAAGCGATTCGGAACAAGAGGACAGCGGCCTGCTCGGCGGCGGTTCAGCGGAGGAAACCGCGCGGGCGATTGAAAACGCGACTCGAGAACAGCGCGGCGACGAAGACAAACCACCAGGTGAGGTAGTGGAACTCGACGCTTTTCGGAAAAAATAATCCAAACAGGGTGTTGGTCCGTCCACCACGCGACCGCATGCAAATCAGCCTCGTCAACGGGGCTCCCCCACTAGATCCGAAGGCCAACACATCCGCTTTCGTTTGTGGTTGACCCCCAAATTGTGGCGTGTACAAGTGCGCAAGACACAAGATAGGGGAGAAGCCGTCATGAGAATGACAGCGCCACGTCGCTGGATGTTCATCACGTCGATCATCATGTTTGGATTGGCGTGCACGTTGATCTTCCGTCCAGACGTTGCGCCGCAATTCAACCACTTCGCAGTTTGGTTGCTGTTTTGGGGTTATGTGATTATGCTGTTAGGGGTGGTATTGCAGCGTTTGTAACCTGCAATCAATCACCAGCGTAAATTCTGATCAAATCAGATCGGAAAGACTAACTTAAACACTTTTGGCGGAACGCCAGACGACGAGTTTGTCCCTCCTCGTCTGACTGCGGACTCGCTTGTTTCGCGCCCGGCTCTTGGCACGTCCCTCCCAAGAGTCGTTACTTTCCTCGACTGGCGGACGCCCAAGCGTAGCGTTATACGGGCGAAAAGTTTCGCCAGTCGAGGACCTATATCATGAGCGCCACCCGCACCGAAACCGACAGCTTTGGCCCGCTTGAGGTGCCCACAGACAAATACTGGGGCGCCCAAACTCAGCGATCGATCCAGAATTTCCCGATCGGTTGGGAGCGCCAGCCGGAGGCGCTGGTGCGCGGCCTGGGTGTCATCAAAAAAGCCGCCGCCGAGGCGAACATGGCCCTTGGCACGTTAGAGTCGGAAATCGGAAACGCGATCGTCAGCGCTGCAAGCGAGGTCGCCGCCGGCAAGCTCAACGATCATTTTCCACTGGTGGTGTGGCAGACCGGATCAGGCACGCAATCCAACATGAACGCCAACGAGGTGATCGCAAATCGGGCGATCGAAATCCTGGGCGGCGTGATCGGCTCGAAAAGCCCGGTGCATCCAAATGACCATGTGAATCGGTCGCAATCTTCAAACGACACCTTCCCCACCGCGATGCATATCGCCGCCGCCATGACCGCGCAGGACCATCTCCTGCCGAAGCTCGACAAGTTGCGGGGCGCGCTCGCCGACAAGGCTGAAGCCTTCAAGGACATCATAAAAATCGGCCGCACCCACACCCAAGACGCCACCCCCCTCACCCTGGGGCAAGAATTCGGCGGCTATGAAGCCCAGGTCCGCCATGGCATTCACCGGGTGACGGCGGCGCTGGAGGCGATCTACCCGCTGGCCCAGGGCGGAACAGCCGTCGGCACGGGACTGAACGCCAAACCGGGCTTCGACGTCGAGGTGGCCAAGCGCATCGCGGATCACACAGGTCTGCCATTCGAGACCGCCGAGAACAAGTTCGAGGCGCTGGCCGCCCACGACGCCATCGTCGAGATGTCAGGCGCGCTGAAAACCGTGGCCGCGTCGCTGTTCAAAATCGCTAACGACATCCGTTTCCTCGGCAGCGGCCCGCGTTGCGGGTTGGGCGAGTTGGTTCTGCCCGAGAACGAGCCTGGCTCCTCAATTATGCCCGGCAAGGTCAATCCGACCCAATCCGAAGCCCTGACCCAGGTCTGCGCGCACGTGATGGGCAATGACGCCGCCATCGGTTTCGCCGGCTCCCAGGGACATTTCGAGCTGAACGTTTTCAAGCCGATGATGATCTACAACCTGTTGCAGTCGATGCAGCTGCTCGGCGACGCCGCCAGCGCCTTCACCGATAATTGTGTCGCCGGCATTGAGGCCAACACCACACGAATCGAGAAGCTGCTCAATGAGAGCCTGATGCTGGTGACCGCCCTTGCGCCGGAGATCGGCTACGACAACGCGACGACGGTGGCAAAAACCGCCCACAAGAACGGCACCACCCTAAAGGAGGAGGCGGTCAAGCTCGGTTTTGTAACTCCTGAGCGGTTTGATGAGGTGGTCCGGCCCGAGCTGATGATCGCCCCGAAGTGAGGCTGATATGATCACCTATCTCACCGGCGACGCCACCGCGCCGGTCGGCGAAGATCCCGCCATCATCGCCCATGTGTGTAACGACGCTGGTGGTTGGGGGCGGGGATTCGTCATGGCGATCTCCGCCCGTTGGCCGGAACCTGAGGCGGACTATCGCGCTTGGGCGAAGGGCCAACCCACAGGGTTCGCGCTGGGGGAAACCCGCCTGATCCCTGTCACTGAGCGGCTACAAGTGGCGAATATGGTGGCGCAGCATGGCTTCGCCATCATCGATGGCCATCCGCCGATCCGGTATGAAGCTGTTCGGCGATGCTTAACCCAAGTCGCAGAAGCGGCGGCGGCCAGCGGCGCGTCAGTCCACATGCCGAGAATTGGCTGTGGCTTGGCCGGGGGACGATGGGAGGAGATTGAGCCGATCCTGAAAGAGACGCTCATTATCGCCAATGTTCCAACTCATGTGTATGATTTCTCCCCATAATTCCTCAAAGTCTGGGCGCGTATGATCAGACCCGCGCACCCAGATGAGGCTGACGCCCTCCAGGCTGTCGCCGAAGCCGCCTATGCGCCCTATGTGGCCGACATTGGCCGTCGTCCCGCGCCCATGGACGCCGACTTCAACACGCACATCATCCAACAACAGGCGTGGGTCGCCACTGACGCGGCTGATAGGGTTATCGGATACGTCATCCTGATCCCTGAGGTCGAATGCTTGTGGATCGACAACATCGCCATCGAACCTGGCCATCAAGGCAGGGGAGCTGGACGCGCGCTTCTGTTGTGCGCCGAACAAGAGGCCCGGCAGCGTGGAAGCAAGACGCTAGACCTCTACACCAACGCCAAAATGGGGAAGAGTCTCGCCCTGTATCGCCGCGCAGGCTTCCGGGAGGTCGGGCGGCGCGTGCAAAATGGCTTTGATCGGGTATTTTTTCAGAAGGACATAGGCCCAGCGTGACAGGAAAAGTGGTCAACCTCCGCGCCGTACGCAAGCACGCGGCGCGGATGGCGAAACAGCACAAAGCAACACAAAACGCAGCTCTTCATGGACGAAGCAAAGTCGAGCAGGAGCGTGAAGAGGCACGTCAGGAGCACGAAACACGCGCTCTGGATGGAAAAAAACGCGACCGCGAGCCTGGCGTCTCTGAACCAGACGACAAACCGGCATGAATTGGCGTGCGCCCCGGAACCGGCCGTTTGCCCATTACATCAGCCCGGCGCGACGACCTCGACGTGGGGTCTGGGTGGCTCTTTTGGTCTGCCTTGGCGTGATGCTCGCGTCGCTAGGCGCGATGATCTTCAGCGCTGATCTGATTCAAGTGCCGTCGCTGATTTGGTCCCGGGAGTTCGAAGCGCAATGGCTGCTGCTCACCCTCGCCGCAATTGGGTTTGAGGCGGTGCTGCTTCTGGGCGCAGTCGCGTTACTGCACAGGCGATCTCCCTGGAGCGTGATCGGCCCCGCCAACTCGGCCGCCCGTATGGGGCGCCACGCGCTGGCCGGAGCGGGCCTTGTGGCGGCTCTGTTTTTAGTCGCCTTAGGATATGATCTGCTCTTCGGTGATCTAAGCGGAGTGAAGCCACAACTCTACACAGCTGAAATGCCAGGATATGTTGCGGCGGCGGTGGCTTTGATCATCGTGCAGGCCGCCTCAGAAGAGATCATGTTCCGAGGTTATTTGCTGCAACAAATAGCCGCTTGGCGCCGCAGCCCCTGGCTCTGGGCCGTCGCACCCGCGCTGATGTTCGGCCTGCTGCATTTCGACCCTGGGCAAGCACCAGAGCGCGCCTGGGGCCACGTCGCCGCCGCCAGCCTGTTTGGACTGCTGGCCTCTTACACGACTTGGCGCACCGGTGGGCTGGGGTTTGTGATCGGGGTGCATATCGCCAACAACTGGATTGCTCTGTTGATCCTTGGCGAGGCGGGGGACCAATATTCCATTTTGGCGGCCTATGTCGCGCCGCCAGCGACAGGTATGGAAATGGCGCTGTGGTCGCTTGCGTTCTGTGTGGCGACAATTGCTGCGATGGAGCTGCCAGGCTCCCCGCTAAAACGGATGCTGGGAACACCTCCGCTATTTACCCGTTCAATCCGTCTCAAGAGCATCGAGCAGGTTGCGCAATAATCCGCTCGCGCCAAACCGAAACGTTTCGGGGCTGACCCAATGGGGCCCCATCATCTGATCGGCGATCGCGAGATAACTCGCCGCATCCGCTGTAGTGCGAACCCCACCGGACGCCTTAACACCGACGTTGAGGCCAGCACGGCTGATTTCGCCAATTAAGACCTCCACCGCATCCAATGTGGCGCCGATGGGCTGCATGCCGGTCGAGGTCTTTAGAAAATCCACGCCAACGCCAAGGGCCGTCTCTGCGGCGAGTCGTGTTTCCACGTCGTTTAATTCGCCGGTTTCCAATATCGCCTTGACTACGCCGCCGGGGGGCCGCGACGCGACGCAAGCGGCCAGCACGCGCCCCACAGCTTCCCCATCTCCGCTTTGCAAACTATGCCAAGGCGCAACCACATCGACCTCATCCGCGCCTGCGGCAAATGCCGCCGCCGTCTCCCGTGCGGCGGCGGCCGGGTCAGCGACGCCTTCTGGGAAGTTAGCCACCGTGGCCACCCGCACCGAGGTCGCCTCCAGCAGGTCGGCGGCTTGCTCGACAAACTCTGGGTAGATGCACACGGCGGCCACAGGCCCCGCCGGAGTGACTGCGGCGGCGCAAAGTCGCTCAACCGCGGTCTCATCGCAATCCTCGTTGAGGTTGGTCAGATCCAGCAGCGGCAAGGCCCGCCGGGCGACGCTGGACATCGGCGCGGACATGACGAAGCCTCCCGATTTTCGAGGTCTCTAATCTAGCATAAGGCGCTCAAACCCATCTGGCACGGCTTTTCCAACCTCTCCGCCATGATGAGAACATCTGCAAGCGACGCCCCTCTCGCCCTAATTTTTGCACGACGCTGAATTTCTGTCATGCCTGCAGAACCATCACAGTCGCCATAGTGCGCCGCATCGGCAGGAAAGGACGGTAGATTGCAAGCAAAACCTCCCTATCGCGAAACACGGCGAACGGCGGCTCAAGCCCCACAGCAAGCCAATATCCCCCCTGATGCTCACCTCCCAGGGCTCAAGATCAAGCGCCCTCTCAATCGCAGCACTGACGGGCTGGAGCTTCGAAAGGAAACCCCAAATAAATTAAGTTCAATCAATCGTTTGCATACATTGCACTCGTCCAGGCAGCAGGGCGCCACTACACTCCTCCCAATGGCGAGCAAAGGGATATCCCTCCTGCTTGCCTCCGCCCCCAGCACCGATTCCGACTATGGCAACCGCTGACGGTCGCCCTCGTATCGTTGTCCTCGGCGGCGCGCACATCGACTTGATCGCCGCCGCCACTCGTGCTCCGGCAATAGGCGAATCGATTCTCGGCGACTCGTTCTCCATCGCCCCCGGCGGCAAGGCGGCATGCCAGGCGGCGCAAATGGCGCGCTGCGGGGCGCAAGTGAAACTCGTCAGCCGACTGGGAGGAGATCATTTCGGCCGCCTGCTCCGCGATGCATTAAGCGAAACCGGGGTCGATTTATTATTGACCGGCACGGATCAAAGCCTCGCCACCGGGGCCAGCGCCATCTTCGCCACCGGAGGCGACTACGCGTCAATTACGATCCCCGGCGCCGCCAACAAACTCTCCGCTCGCGATGTTGAACGCGCCCGAGACGCCATCGAGGCGGCGGACGCGCTAGTGTTGCAGCTTGAAATCAGCGCCGACACCTCCGCGACGGCGGCGGCGATGGCCGCCGCTGAGGGGCGGCCCGTGATCCTCAACGCCTCGCCCTCGCCCGAAGCTTGGTCGACACTACCTGAACAGCTACAAGCCTCTGTCGACACCCTGATCGTGAATAAATCCGAAGCTGAGCGTTTGGCGGGCGGCGGTGGCATCGATGTCGAATTCGTTAAAAACAGCGGCGTGCGGACGGCGGTTGTGACCCTCGGAAGCAAGGGCGCCCTGGTGTTCGAGGATGGCGCCATGCATGTCGTCCCCGCTTTTCCAACAGCGGTGGTCGACGTAACCGGGGCTGGCGACGCTTTCCTCGGGGCGTTCGTGGCGGCCAGGCTATTCGGCGCGCGAACGCCGGACGCGATCGTACGTGGGGCTGCCGCGGGCGCGATCACGGTCTCCCGGCGCGGCGCATTCGAGGCTCTGCCTGAAGGCGAAGAGATCGAAGCCTTCCTGGATGCCGCTAACGCCGCCCCCCGCCCTACGGGATAAACTGGCTCCACTTTTCAAAAAACATCTCTACGCTCATAGGTAAAATCCAACGGATGAAGGACGTGTGATGATGAAGGGTACAAACCCGACTAGGCACGCTGGTGCGCCATTATGAGCGCCGGAACCATCGCCATCCTCGGCGTGTTCGTCGCTGACACCGCTTATCGCGCCCGGCGACAGCCAAAAATCGGAGAAACCATTCTGGGCGAAAGTTTCGCTCTCGGTCCAGGCGGCAAGGGCTCGAACCAAGCGGTCGCCTGCGGTCGGCTGGGAGCCGAGGCGCGGATTATCACCAAACTAGGCCGAGACGATTTCGCCGAACTTGCGCTTAAAACCTGGGCAGAAGCTGGAGTGACACCGAGGGTCACCCAAGTCGAGGACAGCTACACCGGTGCAGCCTACATCTTCGTCGATGCGGCCAACGGCGACAACGCCATCATCATCGCTCCCGGCGCCGCCGGCACTATTAGCACCACCGACGTCGACGCTGCTGCTGAGACAATCAAAACCGCCGACGTCTTTATGACTCAGCTTGAACAGCCGATCCCCGCCGCCGCGCGCGGCCTAGAGATCGCCCGCGCTGCTGGCGTGACCACCATACTCAATCCCGCCCCGGCCGCTGAGCTTGACGACGACATTCTCCATCGCTGCGATTGGGTCACCCCGAATGAAAGCGAGGCCGAAGGTCTCACGGGCCGCCCTGTTGGTAGCATCGAGGACGCCCAAGCAGCGGCTGAGTTGCTGATGGCGCGCGGCGCAGGCGGGGTCGTCATCACCCTCGGCGAAGCTGGCGCACTGTTGCGCACGCCCAATCAGCAAGAGCTGATCCCTGCATTTCAGGTCGGCCCCGTGACCGAAACCACCGGCGCAGGCGACGCTTTCAACGGTGGCTTCGCCGTCGCTCTGGCGCGCGGCATGCCAGCTGTTGACTCGGTTCGTTTCGGTTGCGCAGTGGCGGGAATATCCGTAACGCGCCCAGGCACGGCGCCAGCCATGCCGAGCCTGGAGGAGGTGGCGACAGTCCTGAACAAGGGTTAACACCGCCTTCAATTCACCACTCCCTAGCGCTATTCTAGAGTTGTTTCAGCATATGGCATTTAGAGGATGTAATGATGTTGCGCCTGCTCCCGGTTCTGTTGCTGTTGCTGGCGACTCCCTCCATCCCTCATGCGCAGGAAGCCGCCTGTGAGGACCCTGCGCGCTATTGTTCGCGCGAACTAAACAGAAATTGTCTAGGACGCGTCGGCGCTGGTAGCGTGGCAGTCCAGGAGACGCAGATCATCGACGTCGACACTGACTGCGAGGCTCAGCTCACGCAATATCGCGAATGTCTGGGCATGATCCTCACGCAATGCGATGGCGCCGAGAGACAGGCGACCGCCCCTGCCCAGAACCAATGCACCCCCTTCCGCGAGCAAACCCTGTATGAGGCGGCTTTGACCAATCCATCTAAGCTGGAGATGCTGGCGCAGACCTGCCCAGAAAGCCCTTTGATTGCACTGCTCCAAGAACAACAAGATACACTGACGCAGGAGCAAATCCGAGCCGCCCAAACCGACCTGAGCCGCCTTAAACTGTATTATGGTCCTATCGACGGCGTCTGGAATGACAATGCCGAAGCCGCGTTACAAGCCTTTGAACGCCACTCTGGCCTACAAGCGACGGGTGAGTTGACCGAGACGTCTCTGACGGGTCTGCGCGCGGCAAAAGCGCCGCCCGAGCCATTGCGCGGCACCGATCCAGCCACCCTCGGGCCAGGAGAGATTTTCCAAGAATGCGACGCTTGCCCTGTCATGGTGGTGGCCCCAGCAGGAAGCTTCATGATGGGCTCCGCCACAAGCGAAACAGGCCGGCACGACAAAGAAGGGCCACGGCGGCGCGTGGAAGTCGAGCGCTTCGCCCTTGGCCGCACCGAGGTGACCCTCCAACAATGGCGCCAATTTCTAGAGGCGACGGGATACGCCGAAAGACTGTGCAGCGTCTCCATCATTGAGGGCGATAGGATCTACGTAAGAACGTTGAATGTGGCGAAGGGCTCCCCATTAGGTTTAGACCAGCCCGATATTTACCCTGCTGGTTGTATTTCCGGAGAAGATGCCTCTGAATACGTCAACTGGCTAAATCAACAGGTCACAGGAGCCCCCTACCGCATACCGTCCGAAGCCGAATGGGAGTATGCGGCCAGAGCTGGTAGCGGCGGAGAGTATGCGTGGGGAAGCTACGCAGACGCTGGCTGTGACCATGCCAATACAGCCGATCAGAGCTCCACCGAACAGTTCCCAGGAATCGGCGGCGGACTTGCATGCGATGACGGTCACCCCGTGCTGGCGCCTGTCGGGATGTACAGGCCAAACGCTTTCGGCTTCTACGATATGTTAGGCAACCTATCGGAGGTGACGCAGGACTGCCTGCATGAGAACTATGAAAATGCGCCAAGTGATGGTTCAGCTTGGATGGAGGAAGAAGACGGCAAATGCTATGATGCGGTTCTACGTGGCGGCTCTTGGGTGGGCGACCCTTTCTGGCTCCGATCGGCCAGTCGTATGGGGACATCACGCACACAACGTCAGGGCCAGGACGGTTTGCGTGTCGCAAGGACATTGCCTGAGCAATAACGCTTTCGACAGCGCACTCTCAGTCCATCCCGCCTCAAAGTAGCGAGAAAGAATATCTATCGGCTGCGGGCTGTTCGCTAGCAAGCAGGTCACGGCGTCTCCAACTCAACCATCTCTCATCGAAACGGAAGCGCATCGCCGATATCAGACGCATCCAGCTCTTCCGCATACCGCAGGCCAGCATAGGTCGCCCAAGCTATCGGCGCCAGCGCGTCGGCGTCCCCAATCGCTTGAACACTCACAGCCCCCGCTTCAGCCCACTCTGATCGACGTTGTTTGAGTTCTTGGAACACGTTGTCATTGGCGATGCGCGCCGACTCCAACACAACCGCATCAGCAGCAATCTCCTGGCTTTTCTCAGTATGTACGCACTGTAGTGAAACGGCATCTTGGCCAATCGCAGCCAACGTCTCTCCGGTGCAAACGCTGACTCCCATTCGCATCAGTTTCGCTTGTATGAAACCTTGCTCCAAGGTGTTCACGGTCCAGTGTGACACCAGTGGAGCCGGCGTCACCAACGTAACGTGCGAGCCCTGCTGAACTAACAGCTCCGCCAACACCCCGCCCATGTAGAAATGGTCATCATCGTACAAAACGACCTCGCCGGCGGGTATGTTTCCAGCCATCAGACCATCGGGTGTGAATACCACAGCCCCGGCATCCGTGGGGATGGTTGCGGCCCTGGCTCCATGATGCAAGGGCATAAGCCCGATGAGTATGTCGCTGTCGAACAGGTTAAACGTTGTGATCAGATGCTGAATCGGTTGATTGAGCGGCTAAAACTCGGCCTGCAAGCTCTCCGCATATAGTTCTGGGTTGTTGGATATTCCGCGTTGCTTTAAGATGAGCTAAGTCAGGCTTCATGCACGTTAGGCGACCATACGGATCACGCCGCCGATCGCGAAACACACCCCATTCATGCCGACGCCGACGGCATGCCTCTAGATCAAGATCAGCTAGGGCGATGCCAGCGCCTTGATCCATCTCAGCCAGTATCTCACCTTCCTGTCCGGCGACGAAGGAGCCGCCATAGAAGCTCATCCCAAGGTGATCCCAAGCCTCAACGCCGATGCGATTGCTCGCCATGACAGGCATGAGGTTCGCGCCAGCATGGCCTTGCATCACGCGCCGCCAATGCTGGCTGGAGTCTAGCTCGGGCTGATGCGGTTCAGAAC
>JAHQVS010000138.1 GCA_019634215.1 Paracoccaceae bacterium | reverse complement strand
TGCGCCTCCTGAACCCGAAACTGCGCCCGAAGAGGCGGCGGCGGCGACTGCGGTCGAGTCCGTTGAGACGGCGCCTGCCACAGACCTAGCAGCCCTCTCAGCCACCCTGCCCGCCCTGTCGCCGGAGGAAGTTGAGGTGGACGCTCCCCCCTCACCACCTGCCTCCGAACCGGCGGCCATCAGCGCCAGCACGGCGGCTCACGGCGCCTATGCGGCGATCCAGGCGGAGGCGGACGCCGCTGCGCGTCAGCGGGCGGAGCGGCAGGAGCTGGTCCTTCCCGGCGCCCTGCCGCAAGCGCCCTACGTCGACGCCGCTCCGACGGTCGAGGCGCCAGCCCCGGCGTTGACCGCTGACGATCTTGCGGCGCGCGGCGCGCTCAACGAGCAACTGGACGCCAGCGTACGCGACATGGCGGCGTCCCGCGTCGCTAGTGCTGCTGCGGAGGAGTCCTCCCCCGAACCCACCCCGGTTCCTTCAAACCCTGAGCAGGCCGCAGCGACATACGCGGCGGTCGTGGCGGAGGCGCAAGCCGCCGCACACGATCGCGCTGCGGCCATAACGCCGCAATCGACCTCGGCATTGCCGGCGCCGCCGACCCCCGCCGCCCCGCTCGTCACAACGGCGGCCCCGTCCGACGCGCTGTCAGCCGAGGATCAAGTCTCCGTTGCAGCGACGAACGACGCCGCCATTCGCGACGCGGCGGCGGCCCGAAGCGAAGCCGTGTCGGAGCGCCCCGTGCTGACGCCGACGCCGCTGATGTCACCCAGCACGTCGCCAATGCTGCCACGGGCGGTTGGCGACGGTGGCGGTGTGGCGGCGCCGACCACACCGACAGCGCACGCAACGCCTGGCCCCGTCGGAGAAGTTCCAACTGCGGCGGAACCGCAAGGCCCTCGCGCCGCGCCACCAGACAGACCGGAGCTGGCCACCACGACCCCCGAGGCCGTGATAACTCCGGTTGCGGCGGCCCCGTCGGCCGCCTCGCTAAATAATCCAAATGAAAGGGAGACTAGAATGAGCGACGCTCAATCCGTCCTGAACATGATTAAGGAGAAGGAGGTCGAATATGTTGACCTCCGCTTCACCGACCCGCGCGGCAAAATGCAACACGTCACCATGCATGTCGACATGGTCGACGCTGACATGTTCGCGGAAGGCGTCATGTTCGACGGCTCCTCGATCGCAGGCTGGAAGGCGATCAACGAATCCGACATGACCCTGGTGCCCGATACCGCCACAGCGGTGATGGACCCGTTTTACGCCCAGAACACCCTCGCGATCTTCTGCGATATCGCTGAGCCGAGCACCGGCGAACCTTACGCCCGCGATCCGCGCTCGACCGCCAAGAAGGCGATGGCGCACCTGCAGTCGACCGGCATCGGCGATCAGGCGTTCTTCGGCCCCGAGGCTGAATTCTTCGTGTTTGACGACGTCCGCTTTGAAGTGTCGCCGCACCGCGTCGCGGCGCAGGTCGACAGCTCGGACATGATGAACAACTCCTGGACCGAGTATGAAATGGGCAACTCGGGCCACCGCCCACGCGTCAAGGGCGGCTATTTCCCGGTGAACCCAATCGACACCGGGCAGGACATGCGCTCGGAAATGCTGTCGACCATGGCGAAGATGGGCGTGCCGGTTGAGAAGCACCACCATGAGGTCGCCTCGGCGCAGCACGAGCTGGGCTTCAAGTTCGGCCCGATGGTCACGACGGCCGACCAGCTACAGCTATACAAATACTGCATCCACAACGTCGCGGCGGCCTACGGCAAATCGGCGACCTTCATGCCGAAGCCAGTCAAGGACGACAACGGCACCGGCATGCACGTACACCAGTCGATCTGGAAGGGCGGCGCGCCACTGTTCGCCGGCAATCAATACGCCGATTTGTCAGAAGAGTGCCTGTACTACATTGGCGGCATCCTGAAGCACGCCAAGGCGCTTAACGCCTTCACCAACCCGTCGACCAACTCCTACAAGCGCTTGATCCCAGGCTTCGAAGCGCCGGTGCTGTTGGCCTACTCGGCCCGCAACCGTTCGGCCTCTTGCCGGATCCCGTTCTCGCCAAACCCGAAGGGCAAGCGGGTAGAGACCCGGTTCCCGGACCCGACCGCCAACCCGTATCTGGCCTTCGCGGCGCTGATGATGGCCGGCCTCGACGGCATCGAAAACAAGATCCACCCCGGCGACCCGATGGACAAGGACCTCTACGCCCTGCCGCCGGAAGAGCTGGCCGGCATCCCGACCGTCTGCGGCTCGTTGCGTGAAGCTCTGGGTTCGCTGGAAGGCGATCACGAGTTCCTGTTAAAGGGCGGCGTGTTCACTAAGGACCAGCTCGAGGCCTATATGGAGCTGAAGTGGGAAGAAGTGTTCTTTTATGAACACACTCCGCACCCGGCTGAATTCGAGCTGTACTACTCAGTCTAAGTTGCATACAAGAGCACTTGCCGGGAGCGCGCCCCGGCAAGTTTGCGTCGTGTAAACTTCATTCTGTAGCGCTTTGAGTTTTTAGAGCCGCCCCAGGCTGGACCTATTTGGTCGCTTGGGGCGGTTTTATTTTATCTGTTAAGGAGTTATCGGAAGAACTCTAAGGATTTTTATTCAGTAGGTGCACCGCATTGCCTCTCCTGCCCATCGGCAGCGAACGACAGGGGGTGGCTTAACACCAAGATTGCTCGGGAAGGTATCGTGAAGCTCTTCACGTAGATCCCCCCAATCCTCCAGTAAATCCTCAGCTCGAACGCGGGTGTCTTCCGGTACAGACAACCCAGCTCGAATGCGTAGTTGCATAACCTGCAAGGCGACACCCAAGCTGTTCTGGAAGCCTTCAACACTATTTTTGAATTGCAAATTCATATGACCGACGGTTGGACGATCTTCCACAGCGTCAATGGTAAGAATTTCCACCGCGTCTAGAAGCTCTGTGAGCACAATCAAAACCTCAGGGCTTACAGTACTCAGCCCTTCAATTAACCGCGCAACACAATCGCCTAATACATCACCTGATTGAATCATATGAACGAGGATAGCATCATCGATCTGAGTGGAAATCGCCAATTTTTGGTCAATTAGTGGATCATCAACGCCCTTTATGAACAATTTCTCGAAAACGGCTTTACTCTCCAGATCGCCCGCTTGGTCTGAGCAACCGCTATACTTGTTGATGATTGCCACCACCTCAATAACAGCCGCATTCGCTTGTTGTTCAGCTTGCGGTGAAACGGCGGCATCAGAACCCTGCAGTCCTGAGCCGTCGCCTTCCATAATCGCTAGGAGCTGTTGAAGCGCTTTAAGCTTGTTGGTGATTTCCTCCGGATCGTCTAACGGCTCGGATTGGCTGGCCTCGCCAGTTCGAGCCGCTTCAGCCCCAGCCACCTCTGGCCGGGCTTGCCCCGTAGGAGAGCCGCCCTCTTCTCCTGATCGCAGCGAAGCCGCCCGCGAACGCGCCAAAGCGGCCAATGGTTTGCCGTCGTAAGCGGAGGCGAAGCTCTCTAGCGAAGCGATGTCGCCGCTATCCTTTATCTCGTTCCAGATTGCGAGCATCGTCGCGTCGTCCGTTGACGCATTCTCAGTGGTTGACGGCTGGGTAGAGGCGGGCAGGCGCGCGGTTGTTCCAGGTCGGCATTCTAATACAGCGCGCGAGAGGCAGGCGCGGTAGGCCTCGAAAACCTCAAGACACCCAGTCGTTTGCCGCACCGCTTGACCCGTGGGAAGAGCGCCGGCGCCGATGCGATCGAGGCATTCGGGCGCTAAGCCGTCACGGCAGGATTTAGTGGGATTAGCGCAAAAATCCTGAGCTGAGACATCACTTACGGCAAATATTCCGCCTATCAGCGCCATAATCTTCAATAACAAGCGCACGCACATGAGACATCACTCCCCCTTGAAGCGTCGACGCCTCACTTGAACGCTAAAAAACAGAGTCGAGTCTAGGCTATCCGCGCTTCAGGTCCGCCGCGCAACGCGGCGACCGCCGCCCCGACCAACGCTGAGCCGCCCTTATAGCCAACCATCGCCGCCGGCAGCGCTTGCAGCTCTTCAGCAAGGGCGGCGCGAGCGGCGGCGTCGAGCGTCTCAATCGGCGACACATAGGTCTTGATGCCGAACGCCACCGCCCGCGTTTTCGGCAGGCGGCGCAGGGTTTGCCGTTCGACGCGAAGATAAAACCGCCCCTCGCCCGGCTCTCTGGGCACGCGACGCTCCGCCGCGCCGCCTGTCAGATACAATTCCGGCGTCTCCGTCACCAGGGCGTTGAAGCGCTGCAACGGCCTGTCGGTATGCAGCGCGGCGTGCACCCGCTCCACCCGGGAAGCAAGCTCTCCGGCGTAGTCAGGGACCGGAGCGTGAATGGCGACCAGTGGACAGCCAAGCTTTTCCGACAGCGTCCAACGGGAAGGAAAGCAGAGATTGGCGGCGACCAAGCGGTGTTCCAGCGCCCCCTCATGACGGGTGAGAAGGCAGAAATCCTCCTGAACAATCCGGCCCAGGGCCGCCACGCCGCCCTCCAAATCCACGATCACACCGTCGGGACGTTGAATTCCACCATCAACCAGCTGAAACTGGTTAGAAAAATGCGTCAAAACATGCGCCGCAACCAATTCGGACAGCTCCGCCACCGCCGCCGCGCCTTCCGGCAGCATTGCCGCCACCGCCTCCCCTTTGTCCACGATCAACTGGTCACGATAGGCCATTTGCGCCGCGTAGGCGGCGTCGATCTCGATCCAACTCTCCGGCGGCATCGCGATCAGGCCCGGCGTCCGCCGCAATTGTGGATCAAGAAATGGCGTGTAAGGCGCCGGCGAGACCTGCATATTGTTTCTCCCATTCCCCACATCGGCAGGCGCCTATATTAACGCCAATCCGCGTCGTTTCCGGTCGCAACTGGAACAGACGCCGCCGCCCACTGCATCCGAGCCTGCACCGAGATCCGCACTGTTTCATTTGCGAGAGCCGCATGGGCGCCGACCTGCATATCCCCCGCACCGCGCCTTTGGTTGAGGCCGAGGAGGCTAAGGTCACTCTCGCCAATTGCCCACGTTCTGTCGACATTCACAGGGCGGCGCGATGACCAGATTCGCCCCGTCTTGGCTCCGGCATCCCTGGCCGTTGGCGTCGACGCCCTATTGGGTTTGGCTGCATGTGATCGCCATCGAGTTGGCGGCGATGATGCTGTTCACCTTAGCGCTCAACCTGGGTCCCAGCGAAGCAGCCCTCATAGGCCATCAGCTCCAAGTCCTGGCCGAAACGATGGGCGGCTTGATCTGGCTGACGATCCCGATCGCCTTTCTGTTCGGGATCTACGCTCGGCCGTATCACTGGTTCTGGTGGAGCATGACCGGCTTGGCCGTGATGCATGTCGTGCTCAGCTTCCTCAGCTATCTCGTCCCTTGGGGGCAAATCTCCTTCTGGCATGCGTCGACTGTCGACCGACTCTCAGAAGAAACGGAAGCCGGGCTTGTCACTCTGTCAAGCTTGAGCATCTTGGCCCTCATCGGGGCGCATATTCGCCAACTGGCGCGGGCGCAGGCGAGCGCACCCTATCGTGGGCGGTATAGTTGGCTCGGTGTAGGGCTGATCCTGCTCTACGTTGGTTATCTAGGCCTTGAGGGATGGCGCGATCACGCTGAGCTGGCGGCGCTGTCCGCACACTACGGCGTTGAAAGCGCCGCCCCGTCATCGGCGCCATCTGCCTCCCCTGCCGCCGCAATCCCTCCGGGGCATCCGCTGATAACCCCCGCACATATCGCGCCCAAATGGAATGTGCTCCCGTTCTACGCGCTGCTCAGGGCGATCCCTGACAAACTCGGCGGCGTCCTGGCCATGCTCGCCGCCCTCCTGATCTGGCCGCTGGCGCCCTGGCTCGATCGCGGCCCGCCGCGCCCGTTCTGGCGCCGCCCGGGCGTGCGCTGGGTCGCGCCGTTGATCCTCGCCACCCTGATCGCCCTCGGCTGGACCGGCGCCCAACCGGCTGAAGGCGGCGCGCTGCTCGCCGCTCAGATCCTCGGCGCCGCCTATTTCGCCCTGTTCCTCATCGCCCTTCCTCTCGCCAGCCGCCACGCCAGCCACAACGCCAGCCACAACGCCAGCCGCCACGCCGGAGCCTCGTCATGACCTTCGCCGACAGCGCCTTCTCCCTATCCAACCGCAAGATCGACCCCACCCGCCGCCGCGCGGCGCGTCTGAAACCCGACGGCACCCCG
>JAHQVS010000137.1 GCA_019634215.1 Paracoccaceae bacterium | reverse complement strand
GCGCGAGATCGTCGGTTTCGGCAATTTGGTGCGCTCGGCGATCTCTTGGTTGGTGAGCGCCGGATCAGAGGCCTGAAAACACCGTAAAATATCAAGCCCTCGGGCCAGAGCGGTGACGAAACGGCGGTCCTTCTCCCCGACTTCTGCGGAGTCATCGTCTTGCAGGTTGGCGTCAGGCTGTTTGCGGGGCATTTCGAACCATATCATCTGAAGGAGGGCGCGCGAGGCGTGGCGGTGAATGTACTCCGGACGCCGAAGGGGTGTGAGCCGTCATTTGGGCTCCGAGGCGAGACTATCGCGCAATGGGGTGGTTTCGCCGCGCCGCCAAGCGTAGAGCGCCGGGCCTGCCGATAGCGCAGCGCCGATCACCAACAGGGTCGAGCGGTCGAGCCCCATCACCTCGAAGCCGGGCGCGGCGATGGCGAGGCCGCCAAAAAACAGCGCGGTTCGCGCTGCTACCGCGCCCAGACCGTCGCCAAAGCCGCCGACGCCCGCCAAATGCCCTTGCAGCGCCGCGCCAATTAACCAGACGCCGATCAACGCGGCGATAAGGGCCGTGGCTACCTCGCCTGCGGGGGCTTCGCCGACTAAGGCCGGATTCAACACGAACAGAAACGGCGCGATGTAAATCACCCCGCCAAGCTTCATCGCCTCGACGCCTGTCCGCATCGCACTGGCGCCTGCCATGGTCGCCGCCGCAAACGCGCCCAGCGCGACTGGCGGGGTGATGAAGCTGACCATGCCCCAATACAAGATGAACAAATGCACCGCCAACCGGTTGAGCCCGGCTTGCTCCAGGGCTGGGGCGAGCACCACGGCTAGGAAGATGTAACAGGCGGTGACCGTCATCCCCATGCCGAACACGAAGGCCGTGACTGCGCCCATGGCCAACAGCGCGAGCACATTGTCGCCTGCGAGGAAGACCAGATCGTTCACCAGTGTGCCGGCGAGGCCGGTCGCGGAGAAGGAGCCGACAATCAGCCCGATGCCGAGCAGCACCGCCGTCAACTCCGCCAGCGCGCGCCCGACGCCGACGATCATGTCGCCGGCCCCTTTTAGGGTCAGCCGATGGCGCTTTAAGACCTGATTCATCACCAGCAGCAGCGCGACTGCGTAGAATGGGGCCAGGGTCTCTTGCCGCAGCGCCACCATCAGGAAAATCAGCAGCCCGAACACGAATAAGTACAACCAGCCATCGCGCAGCGCCGTCGCCGCCTTCGGCAGCTCCTCACGTGTCAGACCCCGAAGGCCGCGCCGGGCGGCGTAGGCGTCGATTTGGATAAACAGGCTGAAGTAATACAGCAGGGCCGGGATCGCCGCCGCCAAAGCAATTTCGATGTAGGGGCGAGACAGGAATGAGGCCATCACAAAGGCGGTCGCGCCCATGATCGGCGGCGTCAGCACGCCGCCGGTGGAGGCGCAGGCTTCCGTGGCGGCGGCGTAGCGGGCGGAGAAGCCGGTCTTCTTCATCGCCGGTATCGAGACCGCGCCGGTGGTCAGCACGTTTGAGATCACGGAGCCGGACATCGAGCCCATAAAGCCGCTGGCGAAAATCGCCACCTTCGCCGCGCCGCCGCGAAACCGGCCGACCATCGCCAGGGCGAGGTCGTTAAAGAACTGCCCGCCCCCGGTGCGCTGCAGCAGCGCGCCAAACAGGATGAAGCCGATCACCAAATTGCCAAACGCGCGCATCGGGATGCCGAAGGAGCTTTCCGCCGAGAGGATATGATAGGGGATCGCGTCCCAGAACGGCGAGGCGAAGCCAGAGATCGGCCCGGGCATTTGGTCAGCGAAGGTCGGGTAGAGCGAGAAGGCCAGCACGAACAAAAACACCGTCACACCCCCGGCGCGGCGGGTGCCCTCCAGGATCAGCAGGTAGAACGCCAGGGACGCCCATTGCGCTGTGGTCGGGGCGGCGTACTCCCAGCCTGAGTCTAGCGCGGTTTCGGCGGTCCAGGCAAAATAACCGGAGACGGCTAGGGCGGCAGCGGCCAGCACCCAATCATAGAGCGGGACAGGTCCGCCTTTGCGCAGGTCGATTCGGAAGCTCAGAAAGGCGATGGCGAGGAAGATGCCGCCTAAGATGTAGAGGTATCTGCCTTCGATAAGCACCACGCCGAGCAGTTGCAGATTAAAGAGCTGATGAATCGCTAAAAATACACCGGTGAGAGTGCCGGCCAGTATCGCGATGCGGGCGGCGCCATGAAACTCGCCGCGCTCGGCTGGGTCGTCTTTCAGGGTGGACTTGTCGCCCTCAGCCTGCGCTGCGGCGGGAGAATGGGGAGGCATGGCGATCCGCTGCGCGAGGGAAGGGCGCCAGGGGCGCCGGAGCGCCTCTGGCCAGTCGAGGGTTTCGCTTTCGGGCGTAGGTTAAAACACCACCTCGAAGCCGCCAGCCTCCAAGGCGGCGCGTCGCTTGGCGTCCCATGCCGCCGCCCAATCCGATGGCGCTTCGGCCTTCAACTCCTCCCAAGCGGTTGATAGCGCGGCTTGGCGGGCCAAGAGCTGCTCATTATGCGCTTGCGCCGCATCAGGCCAGGCCCCGATCTCTTTGTAGTAGCGCACCGCACCGTCGTGATAGGGGGCCACCCACTCGAAGTTCTGCTTGCCCAGCGCCCAGCCGCCGATGCCTGGGGCGGCGCCATCATACTTGTCGAACAGCTCCACCATCGCCTTGGTCATGTTGTAGACGAGGTCGGCGTCCTGAGCCGCCATGGCGGTCAGCACCGGATAGGCGTATCCGGCGGTGGGCGCGCCTGGGCCGTCGTCGATGCCGGCGCCGACAGTGGCGGTCATGGTGGCGAAAAACGGCGCGATGGCGCGCATGCGGGCGAGGCCCTCGGCGTTATCAGGGTCGATCGGCGGCCAAAACACCCCGCGCGGCCCGCTTTCGGCCTCATAGGCCTTACCGGAGTTGGTGGAGGCGAAGGCGGCGTCGACTTGGCCGTTCACCATTCCGGCCCAACTGTCAGAAAAGCCGCCAAACTCGACCTTCTCGACATCGTCCCAGGTCAACCCGCCATAGGCGAGATAGGCTTGGTTGTTGACGTTGAGAGCAGGGGCGCCCTTCACCCAGGCGACGCGCAGGCCCTTGAGGTCGGAATACTCAAACCCCTCACAGTTCGGCTTGCCAGCTTTCTCACAAGCCTCTCGCGCCACCGCTAGCGACAGGCCGACCGCGCCGCCATTGTTGGCCATCAGCACCCGGACAGGCTGTGGCCCCCAATTCTCGGCGCCGAACTGGAACACGCCTTCTTGCGCCATAAACGAGCCGCCGACGCCTGTGGCGGAGAATTGGACTTTGCCCTGGCGTAGTGGTTCGGTGCGGGCGACGTCGTTCTTGCCGGGGAGCACCCGAAGATCGGTTCCCACGGTGTTTTTTAACGCCGAGCCGATGGCGACCGATTGATTGTAACCGGCGGTGCCGGTGCCGTAAGCGGTCCAGGCGAGCTGGCTGGGCAGCTCTAGATCTGCGGCTGCGGCCGCGCCGGCGAAGAGCGTGGCGCCGAGGCTGACTCCGATCAGATACGCATTGCGCATGGCGTTCCTCCCTATGGGTTTGTTGTTGTTAACAACTGCGTTTTTCACGCTTGTGAAACACCGTTTCGCAATCAACGATGCACGTCAACCATTGAACGCCGCCGCCTGACGGGCGCGTCAATCGAGGAGACGTCCATGACCGCCGCCGCCATCCCACCCCGCCGCGCCGCCGACACCCTGGTCCGTTGTCTTGAACTTCACGGCGTCGACCGGATGTTTTGCGTGCCCGGCGAGAGCTATCTGGCGTTGTTGGACGCGCTGCGGGACAGCGCCTCGATCCAAACCGTGGCCTGTCGGCATGAGGGCGGCGCAGGCTTTATGGCGGTGGCGGACGCGAAACTGACCGGGCGGCCCGGGGTGGTCGCCGTCAGCCGGGGGCCGGGGGCGACGAACGTGTCTATTGCGTTGCATTTGGCCGAGCAGGACGCGGTCCCGCTGGTCGCGTTGATAGGGCAAGTGGCGCGTCATGAGCGTGGCCGGGGGGCGTTTCAGGAGGTGGATTACGCCCAGATGTTCGGCGGCGTCGCCAAAGGCGTTTGGGAGGTGGGGGAGGCGGATCGCTTGCCGGAGATCCTGGCCCGCGCGTTTCACCGCGCCCAGAGCGGGACGCCGGGACCGGTGGCGGTTGTTCTGCCGGAGGACCTGCTCTCTGATCCCACATCCGCGCCGCCGCTGCCGCCCTATGCTCTTGCCGCCGCCGGGCCAGATTCGGAAATGATATCGAAGATCCGCACCCGTCTCTCCGCCGCTCAGCGGCCTGTGTTGATCGCCGGCGGCGGGCTGAATGCGCCAGAGGGCCGGCAGGCGCTGGCGCGGGCGGCGCGGGCGTTGTCTCTACCGGTTGTGTTGTCCTTCAAACGTCAGGAACTGTTCGACAATGCTTCGCCGCTGTTTGCCGGTTATCTCGGCTTCAAGATCCCAAAGCCGCAGATCGAGGCGTTGTCAGAGGCGGATTTAGTGTTGGCGGTGGGAACCCGGCTTGGCGATGTCACCACCCAGAATTACCAATTTCCGAGCGCCCCGACCCCCGCGCAGCCGCTGATCCATGTCTCCCCTGGTCCAGACGCGATTGGCGGAGTGTTCCAGACCGAAATCGGCCTCGCCTGCGACCCTGCGGCGTTTCTGGATCGCCTCGCCGATGGCGCGGCCCTGACATCATCCAGCGTGCGCGAGGAGTGGATTGAGCGGCTTAACCAACGCGCCAAAGCTATGGCCGCCTATCAGCCGCGCCGCTTTGAGGATGGGCTGGACTTCGGTGTCGTGGTTCAGGCCTTGGCGGACCAGGCCGATAAGGATGCGATTCTCTCCCTGGATTCTGGCAACTTTTCCAGTTGGGTTCACCGTATCTGGCCTTGGGATGGGAGGCAGACCTGCATCGGCGCGGTGGGTGGTGCGATGGGGCTGGGCGTACCCGGCGCGGCGGCGGCCTGTCTTCGGCATCCCGAACGTCAGGTGCTTTGTTTTGTCGGCGACGGCGGCGTGATGATGACCGGCAATGAGCTGGCGACGGCGGCGGCGATGGGCGCTGCGCCAAAGATTTTTGTGGCCAACAACGGCTCCTATGGCACAATTCGTTTGCACCAGGAGCGTGACCATCCGCGCCGATCCGTCGCCACTGACCTCGTAAATCCTGACTTCGCCGCCTGGGGCCGGGCCTTCGGCGCGCTAGGGCTGACGGTCGCCGAAGAAGGGCGGGCCGGAGAGGCGGTCTCCGCCGCTCTCGCCCATGACGGCCCGGTGGTGGTTGATGTGAAATGCAGTTTGGAGGCGATTTCCGCCTACACCACCATCACCAAATTGCGTGGGGGGTGATGGGGCGGAAATAGCAGTCTTGTTCGCCTTGCGAAAAACAGTTCCATTATTGATTGAAGCTGTTAGCCTCACTGTAAGACGTGCAAATCGACACGGCGCAACCGCGCATCATGACGCGGATATAATGGGTGGAAACCAGGGATGAAAAACGCGAACGCGGCCGATTTTGTGGTCGGGGTCGTGGGCGCAGGCGCCATGGGGCAGGGTATTGCTCAGGTGTCGGCGCAAGGCGGGATGCGGACTCTTCTTCTAGATGCTCGCCCTGGTGCGGCGGCTGCGGCGAAAAACGCGGTCACCGCCCGGTTGGCGCGGCTAGTCGAGAAGGGGCGGCTTTCAAGGGATGAATGCGAAGCGGCCTCGGACCGGATCGAGCCGGTGGATGGCGCCTCCGCCCTGTCAACATGTGACACTGTGGTGGAGGCCGTGTTCGAGGATCTGGAGGTCAAACGCGCGCTGTTCCGAGAGATCGAGGCGGTGGTGACGCCGGACTGTCTGATAGCTTCCAACACCTCCTCAATTCCGATCGCCGCCATCGCCCAGGCCTGTGAGAAGCGCGACCGCGTCGCGGGGCTGCATTTCTTCAACCCCGTCCCAGTGATGAAATTGGTGGAGGTGATCCGCGCGGCGGAGTCCTCCGACGCCAGCGTGGAGGCTTTGACCGTTCTGGGGCGCCGCTTTGGCCGAACTCCAGTGGTGGTTAAGGACAGCCCTGGCTTTCTGGTCAATCTCGGCGGCCGCGCTTTCACCACCGAAGGCTTGCGGATAACGCATGAAAACGTCGCGCCGCCGGAAGTGATTGACGCCGTTATGCGCGATTGCCGTCACTTCCGCATGGGGCCGTTCGAGCTTATGGACCTTACCGGGATCGACGTGAATTTCCCGGTCAGCCAGATCGTTTATGACGGATATATGCAGGACCCGCGGCTGAAAACCTCCCCAAATCACCGGGCGATGATGGAGGCGGGCCTTTGGGGCCGGAAGACAGGCGCCGGCTGGTATCGTTACGACAAGGGCGCTCCGCTAGAGCGGCCTTCCCCGGACTATCAGACCGAGGCTGCGCCTGCGTTGGAGGTGTTCGTCGCCGAGGTTGAGGGCGGCATGAACGCCGAACTTCGCGAATTTTGCGCCGAAATTGGCCTGAGGGTGGTGTTTGGCGCGTCGGAGTCTGCGCCGGAGACCCCCATTCTCGCCGCTCCGATCGGTGACGACGCAACCCAGGCCGCCCTCGCAGCCGGGGCCGACCCGCGCCGCCTAGTGTGCCTTGATCTCTGTGGCGACATCTCTTCCCGGGTCACGCTGATGACCGCGCCGGGCGCTGATCTGGCCTGTCGAGACATGGTGGCGGCTGCTGTGGCGGCGTCCGGGCGTAAGATCAGCGTGATCTCCGACTCCCCTGGTTTCGTCGGCCAACGCATGGCGGCGATGGTGGCCAATCTCGGCTGCTATATGGCCGAGATCGGCCTTGCCGCGCCCGAGGATGTCGACACCGCAATGACCCTCGGCCTTAACTATCCGCTCGGCCCCTTGGCGCTGGCTGAGGATATCGGCATGCGCCGCTGTTTGCGGATACTGGAGCGTCTGCACGCTATCACTGGCGAGGATCGCTATCGACCCAGCCTGTGGCTGAAACGCCGGGCGCTGCTCGATCTTGCGGCGCACACCCCCTCATGACCAGCCCCGTCTCAGCCGACGCGCTTGACGCGCTGTTCACCCCTCGCTCGATCACTATCGTCGGCGCCTCTGACGATCCGCGCCGGATCGGCGGCCGTCCGTTGGCGCATATGATCCAACAGCGCTTCGATGGCGCAGTGTATCCGGTCAATCCCAAGCGAGACACCGCTCAGGGGCTGCGCTGCTATCCCAGCGTCTCTGATATCGATGATCGGCTCGATTTCGTGCTGATCGCTGTGCCCGCCCCCGATGTTGCGCCGGCCTTGCGCGCAGCCGCCGCCAAGGGCGCGCGGACGGCGTTGATTTTCTCGGCGGGGTTCGCCGAAATCGGCGACGACGGCGCTGCAATGCAGGCGGAGCTGGCGGAGATCGCCCGAACCACAGGGGTGCGGGTCATCGGCCCCAATTGCCTCGGCTTATTCAATTCCGCCGCCCGCTTTTATCCGACTTTCACCTCGACGATCGACCGGGCGACCCCGGTCCCTGGCGGGATCGCCATCGCCAGCCAATCTCCCGAGTTGGTCTCACGTCTCGTGCTAGTTGACTCCATGTGTTATCCGGCTCGCCCGGATGCCGCGCGTCGAGTTGCTGAGCTCCCCCTCGCCGGCGGTTTTGTCTTCAAGCAGCTCTGGGGAAAAACCATGTTTCGGTCTTACTTCCGCGAGGCGTTAAGCTCCCCTTCCAGAGCTTTCGATCCGATCCGAATCGACGAGTACTACGAGGCTTTTAACAGTCCGGCATCTCGTAATAGCGCCCTTGCCACATTCCGCGGTACCCGTGATACTCGCTCCGTGGTCGCCGACGTCGCCCGGATCAACGTGCCAAGTCTGGTGGTCTGGGGCAGGCACGACGCGGTCT
>JAHQVS010000019.1 GCA_019634215.1 Paracoccaceae bacterium | reverse complement strand
TCCATGCCGCCATCAAAGCCCGGCAGCACAACGGCGCCTTGAGGGAGAGACGCAACCAGGGAGATAAACCACGCCGACGTGTCGAGCGATCCGGTGGAGCCCGCGACGATCACCGGTCGCGCCGGCGGCTCCTCCGCCCAGCGTTCGGCCAACGCCGCCACCACCCGGCGGCGGCGGTCCTCGGGGTCGATGCGGCCCTCTTGCTCCAGGATCGTGGGCCAAACCTCGCGGATCAGCTCCAGGAACTTTCGCGACAACGACCAATGCGCGGCGTAACGGTCTTCTTCGAACGCGTCCAAGCCGTCGAGAGAGACGCCCGCCGCCTGGGCCGACTCCAACAGGGCCGCCAGATCAGCCGCCAACGGCGCCGCCACCGCTGGCGCCCCAAGATCTGGGGCGGTCTCCAATAGGGCTCGAGTGAGGCGGGTCAGCAGCATCAGGCGGCGCATTTTGTCGATTGGCGGCGGGGCGTCGCAAGGCAGCGATAGGTCTGCGCCTATATCGCCGAGGGTGCGCAGACGTGGCCCGAGGGCGATCCCGTCCGCCGCCTCCACGAACGCCGCCCGCAACGCCCGCGCCGCCCGCTGAGTGGATACGATGATTTCAATCTCGGACAGCGCCGCCGGATCAGCGCCGCAAGCGCGCAGGCGGGCGAGTACGCCTTCCGCCATCGCCCTAGGGAACGGCAACCCAGCGGGGGCGTTGAACACGCGCAGCCCAGGCTCTGGGAAGAGGCCGGCGGCCTGGAAGGGGTCCAGGGTGGTTTTCGCGGTGTTGGGCGCGCGCTTGGGGAAGTTGAATTCTAGATCCGGGGTCTCATCGCGCGGCTTGCGCGCTTTTGCCGCCGGTTTTGGCGGGCGCTTTTGGGCGGGATCGCTCATACCGGCGTCTCCATATTTCTAGCGTTCGCGGCCAGACGGGGCCATGCGGCGGCGGCGTTGGCGGCTTGCTCCAACCCTGCTGGGGAGCCGACGTCGATCCAACCGCCGGGGTGGACCACGCCGAACGCCGCGCCCTTCGCCAACAAAGCGTCCCAAATCAAATTCAGCGAGAATGGCCCCTTCGGCGCCCCCTCGAAGGCGGCATTGGTGATGATTTGGGCGCCGGTGTAGACATAAGGCGCACTTTCGGCCGCGCCCCGCCGGGTCAGCCGTCCGTCGGCGTCCATAAAGAAATCGCCGGGCCGGAGATGGCCGAGGGTTTGATCTTTCCGGACCAGCAGCAGCAGCGCCGCCATCTCACCGGGGCGCCAACCCGCCGCCAAGGGGGCGAAGGCGCGGGGGCCGATCCAGATATTATCAGTGTTGACCACAAAAAACGCCTCGGCGTCGAGCTGCGGCAGCGCCTTGACCACGCCGCCGCCGGTTTCCAGAAGCCGCGCGCTTTCATCCGAGAGCGTGAGGCGCGGGGCGTGACGGGCGGCGACATGGCAGGCGACCTGATCGCTGAGGTAGTGGGCGTTCACCACAGTGTGGCGGACGCCAACTTCCTCCAGACGATCCAAGGTGCGGTCGAGCAGGCAACGGCCGGCGACCGGCAGCAGTGGCTTTGGCGTCGTGTCTGTCAGCGGGCGCATGCGCGTTCCCAGCCCGGCGGCGAGCGCCATCGCGGCGTCAATCCCTGTCACCCCTGGACCTGCCATGCCCTCGACTCACTGTTTTTATGCTGCATTAAGTTAGGACGTCTTCGCCGCCGCCACCCGCGCCAAGGCCTCCGGCGTCGGCGCGGGGATATGGCGGGAGACCCAACCACGCAAGCTTTCCAAGCCCGGCGCAGCCAAATCACCCTCTAGATATCGCCATACGCGCGGAATATGCGCAAGATATCGTTTTTTTCCGTCCCGTAGCCACAAACGGGCGAAGATCCCGATGATCTTCAGGTTGCGTTGCGCGGCTAAGGCGGCATAGGCGGCGCGGAACGCATCGGGCTCATCTACTTCGGCTCGTACTAGATATGCGGCGATCAGCGTTTCGGCAAAATCAGGAGCAACATCCCTACGTGCGTCCTCGAGCAGCGACGCCAGATCATAGGCTGGATGGCCGACAAGCGCGTCCTGGTAGTCCAGTAGCCCTACCGCTGCAACGCCCGCTCGCTCCGGTCGCCAGATCAGGTTTTCGGCGTGATAGTCGCGCAGGGTCAGAACCTCTTGCGCCTGCGCGACTCCTGCGCAGGCATTGTCGATCTCACCAAGGAAATCCGTGTGCTCCGCGCCGGAAACCTCAGCCCCCCGCGCCGCCGGAGTCCACCACTCCACCGCCAGCGCCGCCTCTTGCAGCAGCGCTTCGGCGTTATAGGGCGCCAGTTGGTGCGACGCCCCCCACCCCTCCGCCTGTTGCGGCGGCGTCTGACGCTTCAACATGGCGAGGGCGTCAATGGCTCTGGCATACAGCGCACGCTCTTGGCTTGGCGCCATGTCAACCACGCGCGCATAGAGATCGTCCCCGAGATCTTCCAGGAGTAGGAAGCCCGCATCGGCGTCGGCGGCGAAGAGTTGTGGCGCGCTGAAGCCCCAGCCGCGCAATAGTTCGGTAATCGCCGCGAACGGGCGGACGTCCTCACCGCGATTGGGCGGTGCGTCCATCAACACCGCATCGCCATGCTCTGGATGGCGCACCCGCTCATAGCGGCGATTGGAGGCGTCGCCGGCGAGCGGCGCGCGATTGGCGCCGCTCCAGCCGGCGTCGATCAGAAAAGCATCCGCCGCCTCGGTGCGGGGTGTAGGGCTGGGAGAGTTGATGGCGCGGCTCCTTGACGGTCGGTCCTTAACCCAATTGAGCGGGCGGGGAACCGGCTTTGCAAGGGAACACAGGCCGCTGTCAATTTTGGGGCGGCAGAGCTGTTCGGACCGTGGCCGCAACCGCCTCCCATCCTCCGCCCAAGGCCGTTATGGCGATATGCCGCCCCTGATGGTCGGGGGGTATGGCCAGATGGACCTCCAACCGCCGCAATGGGGCGGCGTCACCCAGACGATCAGGCCATTCAATTAATGTAATGGTTGGCGCGCCAGGATCGAGCAGCCCCAGCTCCTCTACCTCGTCGGCGCCTGAGAGGCGATAGAGGTCGGCGTGGATAAGCTCGAGTCCGTCTTCGAGATCATAGCTTTGCGTTAGGGTATAGGTCGGGCTCGGGGTCTCTTCCGTTCGCCCGAGCTGGGCCAAGCGTGCAAGGATGATCGCCCGCGCCAAGGCAGATTTCCCCGCCCCCATCTCGCCGATCAGAAACAGCGCGTCGCCGGGGCGGAGCGCATTGGCCAGGAGGCCGCCTAAAGCCTCTGTCTCCGCCGGAGACGGCAGCATGCCATCGGCGAAATGTTGGGGCTCGGCTGGCGCTGTCATCCCCATCTTAGGGAGTGGCGGAGGGCGTCGCGGGCGTGTCGGCGCCGTTGGTGAGCTGCGCTGGCGCTGAAGGCGACTCCTTTGGCGCCGCCGGCAACAGCAGCTGGATCTGAAAGGCGTCCTTGGTTTTTTCCGTGCTCAGCACACCGCCATGCATCTCGATCAACCGTCGCGTCATCGACAAGGCCGCCTCATCCCGGATTTGGCTCGGAGAGGCCTCGGCGCCATTGGCTGTCTCTTCTTCGGGCCATCCGCCACGTTTCGCCAACCGTATCCGCAGTGCGGTTTGCACACCATCCGAGCCCACCACCATCGCGAGCGCGTCATTCGGGTCGGCGTGGGCCAAGGCGGCGACGCCGGCCCCAAACACCGCCTGCTTGAGGCGACGTTCATCTCCAGCGACCATCGCCAGATCCTTGCGAGAGGGGGCCAGGATTTTTGCGCGTTTCATGGTGGCGCGTGGGCCTAGCATCTCGATGACGCGCACAATCAGCGCCTGCATATCGACCGCTTGATGAAACAGGGTGGCGGCGCCGGCTTCCAACTCGCCAATGTCCAAAGCCTCGGAGATCAAGCGTTCCAGATCCTGGGCTGGGGTGAGGATATTCGCGACATACTCGGCCTGATCGGGGGGAAGGTCGCTTTTGCCGAGCATTTGGGCGAAGCCGATCACGCTGTTCAGCGGCGTGCGCAGCAGCGTGGCGGTCGCGGCGAGGAATTCGGTCTTGACCTGATCGGCGCCTTGCAGCGCCGCGTTGCGCTCCATCAGGGCCGACTCGGCGCGATGGGCGTCGCTGACGTCGTCGCACACGATCAGAACCGCCCCATCCGGTAAGGGCGTGACCTTGATCGCCACCACGCTGTCCTCGTCGCGCCGATGAATAAAGGAGGCGTTCGGGCGGGTGCCGATTGGGCCGCCGAACAGGCTGCGCACCCGCTCCCATAGCGCCCGCTCCCGAGGCGTTTTGCTGGCGGCGGCGGCGATCTCATCCAAATCGGCCCCACCCTGTTCAATCGCCGGGTCCAGCGACCACATCGAGAGGAAGGCCGGGTTGACCAGTTGCAAGCGCTGGTCCGGCCCGATCACCGCCACCCCTTGTTCGATTGCGGTGATGGTGGCTTCCCGCACGCCGGTGAGGGTCTTAACCTCCCGCTCCAGGCCAAAGACGGCGGTTTCATCCGAGATAAAGGCGATAAATCCATCATTCTGGGTTCGATGCGCCCGCACGCGAAGTGCATCGCCGTTTGATAGATGCCAGACCGGCTCAGCCTTGGTCGCGGCCATCGGGTCGGCCAACAACGCGTCGCGCCAGTCGTTGAAATCGCCCCGTTCCGGGGCGCGGCCAGCGGCGCGCAGGGCGTCCAGCACTGCCCGCAGAGTGACGTTGCGCCCCATCTGTTCCGAAGACAGTCGCCAGAGGCGTTGGGCGGCGGCATTGGAGGCGACCAAACGGCGCTCGGAGTCGAACATCGCCACGCCGATTGGCGCCTGTCCAAAGGCTTGAGTCAGAATTTCAGCATAAGCTGCAGCGTCGTTCTTGCGCGGCGCGGCGGCGTCTGCGTCAGCGAGGTCATCCATCCGAGGGTAATCACGGATGATCTTTAGGCCGCCGCCCTGGGGGCTTCTCGGTTCGGGTAGGAACCGCACCACCGAATGAGCGCCATAGGGGTCGCCGCGAAATCGGGTCTCGGCGCCTTCGGCGTCCGTGGCGCGAAAGTCGAAGCTTTGCTGCTCCTCCGCCAGGGCCTTCAGATGCTGTGCGAGTTCCCGGAATGTGTCTTGGCCGAGTTGGGCGCGCAGCCGTTGCTTGGTGTCGGCGTCAGCCGCGGCGACGGGGGCGGTGCGCAGGTAGAATTCTGTGCTGGGTGAAGCCGGCGCCAATTGACCGCCGCGCAGGAGAAACACTTTTTCGCTGCTAAGATCCGCATCCACTTGCAGTTGCAAACGGCGAAGCTCATTCTCAGACACTTGCGCCCGGCGCCGCATGGCGTTGGTGGTAAGAAAGCCGCCCACGGCCGCCGCGCCGCTGACAGCGGCGAACAACGCCATCACCAGGGTGTCCACGGACGCGCCGGTGCCGCCAAGTTCTCTCGCGACCAACACCAACATACTCGCCATACCCAGTCCAACCAAGCCGCCCACGCCAAACATCACATGCCGCTTTCTCGGTATAGGCAAACCATCAATCGGGAGCGACACCATCCTGGCCGCGCCCAGGACAGTGGGCTCATTTCCGGTTGAGTACAACAATATGCGACACTCCGACCAAGTTTGGACACAATTTCTGGTATACGTGTGCGGAAACTCATTCGAAAGCGACTCCGATCAATTTCTATCTGGAAAAGTGTTTTTACCGCTGGTTGTTCTTGTTTTTGGAGAGCGGGTCAGCTGTCAGCCGAATCAGCTACCTGCCATTTTGACGGAACCAACTCTGGCAGGGCTGTGCGTGGCCAGATGACGAACACCAAGGCGCCGCTGGGTTGGTCGTCGTCGATTCGGATGGGATTGTCTTCCTCATATAAGCTGTTGTTTGAATTATCCCCCTTGGCGCCAATTGTGGTGGCTGGCTGGCGAGCTTCAAGATTTTCGTTTTTCAGCGACGGACGCATGGCCTTTCCTGCGTTGGTGGCGAAGGGG
>JAHQVS010000136.1 GCA_019634215.1 Paracoccaceae bacterium | reverse complement strand
TATCGCCGCGTGCGACCGCCGCCTCGGTCAACGCCAAACCAATCCCACGATTGGCGCCAGTGATAAGAAGCGTGATCGGCATGGCAGTCTCCTTCTCAGAGGCGCCCCAACATCAGCGGGCCGCCCGCTCCGTATGCTCGGCCAACACCTGTTGATACACCTCGATGGTCGCCGCTTGCATTTTCGCCACCGAAAAATGCTCTCTCACCCGCGCCACCCCAGCCGCGCCGATAGCTTTGCGGGCGGCGGCGCCCACGTCGAGCGCGTGCTCAATCGCCATCGCCAGCGACTCTGCCTCGCCCGGCCCGAACAACCAGCCGGTCTCACCGTCCGCCACCGTCTCCAGCGCGCCGCCATGAGCTGGCGCGATCACCGGAGCGCCCATAGCCATCGCCTCGACGGTGGTGCGCCCAAACGGTTCAGGCTCGAGCGACGCCGAGGCCACCACGCTCGCCAGCCGGTACGCAGCGGGCATGTCGTCGCAATGGCCGACCAGCTTCACCATCGCGCCCAAGTTCTCGGCGGTGATTGTCTTCTCCAACTCAGCCCGGAAGCCGCCGCCCTTATCGTCGCCGCCCACGATGATCGCCAACAAAGCGTCATCGCCCCGGCGCGAGCGGACTTGGGCCAGCGCGTCCAACAACAGGGTGTGGCCTTTCCATCGGGTCAAACGGCCGGGAAACAGCAAGATCGGCCGCTCTTCCTCAAACACGCCCCAGAGCCGGGCCAACATCGACACCCGCGAGATCGAGGTCATCATCTCCGAGAACACCTGCAAATCGGCGCCACGGTGGATCACGACAATCTTGTCCGGCGGGGTGTTATGCCGTTTTTGGATTAAGTCGGCGATATAATTCGACACGGCGATCACCATGTCGCCCTTGGTCATGATCGCGTTATAGTTGCGTTTCAGCGGGAGGTTTTCGTTATAGACGCCATGATAGGTGGTGATGAACGGCGTCTTGGTCCGTCTCGCCGCCCAATAGGCGCTCCAAGCTGGCGCCCGGCTACGCGCATGGAGCAGTTTGATATTCTCCCGCTCAAT
The DNA here is from genome assembly GCA_019634215.1 of Paracoccaceae bacterium. Classification (GTDB taxonomy): domain Bacteria; phylum Pseudomonadota; class Alphaproteobacteria; order Rhodobacterales; family Rhodobacteraceae; genus JAHQVS01. Next base: position 7,569 of record JAHQVS010000136.1, on the reverse strand, counting down.
CAAGGTGACCAAGCGCTTGGCGTTCGCCCGCAGGACCAACGGGTTTTTCGAGGCGGCCGACATCCGCACCAGCTCCCCGCCCGCCGCCAGCAGCGCCGGCTCCAATCGCCCGCCTTCCGACGCCACCATCGCGCGCCCCCCCGCGATTGAGATCGCTTCGACAATCTCAATCACCCCGCGCTCAACCCCGCCAGCGTTCAGTCTCGGCGCAAGTTGCAATATCGTCGGCGCGCGCACCACGGGGCCGCTCATCTCTTCAGCCGCCTTTGACCCACCACTTCGCCTCTCTCCCACGCGCATAAGGACGCATCTATGACGCCGCCATGCCCCTCCGCAATCCGACCGCCATTGTTCTTAGCCTTAGGGGACGATCGGCGCATCGCTTATCATAAGACCGAAGCCCAATCCGAGCAGGCAAACGCTCCTGGCGTGATGTTTTTAGGCGGTTTCCGCTCAGATATGACAGGAAGCAAAGCGTTGCACCTGGAAGCTTGGGCGCAGACGCGGGGCGTCGGTTTTTTGCGGTTTGACTACACCGGCCATGGCGCCTCCTCCGGCGCCTTCGAGGCGGGCGGGATCGGCGATTGGGCCCGGGACGCGGCGGACGCATTAACGATGCTGACCTCTGGGCCGCAAATCCTGGTCGGCTCTTCCATGGGGGGCTGGATTTCACTGCTGCTGGCCAAACGCCACCCGGAGCGTATCGCCGGTTTTGTCGGCATCGCGGCCGCACCCGATTTCACTGAAGATTTGATGTGGCCCAGCTTGTCGGAGGCGCAGCGCGCTGAACTAACCCAGGCGGGACGGTTGGAGACGCCGTCGGCCTATTCGGACGAGCCCTATGTCGTCACCGCCAAGCTCATCGAGGACGCGAGAAGCCATCTGTTGTTGCGTGAGCCGTTGCGGGTGAACGGACCCGTCCGGCTGATGCACGGAACAGCCGACTCAGATGTTCCAATGTCGGTGGCGCTGCGGCTGTTGGCGCACTTAGATTGCCCGAACGCGCGGCTAACCCTGTTGAAAGACGCTGGCCACCGCTTGAGCGAGCCGCATGAGCTAACCTTGTTGAGTACGATACTGGATGAGGTTTTTACGCAAATCTGACGCCCACCGCTCCGATCCAGCCAGATGAAGCGCGGGGCGCGGGGCGTCACCACGCTGTCACCGCCGTTGGCGCGCCTTCCTGAGCCAAGGTCATCGCCAGCCCCTCCCGATAGCTTGGGAACGCCAGCCGCACCTTCAGCTCATCCTTAATCTTCTTGTTCGATACGCGTTTGCTCTCAGCGTAGAAGCTTCGGGCCATTTCAGTCATATGCAGTTTGGCCTGCTCAAACGGCACCTCTGGTGGTGGCGCAAGGCCAAGCAGCTCGGCGGCATAGGCGATCACATCCTGTGGCGGAGCGGGTTCGTCGTCGCACACATTATAGGAGGCCCCGGCGCTCGGCGTGGCGATCGAGGCCTCAAGCACCGTGGCGATATCCTCGACATGGATACGGCTAAAGACTTGGCCTTCCTTAATAATCCTCTGGGCGGAGCCAGTGCGAACCTTCTCGAACGGGCCGCGCCCCGGACCATAAATTCCCGCCAAGCGAAACAGATGCACCCGCAACCCATGCTCGCGCCACAACGTCAGCCACTCATTCTCGGCCAACATCCGAAGCCGCCCTCGCTCCGTAACCGGCTTTCGCGCCGCGAGTTCATCGACCCAAGCCCCGCCATGATCGCCGTACACTCCAGTCGTGGAGAGATATCCTAACCACGCAATGTCCCGGCCGCGTGCGATCAGAGCCTCGCTCACATAGTCCAGGGTTGGGTCGACCGGGCGCGCCTCATCAACATCTTGCCGAACCACCTCGGGGCCGGCCGACACCAACACATGGGTGGCGTTCGCCAGCGCGGGGGCCACGGCATCGCGATTCAACACGATTGGAATCGCCCCATCCGCCTCGATGTCCGCCGCCTTCTCAGGTTTACGCGTGGTGCCGTACACCCGCCAGCCGTCGAGAATTCGACGGCGCGCCAGAACCGCAGCTGAATAACCATAGCCAAAACACAGGAGGGTCGGCTGAAGCTGGCTCAAGGGCCGCACCGACGACGGTTTGGCCGCAGTGCTCTGTTTCATCCGCCCCGCCTCGCCCGCTTCAAACGCTCGCTGTTGAAACCGATGAACACCAATGTAGTATTCCTCAAGAGATCGAATCGACCTGAAGGGTTTCGTGTTTCTCGTCCCCTATGTAAAGGACAAGTCTTGGCTGTAACTTCACAGCGTAGCAAACGCCTGAGTGCGCGTTTGGCGCAAACGGCTGCGACGGCTCTGATCGCCGCAGTTCTTGGCGTCGCCTTACCGGCAACCACCGCCTTCGGGCAAACCCAGGATTACACCTCCTGCCTTGATCAGGCGATCAAAGCCCCCGCAAAGACACGCGAAGCGGCGAAAAGATGGGGTGCGCTGGGTGGCGGCGATCAGGCGCGGCATTGCGCCGCAATCGCGTTGATCCATCTGGGCAGCGAGCGTTTGGCTGCGGAGGAGTTGACCCGGCTCGGGTCCGACCCAGGCGGTCTCGGCGTTGAAGACAGATTCGGGGCATTGATGTTGGCCGGCGATCTGTGGCTGCGCAACGACAGGCCAAAGCTCGCTCACGCCAGCTTTCAGCGCGCCGACGTCCTGGTGCCGAACAGCTTGGTGGCGGATGTCGGCTTGGCGCGGGTGGCCGCCGATCAGCAAAATTGGCCCGCCGCGATTAGCCACCTCAACAAAGTTATCACCGAGGCGCCCACCAACCCGGAAGCGTTAACCTTGCGCGCCGCAGCGCTGCGCCGATCGGGAGATCCGAAGGCAGCGCTCCGGGACGCGGTGTCTGCGGTGCAATTCGCGCCCGGGGCCGCGTTGGCCTGGTTTGAGCGCGGCGCAGCAGAGATGGCGCTCGGCGCCCGCGACTCGGCTGAGTTGAGCTGGCTGCGCGCCGCCGAATTAGATCCCGAGGGGGTCCCTGGTGATATGGCGCGGGTCAACCTGCAGAAGTTGGTGTTGGCGCAATAACGGGCGCACGCAAGGGCGCGTCCCACTCCACCAACACATCCTCGTCCGCCTCAAGCGGCCGCCGTGCAGTACGCGCCGCCGCCCAAGCATCGGGATTCAGCCGCCACAGCGCCCACACCGCCGCGCCGCGCGTCAGCGGCGCAGCGTCATCGAGCCGCGCCTGAGCCGCCATCGCCAAGCTCCGGTCCCCAGAATTACCAATGGCGATCAACACATTACGGACAAACCTGTCCCGTCCGATCCGCTTGATCGGAGAGCCGGAGAACACCTCCCGAAACCCACCATCATCCAACGCCGCCAGATCAGCCAACCGAGGCGCGGCCAACTCTGCCCGCGCCCAATAGCCGGCCTCCTGCGCCGAGGCGGCGAATTTGTTCCAAGGGCACACCGCCAAACAATCGTCGCAGCCATAAATACGATTGCCGATCGCCGCCCGCATCTCCCGTGGGATCGGCCCTTTCAGCTCAATGGTCAGGTAAGAGACGCACCGGCGCGCATCGAGCTGATAGGGCGCGGGAAAAGCCGCCGTTGGGCAGATGTCCAGGCACCGGCGGCAATCGCCGCAACGGTCGCGATGTGGGCGGTCCGGCGTCAGCTTTAGTGTGGTGAATACCGCTCCAAGAAAAAACCAGGAGCCCAAACGGCGGGAGACCAGATTGGTGTGCTTCCCATGCCATCCCAGACCAGCGGCCTCGGCAAGGGGTTTCTCCATCACTGGCGCGGTGTCGACAAACACCTTGATTTCGCAGCCTGTGCGCTCAACCAGCCAGCGGCCCAGGCGCTTCAGACGCTTTTTCACCAGATCATGATAATCGCGTCCGCGCGCATACACCGAAATTGCGCCGCGCGTGGGGTGCTCCAACAAGGTTAAAGGGTCTTCTTCAGGGCCATACTCCTCGGCGAGCATGATCACCGACCGCGCCTGCGGCCACAGTGCTTGGGGATCGGAGCGCCAAGCAAGACGCTCCTCCATCCAACTCATCTCACCTTGACGCCCCAAGGCTACCCAATCAAACAGCCGCCCCCCAGCCTCGGCGATGGCGTCCGGCGTGGTGATTCCACAATCGGAGAAGCCAACCTCGCGCGCCTTGGTGATGATCTCATCCGTAGTAACCACTCTTGCGACGCCTCTGTCCCAACCCGCGCGCCCTCGCAGCGTCAGAAATCCAAATCGTCATAATGCGGGGCCGGTGGCAACCCAGAGGTCCGGTCAGCGAGAATATCCCGAAACGCCGGACGCGACTTGATCCGCGCATACCAATCCTTCGCCGCCAACGCCTGATCCCAGGGCACATCGCCGGTGTAATCCAGCACCGACAGATGCGCGGCGGCGGCGAAGTCCGCGATACTCATAGCCTCGCCCGCCAACCAACGCCGGTTGGCCGCCAGCCAAGAGATGTAATTCAGATGCGCACGCAGATTGGCCGCCCCGACACGGATGATGTTTGAGTCCGGATACCCTTCACCCCGCATCCGCTTATAAACACGCTCATGCAGCAGATGCGTGGTGACCTCGGTGTGAAACTTGACGTCGAACCATTGCGCCACTCGGCGCGCCTCGGCCCGCTCGACAGCGTGGGTTGGCAGCAGCGGCGGGTCCGGGCGCGTCTCCTCCAAATATTCAACAATCGCCACAGAATCACAGATCGCCGTTCCGTCGCGCTCCACCAGCGCCGGAACTTGCCCGCTGGGGGACAACCGCCGGAAATCCGCCCGCCGCTCCCAGGGCTTTTCCTCAATCAACGCCGCTTCGATCCGTTTCTCCGCGAGGATCAACCGGACCTTGCGGCAAAAAGGGGAGAGCGGCAGGTGATAGAGTCTCGCCATACGCGAACGGTAGATCTTGAGGCGGTTCAACCGCAAGGGCTGTGGCGCAGTTGCGTCGGGTGCCTACTCACTTCACACACAGTCGCGTCACAATCGCCATCCAGCGCTTTACAGTTATTAAAGGGGAATAATGATCTGCCTTAACGGTCTGTGAAAGCGTAACCTCGGCGCGTCTCTTCGTAGAATGCGCGCAACAGCCATGGTGCGGCAGGCAGATCATCGTGAGGGACGCGTTTAGGATAGAGTGGAGCCGGGCATGTTCAAATTTGTATTTCATGGCGTTGCTATTGGCGGCTTAGCAGCCGCAGCGATCACAGCAACAGGGGCGTCAGCGCAAGACTCGCTGCCGGATCTGGTCGTGCATGAGGATCGCACTCGGGTGCTTTCGACGAGCTGCGTTGAAAACGCGCCGTTGGCCGTGGTCCGGGTGGCGATCGACAATCTTGGCGATGAGACCGCCAAAGACCCGTCGGCCACCACGATCGGCCTGAACCCGATCGCCTCGGCGGCCGTGGAGCACGCTCATTTCACAGCCGGAGAAGCGCGCTCGGCCAACAATGTCGACGCCGGCGAAATCGAGACTGTGGTGATCGAGCTTGGCGCCAACATGGTGAAAACCGGACGGATTGGACGTGTGTCTACGCCAGTTCGGGTCTCCCGCGCGCCGCGCAATTGGACCCAGCAGCAGCGGCTGCCGCTGCGTGTGCGTCAGGGGCTCCAGCGCGCGCTGACCAATCGCGGGTTCGACACCAACGGCACCGAAGGCATTTTCAGCAGCGGCACTGAAAACGCGATCCGCACCTATCAAGCCTTCCGGGGCGACAATCAGACCGGCCTTCTGACGCTGTCGCAAATGGATGACCTGCTGCTCGCCGATGATGAACGCCGCTTCCGCATTGTGGTGATCGCGGACCCGGCCAACCGGGTGGCGGAAACCGATGAAAGCAACAACACGCTGATCCTCGACAGCTTGGCCGACGGCTCACCGCTGGTGCTCGACTGTCGTTAAATCGGCCAATCTTGCTCGTCTAAGCGCCGCCGCGACCCGCTCGCGGCGGCGCTTTGCTTTTGGCGCAGCGAGCGGAATCGGCTTATACACCGCTCAGCCTGAGGCAGCCGAGAGAGGCGGACATGTTGGCGCAGCGCACCAAACCGGTGAAAATCTTCCTCGCCTCCCCCAGCGACGTCGCCGAAGAGCGCGAAACGCTGGCGTCACTGGTGCGCGAGGTCAACGACGTGCTGGCCTTTCTCGCTCCGGACAACCCTCTCCGGCTGGAGCTGATGCGATTCGAAACCCACGTGTTCCCGGACATCGGCCATGCCCAAGCAGTGATCAACCGTCAGATCCCGCAGGATTACGACATCTTCATCGGCGTCATGTGGAAGCGCTACGGCACGCCCACATCAGCTGCTGGCAGCGGCACCATTGAGGAATTCGAGCGTGCTTTGGCGCGCCGGGAAGAAACCAACCGCCCCACCATCATGTTCTATTTCTGCGATGAGCCGTTCGCCCCCCCGCGCGGCGAAGACCTGGCGCAGTTCAACAAGGTGGCCGCGTTTCGGGACAAGATGGAGCAGACCGGCTACATCCTAAGCTATCCAGAACGCGCCCGCTTCCGCGACCATGTCCGCAGCGGCCTGCTGCGCGCGGTGGCCGACATCATGCGCGCCTCAGAAGGAGAGATGCTGGCGGCGGGGCCCGGAGGCGGCTTGGAGCTGAACGCCAGAGAACCGAACGCACTGGAGCCAGACGTACAGGAGCCGGATGCCAGTAGAAGCGCTCTCCCCACAGAGGTGGAGCGGGATGGTGAAATGCTGGCGCTCGCCGCACAATATGACGATGTCCGCGCCACCATGCCATCAGGCGGCGCCCGCACGCAGAAGATGCGGACCATAAAAGCCGAGATGTTCGCCCGAGCGGCGGCGGCGAAGGAAGGGCTCACGGCGTTCAAACAGGCGACATCAGCGGGGGAGCGGTTGGCCGCGATCAGTATTCTTCAACAATTCCCCGCCCTTGATGGGCTCGAGTGGCTCACTGAGCGGTTGGACCCTGAGCGGGAGGCGCCCTTTATCGGCTATTCCGCCGCCGCCGCTCTTGCGCAGATGGTGCGCAGCCTGCCTTGGAACGCCGCCCCCGCCACAGATGTTGAGAAAATGCGCGGCGGTTTGAACACCGCCCTGGAGCTTGCGGAACGCAACCCCGCCGACCCGCCCCGGATCAACGTGCTGAAGCGGGCGATCAAGGAGTTCGAGAAGCGGGCTTCCCGCTGACATCCTCGCGAGAAGTTATGCCCCGCCGAAACAATCGGCCATGCCCGTCAGCGCTATATCATTGGAGCCCACCTCCACCCGGCGCGCCCGCTCCTCCAACTCAGGGGGCAACGCCGCCGGGTTGCGGCGACGCGGGCTAGGCAGGGCGACCGCCAATCGCGCGGCCTGGGCGTGGGAGACGCCATGAAGCCGCCCGCCAAACCGCGCCCTAGCCGCCGCTTCAACGCCAAACAGCCCTTCACCGAACTCAGCGACATTCAAATACATCTCTAAAATCCGCGACTTCGACCAACTCACCTCGATCAAAGCGGTAAACCACAACTCCAGGCCCTTCCTGATCCAGGCGCGGTCCGGCCATAAAAACACGTTCTTGGCCACCTGCTGAGAAATGGTCGAAGCCCCCCGTAACTTGCGCCCGGCCTGAGCGTCGG
>JAHQVS010000018.1 GCA_019634215.1 Paracoccaceae bacterium | reverse complement strand
GCCTTGATCTACTTTGGGCCCCCAGTCCTCTTCAGCTTCGGCACCAACCTGTGGGCGGTGATGAATGACTTCCTCCTCACCACAATCCCGCTTTTCATTCTCCTCGGCGAGCTTCTGTTGCGCGCAGGTGTTACAAAGAACATGTACAACAGCTTGTCCGACTGGCTCAGCCGTCTGCCTGGCGGGCTTTTGCACACGAATATCGGCGCCTGCTCTCTATTCGCTGCCGTGTCGGGATCTTCGGTGGCGACTGCGGCGACAATCGGCACCGTCGCCTTGGATGAGTTTAAACGCCGTTCCTATTCCGAACCCCTAGTACTCGGCAGTATCGCCGCTGGCGCAACCTTGGGAATTTTGATTCCGCCCTCAGTGAACCTGATCATCTACGGCGCCTTGACCAACACCTCAATTGGCCAGCTCTTCGCTGCTGGCCTCGCACCCGGGATCGTATTGACGCTGCTGTTCATGGCGATCATTGCTGCGGCGGCGCTTTTGAGGCCTGAGGTCGCTGAGCCCCCAGGGCCAATGGCGCCCCTTCCTGAACGCATTCGGCGCCTAAAATATCTGGCGCCGCCGCTGGGCATCTTCGTGATCGTGATGGGTGCGATCTACGGCGGTTGGGCGACCCCAACCGAAGCAGCGGCGCTGGGCGTCGTTTGCGCTTTCGGGCTAGCGGCCTCTAACGGCTCGTTGAGCTTCAACATGTTGCACGACGCCTTCATCGCGACGACGCGCACCTCGGCGATGCTGATTTTCATTATCACAGCGGCGTTCTTTCTGAACTTCATTGTCGGCTTGCTGGGTGTTCCTCAGGCGATGGCGCGCTACGTGACTGAGCTGGGCCTCGGCCCAATGCAGACGATCTGGCTGCTGGTGGCGTTCTATTTGGTGCTTGGGTGTTTTCTGGAGACTCTGTCAATGATGGTCGGCACCATCCCGGTGGTGATGCCGGTTATTCTGCATCTCGGGATTGACCCGGTCTGGTTTGGTATCTTCTTGGTGATCATGATGGAGCTTGCGCTTATCACGCCGCCTGTGGGGATGAACCTTTATGTCGTGCAGGGCGTACATGGGCGCGGTCAGCTTTCAGATGTATATTGGGGTATCGCGCCATTCGTGGTTGCGATGCTCGCATTGGTGGCACTCATCATCGTCTGGCCGGGCTTGGTCATGGCTATTCCCGAGATGCTCTATTGATCGGTTCGCTCGAAACGGCGAAGCGCCTGTTCGAAGAACTGGCGTTGAAGAGCGCAGATGCTCCCGGGGTTACTCGGGACAGTTACGGCGACGGCGAGGCGATGGCGCATGCGCTGATCGCGCGGGAGGCGGACCGGATCGGACTGGCGCGGCGAACGGACGCTGTCGGCAATCTTTACGTGACTTTACCGGGTGCAGACCGCGAGGCTCCCACGCTTATGCTCGGCTCGCATCTGGACAGTGTGCCGCATGGTGGGAACTTCGACGGCGCCGCAGGTGTGATCGCGGGATTAGCCTTGCTGGAAGATCTGGCTGCGGGGCCCGCTCCTCCATGCGATGTGACATTGATGGCGATCCGCGCCGAGGAGATGATCTGGTTTCCCGAGCACTATATCGGCAGCAGGGCGGCTTTGGGATTGTTGCCCCCAGATACGCCTGATCGCCTTCACCGCGCCGACACTGGCCGAACGTTGGCGGAACACATGGCGAAGCAGGGCTGGAGCCCAGAGCCAATCCGTCGTCGCGAACGGTTGCTCGACCCTAAACGCATCCGCGCCTTCATCGAACTGCACATTGAGCAAGGTCCGGTCCTGGTGGAGGCGGGCGTCCCGGTCGGTATCGTGACGGAGATCCGTGGCAATATGCGTTATCGCTTCGCCACAATCCGTGGCGAGACCACCCATGCTGGCGGTGCGCCGCGTCACAGCCGCCGCGACGCTGTGTTAGCTGGCGCGGAATTGGTTAGTTGCCTCGAAGCTGAGTGGATACGACGCGAATGCCTGGGTGAAGACTTGGTGCTGACCATCGGCGAATTCGCCACCGATGCACAACAGCACGGGATCACCAAGGTGCCCGGCGCACTCGATTTCACGTTGGACTTTCGCAGCGGCTCTTATGCCGTGCTGGAGGCGTTCGACGTGTTTCTAAGGGAAAGCGCTGCAGAGAACGGCGCGCGACGGGGTGTAGATATCGCGTTGGGCCTGAAATCACACGCAGCAGAGGCGCCGATGGATCATGGCTTGCGTGCGGCGCTGACGGCTGCAGCGCAACGAGCAGGCGTCGAAGCGACCGAGCTTCCTTCGGGCGGAGGTCATGATTGCGCTGTCTTCGCCAGTGTTGGCGTCCCTGCTGCTATGCTGTTCGTGCGCAACGAGAATGGCAGTCATAATCCGAATGAAGCCATGGACTTCGACGATTTCGTCGCCGCCTGGCATGTGTTGCGAGCCTTCGCGGCTGACTACCTAGTCTAAGGGGCCCGTCGTCGCCTGCGGACGGCCCTGTGGCAAGACTCTAAGTGCGTCCGCGACACCGGTCATTCCGCCCCCGGCGCGCGCAGCGTAAGAGCCGGACTGAGGCTTCGGCGCACCGAGGTCGATCAACGCGCGGGCGGTCAATGCAGCGGCGCGTCCCCCATCAACGACTGGGATCATGCACGCCCCTTGCACCCGGCGTGCGGCTCCGGCGAGCACTGCCCCGAGCAGCACCACGACATCAGCGCCTTTTGCGGTGAGAGAACGAACAGCGCCGGTGATCAGTGCGTCGACGCCCGATTTGTCACCCGCGCGATAGGCCGCCGCCGCTTCCAGCGCCTCCCACCCAGCGAGATCGCGATCAAGCGCGCAATGCTCAAGAGTCTCAAAATACAAAGATGTCAGATCTGCGCCCATCGATACATAACCGATCCGCCGACCGAGCATTCGCGCCATTGATACTGACGCCTCGGACATCCCGACGACAGGACAGTCCAGCGCTTCCCGCAGAGCGTCGCGGCCTGTATCGAAAGAGACCGCCAGCACGATCGCATCCACCCGTGGGGCTATCGCGGCAGCGTCAACGACGCCGTGTGTTGCGACTGCGAGGTCGAGGCGGGACTTGATCACCGCCGGACCGAACCGTGCGGTCTGGTCGATGACTTCGACCGCATCGCCCAGCGTCGCCCGCATCTCGTCGCTCACGGTGCGGGTTACGAAGGGGGTGGTGTTGGCGTTGAGGCAGAGCAGGCGCATCAGAACGGCGTTCCCGGCAAGCTGCGTTCGAGATGCTTGCCGTGACGGCCAGTGTCGGCCAGTGCGCCGTCCCGCACCACGATCCTGCCGCGCAGGATGGTTGTGACCGGCCACCCTAGGACCTCGAACCCCTCCCAGGGCGTGTAGTCTGAACCGTGGTGGAGGATCTCCTGTCGAAGGACTTCTTTACGCGCCGGGTCCCACAACACAATGTCCGCGTCGGCGCCGACAGCGATGACGCCCTTCTGTGGATAGAGGCCATAAAGCTTAGCGTGGTTTGTCGCGGTCACAGCGACAAACCGGGTGATGTCTAAGCGGCCTTTCATCACGCCCTCGGAGAATAGGATCGGCAAGCGAGTCTCGACACCTGGAATGCCGTTCGGAATGTGGCGGAAACTGTCTTTCGCGCCCGGCGCCTGCTTGCCTTCCTTACTGTCGAACACGAAGGGGCAGTGATCTGAGGAGTAGAGTTCGAAATCACCACGAACCAGCCCGTCCCAGCATGCTTCTTGATTGGCGGCGTCGCGCGGCGGCGGAGAGCACACATACTTAGCGCCTTCAAAGTTTACCCGCAGCAGATCTTCTGCGGTCAGCGTGAGGTATTGCGGACATGTCTCCGCATGCACCCTAAGGCCCCGAGCGCGCGCACGGCGGATCTCGTCCAGGGCTTCTCCGTTCGAAACATGGACGATGGTCAGCGGCACACCGGCGATCTCCGCCAAACTGATGGCGCGATGCGTTGCTTCCCGCTCCACTGGAACGGGCCGGGTTGCGGCATGATGATATGGCTCTGTCTGCCCGGAGCTCTCCGCCGCATCTCGCAGGAAATCAATGGCGTCGTCGTTCTCTGCATGTGCCATCACCATTGCACCATGGCGTTTAGCGACGGCCATGACCTCCAAGATCTCCCGGTCCGTTAGGCGCATGCCTGGATAGGTCATGAACACTTTGAATGAGCTGTGGCCCGCCTCGAGCAATGCTGGCAGGTCTTGGCCCAGCGTTTGGGGGTCCGTGCGATTTACGATCAGATGAAAGCTCACATCGACATGGCAGTTTCCCGCAGCCTTGGCGTGATACGCGTCGACGGCGGCCCGCAAGCTCTCCTCTCCTTCCGGCAGGCAAAACGGCATCAGGGTCGTATTGCCGCCGAACACTGCCGAGAGCGTCGCGCTTTCAAAATCATCGGCCATCACCACGCCGGGGCCGGAGGGCTGGGATATGTGGACGTGGCTGTCGATCCCTCCTGGCAAAGCGTAGAGACCTGAGGCGTCGATGATCTCCACAGCGTCCCTCAGGTCTTGGCCGAGCGTCGCGATTTTACCGTCCTTCACGCCGATATCCGCCGAAAACACGTCTGACGCCGTCGCGACCTGGGCGCCTTTGATGATCAAGTCGTAGCTCATTCAGCCTCCACTCGGTCCGTCGACGATCCACTGCGCGAGCGCTCGGGGCAGCCCCTGCGAGGCTTTGCCTGGCGGTCGCGCGTATGACCCGTGCGACGCGCCCTGCGGGGCGACCGTCGCCAACGCTTCGGCCTGCTTCACTGCCGCAGATACAGGATCTAGCAACACGGCGGAATGCGCACCGGAACGCAGGCGCGCAGCCAACCCTGCGACTGGCGCCCCCCCGAGGATGACCACGTCCGCCCCGTCATCTTTCGCCATCTGCGCGGTCAGCGCGCCCAGCTCTTCCGCCATACGCTCAGCGACGTCGCCGATATCACCCTGCGCGGCTGGTGGCGTTCGAAACCCAGCGAAACGCTCCGCCAGTCCGGCGGATTGAACCGCCTCGAAGTACCAGGGCGTCAGGCGAGGAGTGAAAGTGACGATCCCAAAGCGCTCGCCTAGCATGCAAGCGGTTAACAAGGCCGCTTCAGCCATCCCTACGACGGGGATGTCAAACAACTCGCGCGCCGCCTTCAGGCCTGGATCAGCAAAGGCGGCGATGACAACGGCGTCACAGCTCTCCACGCGCTCAGCGATCATTTCGAGCGCGATCGCCCCAGCGATCTCCGCCTCAGCGCGAGAAGAAATATAAGCAAAGCCGCGCGGGGCCGTCACAGCTGTTATCGTCGTGTCGGGCGCCTTCGCCTGCTCGGCGACAGCGGAGAGGCGGTCCGTCAGCTCTTGCGAGGTGTTTGGATTTAGCAGCAACAGTCTCACGCGGTGCACCTCACTGGCGTCGGATGGATGACGTCAGCATCGCGTAACGTCTCCTCTGCAGCGACGGCGTAGGCGAGCACGTCTCGATCCTTTGCGAAACCGCCAATGATCTGTAGCCCGAGGGGCAGCCCGGCGGCTGTCATTCCACAGGGGATCGAGATCGCCGGAACCCGTGCATGGTTCAAAAGAGGGGTGAAGACGGCGTGCCCGCGTCCCGTGTCTGGCGCGCCGCCGATCGTTTCAGGCGCCGATCGTCCTACCTGCCACGCCGCGCAAGGGGTCGTCGGGCAAAGAACAATGTCGGTGTCGGCGAAGAACTCAGCAACGGCCATGCGGATAAGACGCCCGGCTTCCCAGGCGGCGCCAACATCGGCGGCGCTCAGCGCAAGGCCGCTTTCGATTTGAGCGCCGACTTCAGGATCGAAGATTTGCGGCTCCTTTCGCCAGCGCGCGCCGTACAGCGCCGCGAGGCCAGCATGCTGCATCGGCATGATGGCGTCTTCGTCCCCACCGGACGGCCAGCTTGGCGCGCCGTCACCAATCGCGAACCCGGCGCTGCGCAGGATCTCGATTGCGCTGGCGGTCGCGGAGGCGACCTCGGCGTCAATGGCCACTTCGAGACCGAGGGTCGGCGTGAAGACTGCCTTCAGCGCGCCAGCTTCTTGCGCCGGCCCCAAAGAAACTGCCGAGCTGGGATCGCGCGCGTCGCGGCCTGCGACGGCCTCAAACAGTAGTGCGGCGTCGACGGCGGTGCGAGCCATCGGCGAGATCACTGAAACATCCCAGCACGGTTCGGCGAAACCGGGGCCGTAGGGAATTGCGCCGAGGCTCGGCTTGAAGCCGACAACGCCGCAATGGGCCGCTGGGCGTCGGCCGGAGCCGCCAGCGTCGGTTCCAAAGGCGAGGCAAGCCATTCCTGCCGCCAAACCTGCGGCAGGACCACCCGAGGAGCCGCCCGGTGTTAACGTTGTATCCCACGGATTGCGCGTCGCGCCGTAGAGCGGTGTTGTTGTTTCGCCCTTGCATGCGAATTCCGAGCAAGCGCCGACGCCGATGAACAAGGCGCCAGCATCGCGCGCCCGCGCCACCGCGATGGCGTCTTCCGGTGCAAAATGATCCGCGAACAAACGCGAGCCCTGTGTAATTCGCGCCCCTTCAACCCAAATGTTGTCTTTAACGATCAGAGGCGCGCCAGCGAGAGCTGGCTTGTCTCCCGCAGCCAGTCTCTCGGAAAGAGCTTCCGCTTGAGCGCGCAGGCCGTCGTCGTCGCGGAAAGTAACGGCGCCAAGCGCCAGGTCTCTCACATCGAGCCGCGCGATCGCTGCTTCGGCGATCCGTGTCGGCGCCAAGCCGCCGGCCAGAACGGCGCCTATCAGCGTCTTGGCGTCTAGATCCATCGGATCGAGATGCTCCGCCATCGTGCTCATTCTGTCATTTCCTGTACTTGTGTCCACGGTCCCAGCCCACTTGCCGCCCGCCAACGCTCCGCAATCTGACGCCGCGTCGCGAACCAAACCCCGCCCTTCGCACGCATCGCATCCAGCAATTGCTCCAGTCCGCCGATCCGTGCGGGCCGCCCCATAAACCTGAGGTGCAGACCTATCGACATCATTCTCGCGGCAACGGCGCCTTCCGCCCAGAGACGCTCGAAAGCGGCGAGGCAATAGGTTGTGAAGTCCTCGGCCTGCACAAAGCCGCCGCCTGGGCCGAAGCGCATGTCGTTGGTGTCGAAAGCGTAAGGGAGAATAATGTGATTGCGGCCCGACCATCTTTCGATCCGTGGCGCGTCGTCATCATAGGCGTCTGAGTCGTATAAAAAGCCACCATGCTCGACCAGCAGTCGCCGGGTTGCCAATGTCGAGGCGGAACGGGTGTGCCAGCCAACCGGCGGCGCGCCAGAGATTTGAGTGATGGTGTCATAGGTTTTGGCGATAATGGCGCGCTCGGAGACTTCGTCCATGCCGGCGTGCTGCTCCCAGCGCCAACCATGGCAGCTGATCTCATGACCGCGCCCGGCGGCGTCCTGGATCAACCATGGCGTCCTTAAGGCGGCGCGCCCGCAGGTCGAGAACGTGGCTGGCGCGTCGGCCGCCGCCAAGGCGCTGACGATCCGCCGATAACCAGCACGCGGGCCATAGGCGAAATGGCTCTCCATACACGGATCGGGCGCGCCAACAATCTCTTCCCGCTTCTCATAGACCGCCTCGTTGCGCTCATCGCCATCGCCGATCGAAAGCTCGGCGCCCTCTTCCACATTGACGACCAACGACACAGCAAGCCGCGCATCGTTCGGCCAGGGGGGCGAACGTTCTGCGTCCCATGCGCCTTTGAGATCGCGCCGATCGGAGAAACCCCTCATCCCTGCACCATCTTGTTCAGACCGACTGTGCGAGACCCGATGATCAAGACAATCAACGTCAACATAATCAGACCTGACGACATTGCCGCCAGCGAGGGGTCTGGTTGTTCTTCAAGGTACTGCAGCATCTTGATCGGCAAGGTTTTGTTCCGCGCGTCGGTGAGGAAGATGGAGATTGGGTAGTTGTCCATCGAAGCAAGGAAGGCGAACAAGCCAGCGGTAAGAAAGGCTGGCGCGAGGTTCGGTATCATCACAGCCACGACTGCTCGGCCATAGCTCATCCCAAGAGTGCGGGCGGCGTCGATCAGCGAAAAGTCAAACGCCGCCATCGCCGCTAAAAGCGTGCGCATGACGAAAGGCAACGTGATCAGCATATGGCCAACCAAAAGGCCTGCATACGCGTCTCGAAAGCCAATCTCGCGTAGGAACTGCAGCAGAGCAACGCCCACAACCAAGCCTGGCATCATGAGCGGGGAAACCACAAAAGTCGCCATCGCCTCCCTGCCGGGAAACTGCCCTTGCACCACCGCCATCGCCGCCGCAGTGCCAATAACGAGGCTCGCCGCGGTCGATATCAGCGCTAGGTTGAGCGAAAGCGCCACTGCCTCCGCCAGTCCGGACCGCCGTTCGAGCGACTCGTACCAACGAAGCGACCATTCCGGCGGCGGCAGCGTATAGACTGCAGAGGAAGTGAAAGACACCAACACTGTGATCAACAGAGGCAGCAGCAGGAACACCGCACAGGCGACAGCGATGATCCAGCTCGCGCGTTCGAAGATGCGGTCTGTCCTCGTCATCGCCGACCCCCGGCGACTCTGCCGGCGAGCCAGCTTGAGCCAAGCACCACCGCGACAGCGATCGCCAATAAGATTGCTGAAATTGAGGACCCAAGCTGATCATCTCGGAGAAACAGGTAGGACCGCGCGATCAGCATCGAAAGCGTTTGCTGCCGCTCGCCGACGATGAGACTCGGGATCACATACATCGAAATCGCGAGCGAGAAGGTGAAGGCTGAGCCAGCGATCACGCCCGGCAAGGTCAACGGCAAGGTCACGCGGAAGAAGCGAAACATTGGAGACGCGCCAAGCGATGCCGCCGCTTCAGGCAGAGATCGGTCCAGTTGACGAATAACGGCGTATATCGGCAGCACCATAAACGGCAAAAAGACATTCGCCGCGCCTATGATCAGCGCGGTCTCGGTGAATAGCATCCGGATCGGTTTTTCGATAAGGCCGAGCCACTTGAGCGTGTCATTGAGGACCCCGTTTGAGCGAAACAGGATCGACCACGCGAAGGCTTTCACCACTACGCCAACGGAAAGCGGCAGGATCATCGCGGCCAGGAGCAGCGATTGCGCCAGCCCTTGCGCGCGGGCGAGCGCGAAAGCGGTGGGATAAGCGATGATCAAGGCGAGCAGTGTCGTCAGAAGCGCCACGCGCAACGTTCGCCAAAGCACAGTCAAATTATAGGGGTCGCCGAAGAACTCTGCATACGCGGCCAGTGAGAACGCGCCGTCTTGGTTCTGGAAACTCTTCAGCAAGAGGAGCGCCAGTGGCAGCGCGAAGACCAGAGCCAAATACATTAGACCCGGCGCGGCGAGCAACACGAACCGGTCCAGCCATGGTGCGCGAGGGGCCTCATAGCGCGTGCTGACAACGCTCATGCAGCAACCTCGTAGATCAAGGTGTCAGCCACGGGCCAGCTCAACTCCAGCTCCGCGCCGAGCTCGATGGTCTCGACAGGACCGGACAGCTCACACAACACCCGGTCGTCGCCTTCGGCTGCGCCGTGAACATGCGTCTTCGAGCCAAGCAACATCACGTCGGCGACGCGGGTGGTGAGCGAGTTCGTCGCAGTACGGTCGATGCTCTCAGGCGCACGTTGCATCAGCTCTGGCCGCACGCCGAGCACCACCCGTGTCCCAGGCTCAATCTGCGCCTTTGGCTGGGCGACGAGCTGACCGAAACGCGTCTCGACGACGGCCGTCTGGCGCTCGACTGACAGCACTGTTCCGTTCAGCCGGGTCGACAGCCCTACGAAGTCAAGCACGAAAGCGCTCGCCGGCGCCGCGTAGATTTCACCCGGCGCGGCGAACTGCTCGATCCGTCCCGCGTTCATTACGGCGATCCGGTTGGAGACGGCCAAGGCTTCCTCTTGGTCGTGGGTTACGAAAATTGCGGTGATGCCGCGTTGGCGAAGAAGCGACTTTAACTCGACCTGCATCGCTTCGCGCAGCTTGCGGTCAAGCGCTGAGAACGGCTCGTCGAGCAGCAGAAGGTTCGGTTCGACGACAAGCGCCCGCGCCACGGCGACACGTTGTTGCTGGCCGCCGGAGAGCGCGGCGACCGAGCGGTCCGCTAATTCACTCATCCGCACGAGGCTGAGCGCTTCGTCGACCATCGGTCTGATTTTCTGGCGGTCGACACGTCGCGCCCTGAGGCCGAAAGCGACGTTGTCGCGGACATTCAGGTGCGGAAAGAGCGCATAGTTTTGGAAGACGACTGAGACATTCCGCCGGTGCGCTGGCCTGTGCGTCACGTCGGCGCCGCCGATCACCACGGTCCCGGTGTCCGGCTCGGTCAGGCCGGCAATCAGGCGTAGCAACGTCGTCTTTCCGCAGCCTGACGGGCCGAGCAGCGAAACAAGTTCGCCCTCGGCGACGCGAAAATTCAGCTCATCGACCACCTTGAGCCGCTTGTAGCTCTTGGAGATCCCGATCACGTCGAGGTGCCGCGCTCCGATTGCTGAGCGCCTCGATCGCGCGGGAGCATCCTCGGTCTTTTCTCGCGCTTCCCCGTCCAACGCCACAGAAGCCGCCGCCCGGGCGGTCGACCCCGGGGGCATCAGGCTGACATCAGCTTGTCTACACGCTCAATCCATTCTTTGCGGTTCTTGGAGACGAACGCCCAGTCGGGGCCAAACACCGGAACACCCTCGGGGACAGTCACGCTCACCTCCGCCGTGGTGTTGGCCGGCAGCGAAGAGGCGAACTCTGCGACTTTGCCCTGCAGTTCCGCGCCTAGCATCTCGTTCAGATATGCCTCGGCCAATTCCGTGTTCGGGCCGCCTTTGACCAAGCAGATCCCTGACGGCATGGCGAAGATGCCCTCTTTCGGCGCAGCCAGATCTACGGGCACGCCCTGCGCCTTGCGAGGCAAGGTGTAGGACGAGAAGTTGCCGGACAGCATCTGGATTTCACCCTGCTCCAGCAGGTTGAACGCCTGGCTCATCACCGTGTAGGTGGTCAAAACATTCGGCTTCAATTCGGCTAGTTTGTCGAAGGCGGCGTCGATTTCGTATTGCGCTTCACCCAGCGGCTTGCCGGTCGCGAGATGCGCGGCCGCGAACAGCGTCCACATGCCTTCGGTGTTCTGCAGCGACGGCACAATGATTTGGCCCTCATAGGCGGCTTCCCAAAGTTGGGTCCAGCTTGGAACCCCGTCGAGCAGGTCTGTGTTGTAAGCAACGCCGGCCCAAGGCTGCACGTAGTTGCACCACATACCGTCCATATGGGTCGCGCCTTCGCGCAGCTCAGTCATGTTCGGAGCAGCGCTAGCGGTGATCGGCGTCAGGAGATCTTCCTCAACCGCCAGGATCATCACCGGATCGTCCATTTGGACCACCGAGAGGTACGGCGCGTCGCGGTTGGAGCGCATCTTCTCAAGGTTTACGCTCGACTTTGTGCCTTCAAACAGGATCGACGCGCCGAATTTCTCCTTCATATGCGGCAGCACAATGCCTTCCATCCAGGCTGTGTGACTACCGGCGCAGCCGACGACGATTTCTCCCCCCGCAGCACGCAATATCGCGGGCGCAGCGAGAATCCCGACGCCAGCTGCGGCGGTCGATTTGAGAAGCGTGCGGCGGCTCACTTTTGGTGTGAAGCGTCCCTTAGTCATCAAAGCCTCCTTGCAATCGGCTTTATGCGGATTGGTGGATCGAAATGGCATGCCATTTACACCTCAGTGCCATGCATTCAATCGAAGTGCAACCAATCAGGTCTTTTTGAGTGCATTGATTCTGTTTTGGTGAAAATTTATGCATATATTGAGCATTTGCGCCTGGGAAATAAACTGAATCGGAGCGCCGAACCGGTTCGACGCCGCCGATGCGTGGCGACGGCGTCGACGCTGGCCCGGTCTCACGATGTCTATTCGGGGCTGATTATCAGGTGCGGCGCGACCGGCGGCCGACACTGATCGTTTCCGCCGTTACGGTTGCGACTTCAGATCCGCCGCGCGCATTGCGGTGGCCACGGAAGCGCCGGTGTTCATCAGG
>JAHQVS010000135.1 GCA_019634215.1 Paracoccaceae bacterium | reverse complement strand
TCCGGGTTCGGGATCGGCCTCTATCTCGTCTACCTGCTGACAACCGCCGCCTAGCGATGCGCCGCCTTGAACGCCCATAACGACACCGATCCTGACCGCTGAGCCTGTGCCGGCATCGCCGCGCTTTGCGGACAGGGTCGAGAGGTCTGCTTTAGCCGGCCCATGACGCTCTCCGGCACGACCGCTCGGTTTTGCGCGGACCTGTTGCAGAAGGTAAAGCCGTTGGCCTCATAGGGCGTACAGCGGCGGTTGACCCGGCACAGGCGTTCGTGAAATC
The DNA here is from genome assembly GCA_019634215.1 of Paracoccaceae bacterium. Lineage (GTDB taxonomy): Bacteria > Pseudomonadota > Alphaproteobacteria > Rhodobacterales > Rhodobacteraceae > JAHQVS01. The sequence goes on along the minus strand of JAHQVS010000135.1, from coordinate 6,036 downwards.
GGGTGGCCAGCAGGGATGAGCTGGAGCCAGCCTGAAGCGGCGCGGCGGCGAACACGCTAAGATAAGCGCTAATCGGGTGGACAAGCCTGAGAGCCCCCCTCATGCTCGATCGGCAATGCCGAGTATTCCCGAACCTGTCACAACTTCGCTCGCCAGCCCAACCTCTGGGAGCGCTTGGCCATTATTTGTCGGCCTTGGCCTCTTGATGTTGGGCAATGGCCTGCAAGCGAGTTTGCTGGGGTTGCGCGCTGGTGAAGCCTTCAGCGGCGCAATCTCAGGCGTGGTTATGGCTGGATTTTTCGCAGGCTTCTTTGTCGGGTCGGTCTGGACGGTCGGCGCTGTGCGTCGTGTCGGACATATCCGTGTTTTCGCGGCCCTCGCTTCTCTGGCGTCCATCACCGTGCTGGTGCATGGGCTGTTTATCGACCCTGCGCTCTGGGCCGGGCTTCGGTTCATCACCGGAGTCTGCTTCGCTGGTATATTTGTGGTGGCCGAAAGCTGGCTAAACAGCGGGGCCACAAACGAAACGCGCGGGCGCCTCCTCTCAATCTACATGATGGTGAGTTTCGCCGGGATGGGCGGCGGCCAGGCGTTGCTGCCGGTGGCCCAGCCCGAAGAAATCGACCTGTTCATATTGGTCTCGGTGCTGATCTCTTTTTCCGTCGTGCCGCTGTTGCTCAGCGCCACGCCAGCGCCCACGCCCTCCGGGCCGCAAGCGGTTGCGCTCGGCGCGGTCTATCGCGCCTCGCCGTTGGGTATGGTCGGCGTGTTCGTCGCTGGCGTGACGAATGGAGCGCTGTTTGGCATGGGCGCCATCTATGCAAACGCAGTTGGCCTCGATTTAACCGGTGTTTCAGCTTTCATGGGCGCGCTCATCGCAGGCGCCGCCTTATTGCAATGGCCGCTCGGAAAACTGTCGGATCTTGTCGACCGGCGGACGGTGATCGCTTTGACCACCTTCGCCGCCGCCGCTCTGGCCGGTGCGGCGAACTCGGTGGACGAGGTCGGCGGTTGGCTGCATCTGGCGTTCGTCGCCGCCTTCGGCGGATGCGCGCTGAGCCTGCACTCGCTGTGTCTCGCTTATACCAACGATCATCTGGCGCCGACCGAAATGGTGGGGGCTAGCGGCGCGTTAGTGCTGGTGTTGGGGGCCGGCTCAGTGATCGGGCCATTGGCGATTGGGGCGGCGCTCGACATCATTGGCGCGAGCGGCTTTTTCCACTTGCTTGCAGCGCTGCTGGCGGCGTTCGGCGGCTATACTCTGTTCCGGATGACGCGTCGCGAGGCGTTGCCCGCCGAGGCTCAAGGCGCCTATGTGGCGATCCCCACGACGGGCTCCTCGGTGATGATTGAGGCTGTTGAGGAGACGCACGCCGAACAGGTCGAAATCGATCGCACGGACTCGCCCCCATCAGAGACGCCAAACATATCCCCAAAACCTGCTGACAGGCGTTGACACTCACCGCCAATCCTAGCCACAGACACGCCAGCATCAGCATGATCTATTTTGGCCCTATTCGGGACCTCAGCGGCTGCTAACAACAGTCCACTATTGGTCTCCCTATCGGCCGTCTCCCCGCCAAAAAGCGGCGGCGCCCGGGCGACCAGGCAAACAACCGGAACAAACACCGAGCCCAGAAAGTATTTACTCTAGTCTTTAAAGCCCTTTCCCTGTCAGCCTCAACCGGCGAGGAAAAAGGGCTTTGCCAATGACCATCCCCCCAGCCCCGCCAAGGGGCTTCGACACCGCCGAGTTCGCCCGCCGCATCGACCGCGCGCAGCGCCTGATGCGCGCGCATAATTTCGATGGGCTGGTGCTCACCACCCCGCACAACATCCGCTGGGCCACCGGTTTCGACAGTCAATTCTGGGAAAGCCCAACCCGCCCCTGGTTCATCACTCTCCCCGCCGACGGCGCCCCCATCGCCGTCGTCCCTGAAATCGGCGCGCCCCAGTTCACTGAGACCTGGCTCGACGACATCCGCACCTGGCCGTCGCCAAGGCCGGAGGATGACGGCGCCTCGCTGCTCGCCGACGTCCTCAACACCCTGCCCCGCAGCTCCGGCCGCATCGGCTTCGAGCTGGGCCGCGAGATGGCGCTGCGCATGCCGGTGACGCAATTTCTAGATCTGCGCGACCGCCTGCCCGGCGTCGAATTGGCCGACGGCGCGGAGGTGATCTGGGCGATCCGAATGGTCAAGACCGAGGCTGAGATCACCCATATCCGCCATATCTGCCAGATCGCCAGCGCCGCCTACGCCCGCGTTCCTGACCTAGTGCGCCCCGGCATGACCGAACGCGAGGCCGCCCGCGCCCTGCGCATCGAGCTGGCGCAACAGGGCGCGGACTCCACCCCGTTCCTGCCCGCGATCTCAGGCCCTGGCGGCGTCCCTCAAATCGTCTGCGGCCCCGGCGACCGCGTCCTGCGCGATGGCGACGTGCTGTTCTTCGACACCGGCTCCACCTTCGACGGTTATTGGTGCGACTTTGACCGCAACTACGCCGTCGGCGCCCTCCCCGACGCCGCCCGCCGCACGCAAGACGCGATGTGGCGCGCCACCGACGCTGGAATCGCCGCCGCCCGCCCCGGCGCGACGGCGGAGGACTTGTTCCACGCCATGGCCGCCATTATCCAGGAGGTCGGCCCCACCGACAACAATGTCGGCCGCCTCGGCCACGGTCTCGGCATGCAACTCACCGAACCGCCCTCCCATATGTTCGGCGACCGCACCGTGATCGAAGAAGGCATGGTCCTGACCATCGAACCGGGTGTCGAATACACGCCGGGCAAAATGATCGTCCATGAAGAAAACATCGTGATCCGCGCTGACGGCGCGGAGCTACTCACCACCCGCGCACCACGGGAAATGCTTATCATTCAATAGGATGCCCCACGATGCCCCAGATTCGCATAGGCATAGACCGGGTCAGCGAAGCTGCTACTGTCATCCCATGACGCCCTCGCCAGAATTCTTGCCAGAATTGCCGCCCGGCATCCGTTTCGACCCAGACGCAGCCGCGCCGCGGCGCCTCCTGCGTGACTGTCCGGCCTATCGCCCCTCACCTCTCCAGACAGTCGATCTCGGCGGCGGCCGCACGCTGCTGCTGAAGGATGAAACCACCCGCATGAGCCTCGGCTCCTTCAAGGCCCTGGGCGGCATCTACGCCGTCGCACGTCTGATTGAGAAGCGATGGCGCACCGCCTTCCCGGACACCGCCGACCCCATCGACTTTACCAGCGACCCGGTCCGATCTTTCGCCGCCTCTCTCACTTTCGTCTGCGCCAGCGCGGGCAATCACGGCCTGTCGGTCGCGGCGGGCGCGCGGATCTTCGGCGCGCAATCCCGCATCCACCTCTCCGGCTCCGTGCCTGAGGGCTTCGTCGGCCGCCTCACTGCGCAAAACGCCAAGGTCGTTCGGTCCGGCGACACCTATGAGGAAAGCCTCAAGGCGGCGGAGCAAGACGCTGTTGACACTGGCGCCATCCTCCTCGCGGACGGCTCTTGGCCCGGCCACACCGAGCCCCCCTCCCTCGTGATGGAGGGCTACACCGTCATCGCCGAGGAGATGCGCGAGAGCTTCGAAGCCTCGGGCCAGTGGCCCACCGCCGTCTACCTGCAGGCCGGCGTCGGCGGCTTAGCGGCGGGGATCGCGCATATGATCCGATTGAACTGGGCCAAACAGCCGAGCATCATCGTGGTCGAGCCTGAGGCCGCGCCCTGCTTGAAAGAAAGCATCGCCCAAGCCCGCCCCGTCCGCGTCGAAGGCCCGATCTCCGCCATGGGCCGCCTCGACTGCAAGGAGCCTTCGCTGCTGGCGCTGGACACCCTCAAACGCTGCGCCGATGAGTTCGTGCTGATCTCCGAGCAACAGGCCGACGACGCCACCGCGCATGCCGCCACCCTTGGCCTCACCAGCACTCCCTCCGGCGCCGCCGGCCTCGCCGCCGCCCTCAACGACTCATCCGACCGCCCCCTCGCGATCATCAGCGAAGGCGCAGCCTAAGGAAAACCGGGAAAGCAATGACTGGCGCCGCGATGAAAACCGCCCCCCTTCACGCCGAGATGATGGCTTGGCGTCATGACCTGCACCAGCATCCAGAACTAGGCTTCGAGGAGCATCGCACCGCAGCCAAGGTCGCCGAGCAATTGGCGGCGTTGGGCCTGGAAGTCCACACCGGCGTCGGCGGCACCGGCGTCGTCGGCGTGCTCCGGCGCGGCGACGCCCCCCGCGCCATCGCCCTCCGCGCGGATATGGACGCGCTCCCTATCTGCGAGACCAACGACCTCGCCTACCGCTCCGCCACATCGGGCGTCATGCACGCCTGCGGCCATGACGGCCACACCGCGATGCTGCTCGGCGCCGCCAAGCATCTCTCCGAAAAGGGCGCGTTTGACGGCGCGGTCGTCTTCGTGTTCCAGCCCAACGAGGAAAACAGCCTCGGCGCGTCAGCGATGCTGCGCGACGGCCTGTTCGACGCCAACCAGATTGAAACCATCTACGGCATGCATAACATCCCCGGCATGCCGCTGAACCATTTCGCGACCCGTCCCGGCCCGATCACCGCCAGTGAAAACCTGTTCGAGATTGAGATCAGCGCGCGCGGCGGTCATGCCGCCCTGCCGCATATGGGCGTCGACGCCATCTTGGTCGGCGCCGAAATCGTCAGCGCCCTGCAAACCATCGTGTCGCGCAAACTCGACCCGAGCATGAACGGCGTCGTCTCCGTCACCGAGTTCCTCACCGACGGCAAACGCAATGTGCTGCCCGGTACAGCGACCCTCAAAGGCGACGCCCGCGCCTTGGCCCCCGAGAGCAACAAAATCATCGAAGCCCGCATGCGCCAAATCGTCGACGGCGTCTGCCAAGCCCACGGCGTCACCGCCACCGTAAGCTATGACACCCAATGCCAGCCCACCCTTAACGACCCCGGCGCGGCGATGGCGGCCACCCGCGCGGCGCGGCTGGTCGCTGGCGACGCCCAAACCGACCCCGCATGCGCGCCAAAGCTGTTCTCCGAAGATTTCGCCCATCTCGCCCTGCACCGCCCCGGTTGCTTCATGCTGATGGGCAACGGGATCGACGGCCCCCACGCCCGCCCCCTGCATTCGGCGGATTACGATTTCAACGACGCCGCGCTCGTCCCCGGCTCCTCATTTTGGGTCGAACTGGTGGAGACAGAGCTGCCAGTCACAAACGCCTGACCCTCCCCACCAGGATATCAGCCATGTTCACAACCGGCGACCAAGTCAGCTCCAAGCCCAGAACACCTGAGATGGACGCCGGCAAACACCCCCGCGCCCGACTCGGCTTTATCCTGCTCTCGACTGACTACGCAGCGGAGGACCATTTCTTCACCATGGCGCCGGAGGGCGTCGCAGTCCACATCACCCGCCTCAAAACCGAGGACTACACCACTAACGAAACCCTCGCCCGCCACATCGACCACATGGCCGAAGCCGCCGCCCGCCTGCAGCCGGACGCCAAGCCTGATGTGATCAGCTACGCCTGCACCAGCGGCTCGATCGTCATTGGCGAGCAGCAAGTCATGGCTGAGATCAAACGCGGCGCGCCCTGGTCGCAACCGATGTGCCTGGTGACCGGCGTCGTTGACGCACTGCGCGAACTTGACGCCCACCGCATCGTCGTCGGCACCCCCTATCTGGATGAAATCAACACCGTCGAGGCCGAATTCCTCGCCGCCAAAGGTTTCCAGATCCTCGACTTCCAAGGCCTAAACCTCTCCACCGGCATCGAGTTCGGCCAGGTCACCCCGGGTTACTGGAAAAAGTTCGCGCTGGAGATCGACCAGCCCGGCGCCGACGCCATCTTCCTCAGTTGCAGCGGCATCCGCAGCCTGGAGGTGGTGACTGAAATCGAACAAGCCGCCGGCAAACCCGTCATCACCAGTAACCAAGCCCTATTCTGGAGCGCCCTCCGCCGCGCCGGAATCCCCGACCATCTCACTGGCTTCGGAACCATCTTCTCCAAACCCGGCGCCAAGATCCACCCCCCGCTCTGATGTCTCCTATATCC
>JAHQVS010000134.1 GCA_019634215.1 Paracoccaceae bacterium | reverse complement strand
GAGGCGAGGCAGAATTTACCCTTGCCCACAACCTGTGTAGACGAGGCTACGGAACGACTGTTTCGTTTCACCGGACTGTCAATCAGGTGGTGGTAGATCCTAACGCTAGGCGCGCGACATAAAGGTCGTCGCCGAATGATGCGGAAAGCCTCCTTGCGGCGTCTTACAGTTGGGCTTAGAGGCGGAAGACTGCTGTGCGCAGTTTTATGGCGCGGTGCGAGAAAGGTTTCGCAGTTTGGGTGCGGGAGATAGACATGAAGCTCGGCGTTCTCGAAACTGGCAAGGTCGCCAGCCAGCTATCTGAGAAGTTCGGCGCCTATCCGCAAATGTTCGAGCGGTTGCTCCGTGAGGCGGCGGCGCGCAGCGGGTTCGATCTGAGTTTTGAGGTCCACTCTCTTCTCGACGGTGCTCCCCTGCCTGAGATAGGCGCCTGCGACGCTTGGTTGGTGACCGGTTCGCGCCACGGGGTTTATGATAATCTGCCCTGGATCGCACCGCTGCGGGGTTTCCTGCGCCGTGCCCATGACGCCGATGCGCCTTTGATCGGCGTCTGCTTTGGTCATCAAATCCTGGCGGAGGCGCTCGGCGGCCGGGCAGAGAAGTCGGAGCGTGGCTGGGGCTTAGGCGTTCATAACTATGAGATCGTCAGCGACCACGCATGGATGGGCGTGACCCCCTTCGAGAGGATGGACCTGCATGCGGTCCACCAAGACCAAGTGACAATACCGCCGCCGGGCGCCCGCACGCTGGCGCAGTCAGAATTTTGCCCGTTCGCGGCACTGGCCTACGGGCCAGAGGCAGCCCCGACAGCAATTTCCATCCAGGCCCATCCAGAGTTTCAAGCCGATTTTGTCGATGCGCTCATCACCTTACGAACAGGCGACGGCTTTCCTGTCGACGCAGCCCGGGCCGGGCAAACCAGCCTCGGCGCGCCAGTGGCGAACGCTGCGATGGCGGATTGGATGATCGCCTTTCTCTGCGCCGCCCAAGCCCGAGACGTGGCGGAAAGGCCATTCACCGCCATCTCCACCTGAGAGCGCTTACTCAATCGCGATCGACGCGTCAGTCAGCTTGTCCAGCGTGTCCGTGATGCGCGCGATCATCTCTGAGTCTTCAGGCTGGAGGCCATGCGCCGCCACCATGGCCACCGGATCACGGTAGACCAGATGCGTCTGCCCGGCCTCGTCCTGATAGGCGAGAAGGCGGATCGGCAAATCGAGACCGATCTCTTGATTAGCCTGCATCAGCGGCGTTCCCGCCTTGGGGTTGCCAAAAATCAACGTCTGCGTCGGCCGCAGTTCTTCGTAGATGCTCTCGGCCCCGAGCGCATGGTCAATACGGGCGAACACCTTGCCGCCTTGGCGCTTCACGATCGCGGCCGCCTTATCGAGCGTAACGCTGACCGAATGCGGGCTTGGTTTGCGGATCAAATCAGCATCATTGGCGCGCGCTAGCGGCGAATTGACAGCCATAGCTGCGGCGACCAGGGCGACTGCAATCACATGAAACATCTCGGAACCCCTCCATGGCACAAAACGCACGGACGGTATCGGACACGAGCATAAGCGAAAAGAGCGCCGAGCGGGCCTAGCCTACCACGGGTATCTTGATCGGCTTCGTCGCAGTGCAGCTGCGGTCGCTACATGCGCTGATCACGGTCGCAATCGGCGCGGTTTCCCATTTTCAGCTGATGGCGAAGAGCTCCATGGTTGTCGGCATGTTAAGAATGGCGGGCACCCCGCGCCAAAGCTACTCGCTAATCACGGCGCAGCGACGGCCTTTGAAGATGTGGGCGCTTGGTGTCGCGGGCCCATAAGCTCATTATTTTGTAATTTACCGTGCCGATAAAAACCCCCGGCATGGAGGCGGATAGTGGGCGGATCTCGGCGCCTACCTCGCTCATACTGGACGCGCCGACGCAAGCCGCCCCGACGCGATGATGATCACCCTTCCTTTACAACGCCCTTCCTTGCGCTGAACGTGAACGCCCCGTCAGGCGGCGGCTGACTTCGTTCGATGGCGCTCTATTTCTTCCTTGAGCTTGAGTTTTCGCTTCTTCAGAGCTTGGACCTCGAGGTCGTCGAAACCAGGAGATTTTTGCGCTTCGGTGATTTCGGCCTCCAGGGCCTCATGCTTCTTGCGCAGCTCGATCAGATGCGATTCCAGGCTCATAGGCGGAACTCCTCTGTTGTGAGTTCAATCAGTGAACCATCACTGTCATTGGCCTGTCACGCTTAAAATTAGTTTTCATTAACAAGGACATACAAATGTCAAAGGCTCGCCTGATCATCGGCATAACAGGTGCTTCCGGTGTGATCCTGGGGGTTAAGGCGTTGCAATTGGCGGCTTCCGTTGGGGTGGAGACCCACCTGGTGATGTCGAAACCGGCGGAGATGACGCTCGGATATGAGACAAATTGTCACCCCCGGGACGTAGCGGCGATGGCCGACGTGGTTTACCAGCCGGGCGACGTCGGCGCTGCGATCGCATCCGGCAGCTTCCGCGCCATGGGCATGCTGATTGCGCCTTGCTCAATCAATACTCTCTCTGAGATCGCCTACGGCCTCGCCAATAATTTGCTCACCCGCGCCGCCGACGTGCAACTCAAGGAGCGGCGGCGGGTGGTGCTGATGGTGCGAGAGACGCCGTTGCACACTGGGCATCTCAGGGCGATGACCCAAGCCAGCGAAATCGGCGCGGTGATTATGCCCCCCGCTCCTGCCTGGTACGCCGAGCCGAAAACCCTGGGCGAGGTCGAGGATCAACTCGCCGCAAAGGCGTTGGATCTGTTCGGGATCGAAGTTCCGGCGATGAAGCGATGGGGCGAGGATCTGACAAAGGGGCGGCGCGGGGGACGTGATTAACGGTTTGAAACTTCTGTGACACGGCTTGCGTGGGCAGGCTGAGGCATCGAAAAGCGCGGAAACCACAAAGTGGAGAGAATCCGTGCCCTGCTACACCCCAGCGCAACGCCTGGTCGCCGAAGCCGTTGGAACCGCTTTCCTGCTAGCAACCGTGGTTGGCTCGGGGATCATGGCGGAGGACTTGGCGGGCGGCGACAGAGCCATGGCCCTGCTTGGCAACACCCTGCCAACCGGGGCGATCCTGGTGGTGTTGATCACCATGCTCGGGCCGATTTCCGGGGCGCATTTCAACCCGGCGGTCACGTTGGTTTTCTGGCTGCGGCGTGAGATCGGTGGGAGTGAAGCTGCTGGGTTCGTCGTCGCGCAGGTTTTCGGCGGTCTGATCGGCGTCTGGGCTGCCCATGGGATGTTTGATTTGGAGCTGTTGCAAGCCTCCACCACGATTCGCACCGGACCGGCACAGTGGTTTGCCGAGATCGTCGCCTGCTTCGGATTAGTGTTTACCATCCTCGCCACGCTGAAATCCCGCGAGAGCGCGGTGCCGATGGCCGTCGGCCTCTATATCACCGCCGCCTATTGGTTCACCGCCTCCACATCCTTCGCCAACCCGGCGGTGACGATCGCGCGTGGCTTCTCAGACACCTTCGCCGGCGTTCGGCCTGTTGATGTCGTGCCGTTCATCGTGGCGCAGCTCCTGGGCGCGACCGCCGCCTGGACGCTCTGTTGGTGGCTGCTAACGCCAATGGCGGAGTCAGACAGCAACGCCCCAAAAGTATGACCCCGGTCGTCCCCGCCTCCGTCGGCGGCGAGGAGCCGGTGGGGATCAAGTAAAATCGAGCTTGAGTTGCTGAACATACTGGCGTCGGATGTGTTAACAGGAGTTTGAATGGCCCCCGCAGCACTCATAAGCATGCACAATGACTGTTTCTTCCAAGGAAATTCAAATAGTTGAAGCCTCGCCCGAACGCTGGGCGGATTTCGAGCAGCTCATGGGCCCAGATAAAGGCGGCTCCGGCGGCTGCTGGTGCATGTTGTGGCGGCTTCGAAAGAAAGACTTTGAAAGTCTTAGCCGAACCGATCGGCGTGACGAAATGCGGGGCCACTTCAGCGCCGACAATCCGCCCGGCTTGCTCGCTTATCATGACGACGCCCCGATCGGGTGGTGCTCCATCGCCCCGCGTGAGGAATTGCCGCGACTGGAAAGCTCACGCATTCTGAAACCGGTCGACGATCAACCAGTTTGGTCGGTGACCTGCTTCTACATTGCCTCCAAATGGCGGCGCAAGGGCGTCTCGCTCAGGCTCCTGGAAGCGGCTTGCGGCTTTGTGAAACGGCGCGGTGGGACGGTTCTGGAGGGATACCCGATCGAGCCCGACCGGGAGAATTACCCTGCAGTCTACGCCTGGATTGGCCTCGCCAGCACCTACAAACGGGCGGGTTTCACCGAGACGGCCCGGCGATCGCCGACGCGGCCGATCATGCGGAAATGTCTGTAGAGGTTGGCCCTCCCTGGGGCGAACTTACGCCGCCTTCGCCCCCAAAATCTCCGCCACCAGCGACTCCCAATACGCCACCGCATGGGCCAGAGCATCGTCGTTAAAGTCATACATCGGATGATGCAGCGCGGCGCTGTCGCCGTTGCCGAAGAATACGAAGCAACCGGGCTTGGCGCGGCTCATGAAGGCGAAATCCTCGGCGCCCATGGTCGGAGGGAAATCGTCGTTCAGCTTGTCCTCACCGACCACGGCGATCGCCGCCTTACGAGAGAGAGCGACAGCCTCGGGATGATTCAGGGTCGAGGGGTAGCCATTGGCGGAAAATTCGATCTCCGCCGTCATCTCGAAATTCTCGCCGGTCTGGGCGACGACCCGGCGAAGGCCGTCGATCAGGGTCTGATGGGTGGCGTCGCCGAAGCTGCGGATGGTGCCCTTGATCTCGGCGGTTTCGGGGATGACGTTGAAGGTGGACCCGGCGTGAAATGCGGTGATCGACAGCACCGCAGGCTCCAGCGGGTCGACGCGGCGAGAGACCAGCGCCTGCGCCTGGGTCACCAGATGTGCGCCAGCGACGATCGGGTCGCGGGAATTGTCAGGCTTGGCCGCATGGCCGCCGCGCCCCTCTAAACGAATGGTGAATTTGTCCGACGCCGCCAACATCGCGCCTGGGCGAACGGCGAAGGTCCCCAAAGGCAAGCCCGGCCAATTATGGGCCCCGAACACGTAAGCGCAGGGGAAGCGCTCAAATAGCCCGTCCTCGATCATCGCCTTGGCGCCCGCTCCACCCTCTTCGGCGGGTTGGAAACAGAAATACACCGTCCCCTCAAAATCCCGCATCTCGGCCATACGCTTGGCGGCGCCGAGCAGAGCGGTGGTGTGACCGTCATGGCCGCAGGCGTGCATGGTTCCCGGCACGGTGGAGCGGTGCGGACGCTCCTGATCCTGCTCCTCGATTGGCAACGCGTCCATGTCGGCGCGCAGCAGAATCGCCTTATCAGGCCCTTTGTCGGGACCGGTCTTGCCATGCAACACACCCACCACGCCAGTACCGCCGATGCCTGTCTCAACGGCGTCAAAGCCAAAGGCGCGCAGCCGCTCGGCGACAAGACCGGAGGTGCGGGTCTCCTGATAACCTAGCTCGGGATGACGATGAATATCCCGCCGCCATTCGGTCAGTTCCGGAAGCAGGTTGGCGAGCGCGGCGGCGGGATCGAACGGCATGTGGGCAGGCTCCAGAATTCATTGCAAGGGGCGCGAAACACAGCCCAGCAGTTTAAGATAGCGGCAGCGCGCGCTCCGCCAAACGCACGAAATAAGCAGCGCCGTAGGCGGTGGTGCTATCGTTGAAATCATAGGACGAATTGTGCAACGGGGCGCTGTCGCCATTGCCGATATAAAGAAAGGACCCCGGCATCTGCTCCAAGAAATAGGAGAAATCCTCCGCTCCCATCTCCGGACGCGCGTCGAACACATTCTCCGCCCCTGAGACCTCAGCCGCCACCGAGCGGGCGAAATCGGTCTCAGCCACGCTGTTAATGGTGGCGGGGTAAGCGTCGGGATCGACATCGATGGTGATGGTCACTGGGTTTTTAGCACCGTTCGCCAGGGACAGGCCCGCCGCTAGCACGTGCAAACGGTCCACCACCGCGCGCCCGGTTTCGGTGTTGAAACAGCGCACGGTGCCCTTCAGCCGCACCTCGTCCGGCAGCACGTTAAAGGCGTCGCCGCCGTTGATGGTGGTGAAGGAGAGCACCACCGCCGTCGTCGGATTGACGCCTCGCGCAGGGATCGCTTGCGCCGCCGTGACGAATTGCGCCGCCGCAACAATGGTGTCCGAGGCAGATTCGGGGTGGGCCGCATGGCCGCCGACGCCCTTAACGCTGACCTGGAAATCCCATGCGGCGGCGGTTATTGGCCCCGCGACCGCCTTGAACGCCCCGACAGGCAAGCCAGGAAGATTGTGCAGCGCATACGCCTCGCGGCAGGGGAAGCGCTCCAACAGCCCATCCCGGATCATCACTCCGGCGCCGCCTCCCTTCTCCTCGGCCGGTTGGAAGCACAGCACTAGGCTTCCATCAAAGGCGCGGGTTTCGGCCAGATATTGCGCAGCGGCGAGCAGCATGGTGGTGTGGCCGTCATGGCCACAGCCATGCATCGCGCCAGGGTTTTGTGAGACGTGCTCGAAGCCGTTGGCCTCGGTCATCGGCAATGCGTCCATATCGGCCCGGAACAGCACCGCCTTGGCTGCATCCCAGCCCGCGCTGCCGCCCCGGCCATGGATCACCCCAACCACGCCGGTGCCGCCCAGCCCTTCCACCACTTGATCGCAACCGAAGCCGCGCAAGCGCTCAGCGACCAAGCCAGCGGTGCGCTTCTCCTCAAACGCAACCTCAGGATGCCGATGAAAATCCCTCCGCCATTCGGCGTGAAGCTCGGCCTTCGCCATTAAACTGTTTGGAATCGGCATTTCGGTCGGGTCCTTCAGAGGGAGAAGCCTGCGCAGCGGCAGCTTATCCGGCTCTGAGTGCGGCGCAACATTCCCGAGCTTAGCTCATCGCCCGGCGCACGATATTAACCGCATCCGCCACCGCCCGCCGACGCCACCCCGCATCCGCAGGCGCGAACATCTCCAACAGATCAGCCTTGGCCCATGCATGCTCGGCCTGTGGCGCGCCGAAATGATGGGCGCGATTCTCCGCCCGCAATGATTGCAGCACGCGGATATTGCGGTAGGCTCCGAATTCGGCGGTGATCACACGATAACTCCGCTCCGGAAACCGGCGTGGCAGCCAGGAGGACATCAGCCCCACCGCCTCATAAGAAGTGGTGCGCCCGGCGCGCGGATCGCGGTCATAATCGAACACACCCGCGCCAAACCGGCGCTGCAACGCCGCCAGTTCCAGATCCTTCGGCCGTTCCTCCAGCAACAGCTTATAGCTTCCCCAGGGGCCTAGGCCGCTATGCAGATCAATGTGCAGCACATTGCGAGAGTCGCCGATCCATTCCGGCAGATGCTCCGATAAAATCCGCTGGGTCGCGCTTGGCCCGGCGCCGCCGTAGAACAGCCCCTTGGGGAAATCATATTGCCCGACCGGCAGAGTCGCCTTGAGATTGCCGAAGCCATATCGCGCCACGACGGACGCCACTTTTGGCGCGAACGGCTCAATCCGGGACGGCGGGGTGGTCGGGTTCAGAAAACTAGTCAAACGGCGGTATAACGTGGGGGTGTCGGGCCTGGCGGCGCCATTCTCAAAGAAAGAGCGGTTTAGGTCGACGTTATTCTCATTGCAGCGCCGCTCCCACGCAAAGCCATGAGGATTGAGAGCATGAACCACCGCCAGCGACACGTTTGGCGCCTTGAGCCACGGCGCATCAGCCAACAGCGCCACTTGCGCCGCTGCGCCAAACACGCCCTCAACCCCGTGCAATCCGCTGGAGACCACCACCGCCCGGCGCGCTCCTGGGACCAATCGCAGCCCTACATCTATCGCCAACTCTTCGCCTGCCGGCCCCTTCCCCGGAACCAGACAGGAGCGGCGCTCCAACCCGGCGCGATCGACAGCTGCGAGGAAACGTTGGCGCGCGGTGCGGTAACTCGGCGAAAACGGCGAACTCTCGTCAATCATGGCTGTGTTTCCGGGCCAATAGCAGACTTATAGGCCGACATACCCCGGCGTAAGCCGGGCTAGAAGTCGAGCGGAGCGCCATCCCGCAAAATCGCTTGCGCCACTGGCGTAAACGCATCGCCTTTTGGGAGATGCAGGGTTAATCCAGCAGCGAGCCGAAACGGCGTGCGCGCCTCCTTCACCGCGCGCAGGATCACCCGTTTGGCAGGCGCGCCCACGCGCGGCCAGAGTGGACACACCGTTATAGCGCCCGCACGCCCCTCCAGCACCCTCAACATCTCCGGCAGCCGCTCAGCGCGGTGGATCACCACCAGCGTCCCTTTCGGTCTGAGCCGTCGCAGGGCGCAGTCCAGCCACACATCCAACCCAACCGCTTCGCGATGGGCGGCGTCCCGGCTTGGGGTCGGCGAGGCAAGGCCACTATCGGCCTCGAAGAAAGGTGGGTTGGTGATCACCCAATCAAAATTCATCGCCCGCAGGTCCGGCGGCGGAGCGGTGGCGTCCCCCATGAAGCTTCGCCAAGTGAACCGCTGCGGCGCACCGTTGCGCGCTGCGTTTTGGCGAGAAAGATCGGCGTAGGCTGGCTGGAGCTCCAATCCCACCATCGACAAGCCGGAGACCCGCGCGGCGAGGCAAAACGCCGCCGCCCCCGCACCCGAGCCGAGATCCAAGACCGTATCACCCGGTTTGGCTGCGGCGGCCGCAGCGAGCAACACCGGGTCGGTGGCGGCGCGATAGCCCTGCTTAGGCTGCAACAACCGCACGCGGCCATCTAGAAACGCGTCATCGGTCAACGCGCCCTGAGAAAACGCACTTTGGGCGTACGCCGCCGATTGCCGCTCGGTTTCGCCGTCCGCCATCGCGAAATCACCCTGGCCCAGGCTCAAAATCGATCCCATTGTCGCGCAATATCCGCTTGGCGGCGACCACGTCCTCGCTCAACACCATGACGCGGCGCGGCAACATGCCGATCGAGCCTTCCAACACGCTCATATGGACGTCGAAAATATGCGCCTCTATATCCTCGCCCGACAACAATGCGGTTGCGAATGACAGGAGAGCGGGGTCGTTGGTACGGAACAGCTCCTCCATGGGGACTCCTTCTCCCGTTAAACATGCAGCGGCCGACACGGAGACCATCCTTGAGTCAAGAGAATCCAGACGCCGCCGCCTTTGACCGTCTCCAATCTCTGGTCGCGCAGGATTTGGAGCGGGTCAACGCGCTTATCGCTAACCGCATGGTTTCGGAGTCGGCCCCCCTGATCCCAGAGTTGGCCGCGCATTTGATTAACGCCGGCGGCAAAAGGCTGCGACCGATCCTGACTTTGGCGGCGGCCCAGCTCTGCGGCTACACCGGCGAGCATCATATCCGGCTGGCGGCGACGGTCGAGTTTATTCACACCGCCACCCTGTTGCATGACGATGTCGTCGACGGCAGCGATCTGCGCCGGGGCAAGGCGTCAGCCAACCGGCTGTGGGGCAATCAGCCGAGCGTGTTGGTCGGCGACTTTCTGTTCAGCCGCTCCTTCCAATTGATGGTTGAGACCGGCTCACTGGAAGTTCTCGGCATTCTCTCCAACGCGTCAGCCGTGATCGCCGAAGGCGAGGTATTACAGCTTTCCACAGTGAATAGCCTCGCCGAGGACGACAAAATTTACATGCGGGTGATCCGCGCCAAGACGGCGGCGCTGTTCGAGGCGGCCACCCAAGTCGGCGGGGTGATCGCTGGCGCGCCGTCAGCGCAGATTGAGGCGCTGGCGCGCTATGGCGACGAGCTGGGGATCGCGTTCCAACTCGCTGATGACGCGCTGGATTATGGCGGGGCGACCCGGCGACTGGGCAAATCGGTTGGCGACGATTTCAGGGAGGGTAAGGCCACTCTGCCAGTGCTGATCGCCTATCAGAATGGAGATGAGGATCAGCGCGGGTTCTGGCGCCGCTGTATTGAGAAACGGCGCCAGGAGGAGGGCGATCTGGAGCATGCCCTAGGGCTCATGAGTCGCCATCAGGCGTTGGAGAAAACCATTGAGCGCGCTCGGTCCCATATCGCCGCCGCCCACAGCGCCTTGTCGCTCTTTCCCGAGAGCCCGATGCGGCAAGCGTTAGAGGACGTCGCCGGTTTCGTCGCAGCGCGAGCGGCTTAGCTACCCCAGGAGTCGCAACGCCTCCGCCGCCATGGTCTCTTCCTCACGCGCCGGAATGATCCAAACGCCAACCGCCGCACCCTCGGGGTGAAGACGGGCTTGGCTCGCGGCATTGGCGGCCGGGTCGATGGCCGCGCCCAAGAAGCCCAATCCCTTGACGATCTCCGACCGGACCCCGGCGGCGTGCTCGCCGATGCCGCCAGTGAAGGCGATTGCGTCTAAGCCACCCATCGCTGCGATCGCTGAACCGGCATGACGCACCGCCCAGTAGCAAAAATGCTGAATCGCGAATCGGGCCTCGGGTGTGTCAGACGCCGCGAGCGTCCGCATATCCGAGGCCCCGCCAAGGCCAAGCAAGCCGCTCTCATGATTCAAGATCCGCGCGGCCCGCTCAACGCCAACCGCCGCCGCCAGCGCCAGAACCGCGCCGCCGCCGATCGAGCCACAACGGGTGCCCATGGTGAGCCCATCCAGCGGCGAATAGCCCATGGACGTTGCGACGGAACGCCCTTCCAATATGGCGCAAAGGCTCGCCCCATTGCCGAGATGCAGCGCCAGCAGCCTCTGTGGCGAGGGCGCGCCGGACAGCACCTGCAATTGCCGCGTCAGGCCTTGATACGAGATGCCGTGAAAGCCGTAGCGGCGCAGACACTGTGTCTCTGGTGTGGACGGCAAAGCGTAGCGCCACGCCTCCTCCGGCATGGCGGCATGGAAGG
>JAHQVS010000133.1 GCA_019634215.1 Paracoccaceae bacterium | reverse complement strand
GGCTGTTGGCGTTGGCCCGCTCAGAGCCCATTCACGACCGCTTCACCCTCCGCGTCCTCCGCCGCGCCGGCCTGATCCGCCGGGACGGCGTCGCCACCGGGACGGGCCGCGCCCAAGCCGCCAAGGCGCTGCGCGATGAAAAGCGCTGGGAGATCGCCCGCCGGCTGCACGAGACCGACGCTCTCGGCGGCCGTTACGACGGTTTGGCCGAGATCGAGACCGTGTTCACCCCGGATGAAATCGCTGAGCTGGACCGCGTCATCGGCCCGCCCATGGAGGTTCCCGCCTGATGAGCGACTTCTTCGGCCCCGACTTCGTCCAGCTCAGCCTGACGCCGATGCTGATCGGCGTGCTCGCCGCCATCGCCTGCGCTCTGCCGGGCAATTTTCTGCTGCTGCGCCGTCAAGCGCTGATTGGCGACGCCATCAGCCATGTGGTGCTGCCGGGCGTGGTCGTCGCCTTCCTGCTCACCGGCGCGGTGGAGAGCCTGCCGATGATGCTCGGCGCCGCCGCCGCCGCCCTTGTCGCGGTCGGGTTGATCGAGGCGGTCAAGCGCCTCGGGCGGATCGACGCCGGTTCGGCGATGGGGGTGGTGTTCACCTCGATGTTCGCCGCCGGGGTGCTGCTGCTGGAGCAATCCGACACCAGCGCCGTCCATCTCGACGTCGAGCACGCGCTGATGGGCAATCTCGAAAGCCTGATATGGTTCGCCGCCGATGATTGGTCGTCGCTACTCGATCCTGAGGCGCTGGCCGCGCTGCCGCCCGAGTTGCCGCGCATCGCCATCGTCGCTGCGCTGATCGCAGCCCTGACCCTGATCTTCTGGCGCCCCCTCGCCCTCGCCACCTTCGACGACGGCTTCGCCCGTGCCATGGGCGTTCCCACCACCTTGCTCAGCATCGGTCTGACCTCCACGGCGGCGGTGGCGGCGGTCGCCGCTTTTGATGCGGTCGGCTCGATCATCGTGATCGCGATGTTCATCTGCCCGCCCGCCACCGCCCGCCTGACGACGGACCGCCTCTCCGCCCAGGTGGCCTGGAGCGTCGTCTACGCCGCTCTATCGGCGATCCTCGGCTATATTCTCGCCGGCTACGGCCCGCTCTGGCTCGGCGGCGCGCACGCCGTCAGCGCCGCCGGCATGATCGCCGCCGTCTCAGGCGTGATGCTGGCGATCGCCTGCTTGTTCAGCCAGAAAACCCCAGCGCCGATCGGCTGATCCTAAAGCGATCAGCGCCCTACAAGAGCGCCCTCGCCATATTCGAAATGATGAGCGGCGCGCTTAACCATCCAAGGACGCCGTCTCCGCCGTTTGCCGCGTCTTGTCCCTCAACGCGATGACGCCTTGGCCGAGGTCGAGCGTATAATCTTCCAGCTCGGCCAGAACTCTGTCCGCCTCCCCCGGCTCTCGCGCCTCGATCGCGCCCGCGAGGCGGGTGTGCAGCCGCACGATCTGTTCCCGGGAGCGGGCGCTGAAGGTGATCATGTTCATCAGCGGCTGCATCGCCTCGACCGCCCCTGCGAGCTGATAGGACAGGATCGGATTCCCCGCCGCGTCAACCAAGGTCCGATGCAGCGCCACATCAGAGGCGCAAAAGGCTTCATCACTGAGCTTTGATTGGCCCTGCCGGTCAATCTCCGCGTTAATAGCCTCTAGGTGCTGCCGCGTGCGCCGCTTTGAGGCCAGAACAGTGCAGGATTTTTCCAGCGCATAGCGCGCCTCACAAGCCACTTCGAAATCCACTTCATTGATGGACAGCAACAGCGTCGAGGTGGTGGCGTGCTGAACCTGCGCCTCCTCATAGGAGAGCCGTCGCACAAACGCCCCGCCGAAAGCTCCGCGCTGGGTTCGGATCAGCGATTGCGCCGCCAATCGCTTTAACGCTTCCCTCACCGTTGGGCGCGACACTTCGTAAGAATCAGCGAGTTCAGTCTCGGAGGGTAAACGGTCATCTGCTGTCAGTTCGCCGCTGAGAATCGCGTCACGGATGGATTTGGCGATCTGCGCAGGCAAGTCTGCTTCTTGTTTTTGTTGATCTTTTTTCATATGTCAGACATTCATTTTTCATTTGTAAGGCATTTAATTGTCAGGCAATTATACCGCAAGCTGGAAAGGCGCCCAAGGGAGGAAAAGATTTGCTCGCAACCCGTCTCAAATGGATGGGCCATGCGCATTGGTTGGCGTTCTTCGGAATGCTGCTGGTGTGCTGGGCGCTGTTGGCCAGCATGGCCGCACCCGAGGAGCTTCTCGCGCTGGAGGCTGTCTATGGCGCCTCGCTCATCGAGATGTTCTGTGCGGGGCCGGCCGGAGGCGCGAGCTATCCCTCTGTCATGGGCATGTGGGCATTGATGAGCGCTGCAATGATGGCCCCCACGGCGCTGCCCGCCTTCACAACTTATGATGATTTACGTCATGCGACGCATGTGCCGCCGAGCGGGTTCGCAAAGCTTCTGGCCGGTTATCTGTCGGCTTGGTTAGGGTTTTCAGCCGCCGCCGCCGCGTTGCAAGTGGCTCTCTATAACGCTGGCCTGATCGGCAGCTTTGGCCAGAGCCTCTCAGCCGCCCTTACCTCGGCCCTGTTGATTGGCGCCGGCCTCTACCAGTTCAGCCAGCTCAAAGAGGCGTGCCTGTCGCGCTGTAGAGCGCCGCTGACATTCTTCATGCAACACTGGGACGAAGGCCCGTTTCGCAACGGCCTGCGCCTGGGGCTGGATTGCGTCGGCTGTTGCTGGGCCTTGATGCTGCTGGGGTTTGTCGGCGGCGCCATGGACATCACCTTTATGGGCCTCGCCATGGTGCTGATGACCCTCGAAAAACTGCCTGACATCGGGCGCCGACTGACCCAGCCGCTGGGCTGGGGTCTGATCCTATTCGGTCTAGCGACCTTAATCCTATAACTTTGGAGGACCCCCCGATGCCGCTCGACGCTGCTTCAATCCCGGATTGGACAATCAAAGGCGAACTCATCCTGAACTGTAATTGCACGGTGTTCTGCCCCTGCGTGGTCAGCCTCGGCAAACATCCGCCGACCGAGGGCTATTGCCAGGCCTGGGTCGGCATCCGCATCGATGAAGGCGCGTTTGGCGACGAAGACCTCTCCGGCCTGAACGTTGGGCTGCTGATGGACATCCCGGGCAATATGGGCCGTGGCAACTGGAAGGCGGCGGCGTTCATCGACGAACGGTCAAGCGACGCCGCCTATGACGCGCTGATCGCGATTTTCACCGGCGCGGCCAGGGGCACGACGGGCCTGTTCGGCATGCTGGTCAGCGAGTTCCTCGGCGCCGAGCGCGCACCAGTGAGCTTCGAAACGGAAGGAGTCGCAAGGCGGTTGACGGTTGGCAAAAAGATCCAGGGAGAGATCGTTCCGGTCACCGGCAATGGCGGTCAGGAGGTTGTAATTAGCAACACCGACTATTGGATGGGGCCGGATATCACGGTCGCCACCGCCACCAAGGGCCGAGTCCGTTCGCATGGCCGGGTTTGGGATTTCGATGGCCGCTCCGCCGAAATCTGCCAGATCGACTGGCACGGTCCACGCTAAGACAGAGGGCGAGCGCGATGAAGACGCATTTCGACGCTCTGGCGCGAACAGCGGCCAACCATGTGCCGCTGTCGCCGATCTCGTTTCTCGATCGCGCGGCAGACGTGCATCGAGACACGACAGCGGTTGTGACAGGACAGACTCGGCGCAGTTGGTCCGAAGTCCGCGACCGGGTGCGCTGCGTCGCCGGAGGACTGGTCGTAGCGGGGATCAGCGATGGCGACACGGTGACAGTTCTCGCCCCGAATATTCCCGAGCTGTTCGAACTGCATTTCGCGGTTCCGATGACCGGCGGCGTGTTGTCGACGGTGAACACGCGCCTGGAAGCCGAGACCATCGCGTATATCATTGATCACTCCGACAGCCGCCTCGTGATCGTCAGCAGTGATTTGCGCCCCGTGCTGGAGAAGGCGCTGTCGCTGTTAGACAGCCCACCGCCAGTGATTGAGATCGTCGCTCCCAATAGCAAGTCCGCGCAAAGCTGTGAGGCTGGCGGCAAGGTTTACTCGGATCTTCTCGCCGCTGCCCCTATCGAAGGCAATTACCTGCCAGCAGATGAGTGGCAAGCAATCACGCTGAATTATACGTCAGGCACATCCGGGCGGCCTAAGGGTGTGGTGTATCATCATCGCGGGGCCTACCTGATGGCGCTGGGAACAGTGGCCGCCTGGCAGCCTGCTGGCCGTCCAGTGTACCTGTCGGTCGTGCCGATGTTTCACTGCAACGGCTGGGGGCACCCGTGGATGTTGGCCATTCTCGGCGGTAAGATGGTGTTCCCGGCTTCGAACGCTCCGGAGCATCTGTTCGCCGCCATCGCCGCAGAAGGCGTCACCCATTTCGGCGCAGCGCCCGTCATTCTCCAAATGCTGGCGGAGAGCGATGCCGCCCCCAGCGCGCCGTTTGACCCGCCCTTGCAGGCGATGACCGCTGGCGCGCCGCCCCCACCTGCGGTGCTTGAGCGCATGGCGGCGCTCGGCATGGACGTCATGCATGTCTATGGCTTGACCGAGACCTATGGACATATCTCGCAATGCTTGCCGCAGGATAGCTGGGCTGCGCTCCCCCCTGCGGAGCAAGCCGAGCACCGCGCTTGCCAGGGCGTCGCCCTGCCGATGGTCGAGGAGCTGGCCGTCATCAACCGCGCCGCCGGGCGGCCGACGCCGCGCGATGGAGAGACCCAAGGCGAAGTCGCTATTCGCGCCAACACAGTCATGAAGGGCTACTACAAGGACCCAGCCGCCACCGCCGAGGCGATGAAGGACGGTTACTTCTGGTCCGGAGATGCGGCTGTCGTGCATCCCAATGGCTATATGCAGATCCGCGACAGGCTGAAGGACGTTATAATCTCCGGTGGAGAGAATGTCTCCTCGGTCGAGGTCGAGGCGTTGCTGTACCGGCATCCGGACATCAGAACGGCGGCGGTTGTGGCGCGTCCCGACCCGAAATGGGGCGAATCCCCCTGTGCGTTTGTGGAGTTGCGTGAGGGGGCCATAGCGGACGAAGCCGCGATTTTGGCCTTCTGCCGAGAGCACCTGGCGGGGTTCAAAACCCCGAAATCAGTCATCTTCAGAGAAATCCCCAAAACTTCAACCGGCAAGATCCAGAAATTCCAATTACGGAAGCTGGTCAAGGAATTGGATTAAGCATCCATGGCGCAATTGTCTCTCTCTCGCCGCTTGCGGCGGACTCCCTTCTCCGACGGCGTCGAGGCGGCGGGCGTGAAGGCGTATACCGTCTATAACCATATGCTGCTGCCGACGGTGTTCCACTCGCTGGAGGAGGACTACCACCATCTCAAATCAGCGGTTCAGATTTGGGATGTCGCCAGCGAGCGGCAGGTCGAACTGCGCGGCCCAGACGCCGGCAGGCTGATGCAATTGCTGACGCCCAGAGATCTGCGCTCAATGCTGCCCGGGCAGTGCTATTATGTTCCCGTCGTTGATGAGACCGGCGGCATGCTGAATGACCCGGTAGCGGTGAAGCTGGCGGAAGATCGCTGGTGGATCTCGATCGCGGACAGCGATCTGCTTTACTGGATCAAGGGCCTGGCTTATGGCTACCGGCTGGATGTGCTGGTAGATGAGCCTGATGTGTCGCCCCTGGCCGTGCAAGGCCCCAAGGCGGAAGATTTGATGGCCGAAGTTTTCGGCGACCGCATCCGGAACATCCGGTTCTTCCGCTATGACCATCTACAGTTCGAGGGCCGCGACTTGGTGGTTGCACGCTCTGGCTACTCGAAACAAGGCGGCTTCGAGATCTATCTTGAAGGCGGCGATCTTGGCATCCCGCTCTGGAATGCTTTGTTTGAAGCCGGCAAGGAACTGGATGTCCGCGCAGGCTGCCCAAACCTGATCGAGCGGATCGAGGGCGGGTTGCTGTCCTATGGCAATGACATGACGGACGACAACACGCCGCATGAGTGCGGGCTTGGCAAGTTCTGCAACACGCAAATGGCGATCGGTTGTATCGGACGGGACGCGCTGCTGCGCGTGGCCAAGGAGGGGCCAGTCAAGCAAATCCGGCCTCTCTCCATTGATGGCCCCGCCGTCCCCCCCTGCGACCGGTATTGGTCGCTGCTGGCGAAGGACAAGATCGTCGGCCGGATATCGTCCGCAGCCTGGTCGCCTGACTTCAATATGAATGTCGCAATCGGCATGGTCCGCATGACCCATTGGGACCCAGGAACGGAGCTGGTGGTCGACTCCCCGGACGGCCCGCGCCGCGCCATTGTTCTGGAAGAATTCTGGAGCTGAGGCGTAAATCTAGCATTTGAGTGGTGGCGATCCGCAGCCACTCAATCGCTTACGGACGACTTTTCTCCAACCACTCCAACCCCTCCCCCACCCATTCCGCCGGAATGGAGTGCCCTTTGTCATGCAGGCACAGCTCCAGAACCCGCCCGGCGCCGCAGCCCGCCCAGCGCTCGCAGGTCAAACGCTCGTCGCCCGAGGGCGCAGCTTCCGGCGCTGCGCCGCAGTCGTTGAGACGGCGCAGCAAGGCCATCCCCTCCGGTATCGGAGCGGAGTTATAAATCCCGACTTCATCAAACGCCACCACGCCATCCGCGAGGCCGTGAATATGGCGGAGGTTGACCGGGCCGCTGGGGCAATCCGGCGGGGTGTTTCGCCAGAAGCCGCCTGCAATCGGGGCATAGCCGGCGAATAGGGCGCCTTGGTAACAGGCGATGTTCCACACCATCGAGGCGCCGCGGGAGAAGCCCGAGGCGAGGGTGCGGGCGTCATCGATCGGCCAGTGCGCCTTCAGATCCGCCATGAGCGCGCGCACGTAAGCGGCCTCGTCACGCCCGCCCTCGGCCCGGCCCTCGCCGATCTGGCGCCAATAGCCGTTAGAGGCGAAAGGTGCGACGAACAGCGCACCGCGCCGATGCGCGCCCGCGACCATGGCTCGGTTGCGAAAGGCGCCTTCGGGTGAGGCGTTCCAGCCGTGATAGTACACAATCAGCCCCAGGGGGCTTTCGCCATCCCACGCCGGCGGCGGCGCGGCCAGATAATAACCGCCCTCAATCTCGCAGCGCTCGGGGGCGACACAGCCGGTCGCGGCGGCGGGAGAGGCGGCGAGCGCCAGCAGCAGGCTCGACATCAGCGTGAAAACTCGGATCATAGCGTTTCCCCTTAGCGCTTTTCGGCGGTGATCAAGCCCGCTCCCGGCGCCAAGGCCAAGCCACAATTCAGCGAGGAGCGCCCTGATGCCCGCCCCCTCCCCTGCCGATTGGCGCCGTCCGCCGAACCAAAACATGATCCGCCGTAAGGAGAGTTGGCCTGTCGTGGGTGAAACCGAGGCGCTCATGCCGGACGGGGCCTGGACCGTCCGGCTCGACGGCTGCGTCGGCGCGGCCCGCACGCTGACGCTAGACGATCTGGCCGCCCTGCCGCAGACCGAGCGTCTGGTCGACATTCACTGCGTCACACGCTGGTCGAAGCTGGATTGCCGGTTTGAGGGGGTGCGGGTGATGGACCTGCTCACAGCGGCAGAACCGGCCCAGGAGGCCGTCAGCGTCCGTTTCGTCGCTCACAGCGCCCGCAAACATGACACGACGCTGACCCTGGCCGACATCCAGCGCCATGATCCGCTGATCGCTCTGCGCTATGACGGCGCGCCGCTGCCAGACGAACATGGCGGGCCGGTGCGGATCGTGACGCCGGGCAAATATTTCTACAAATCCTGCAAATGGCTCGGCCGGATCGAGCTGCTGTCGGAGCACCGCCTCGGCTATTGGGAGAGCGTCCCCGGCTACCATGACGGCGCCGACCCCTGGCGCGAGGAGCGTTACGTCACCGGCTCGATCCCGCCGGATCTGCGCGAACGCATGATCGCCCAACGCCGTTTCGGCGGGCGAGATCTGCTGTCCTGTGTGTTTGACGGCGAGGAGCTAAGCGGGCTCGACGCCAAGGGGGCGACTCTGCGCAACACCTCCTTTATCGGCGCCACGCTGAAAGATGCCGATTTCTCAGAAACTTACCTGGTGAACGCTCGCTTCGTCCGCGCAGACCTCTCCGGGGCGAAACTTAACGACTCCGACATTATGGGCGTCGATTTCTCCCGCGCAGATCTACGCGGCGTCTCCTTCGCGGGCGCCAAGCTTTTCGGCGCAAGCTTTTATGACGAGACTGCAGGCCCTGACTCCGGCGCGCGGCTCGATCCCGACGCAGATCTGAACGAGGCTCAAATCGACACGCTGACCGACGCACAAGCGGGCTATGTCAGGCGCGCGCTGGGCAAAACTTAACCAGATCAGAGACGAGCGCACCGCCGCCCGCGCCGCTCCGCCATGCGCCTGGTGCAAGACAGTTGCGGTGGCGGTCTCGCATCCCATATTCCACAGTCAACTTTCGGCCGGTCCACGATCAGGGCCGGTCATTCATCCCCATAGGCGCCCTGCCTGACCGCCAGCCCCCTGACGGCCTGCGCCAACGGCGTCGACAAGCCCGGGCGAACCTGATGGATCCGACGCTTTTCTCCTATATCTGGCGCCACAGCGCCCGGCAGCAGCTGATGCTGCTCGCGATCACCATCGCGTCGTTCCCAGTGTTGTATATGACGCTGGAGATCCCGAAGGTGATCGTGAACGACGCGATCGGCGGGGACGGCTCCCCGGTCGAAGCGTTCGGCTTCACCTTCACCCAGATAGAGTTTCTGGCCGCACTGTGCGCCGCGTTCATCGGTTTCGTGCTGATGAGCGGCGTGATTAAGATGAAGCTGAACACCTTTAAGGGCGTTGTCGCCGAGCGGCTGCTGCGGCGGTTCCGCTATCAGCTCATTAACCGCATCCTGCGCTTTCCGCTGCCGCATTTCCGGCGCACCAGCCAGGGCGAGCTGATCTCAATGGTCACCAGCGAAGCCGAGCCGCTCGGCGGGTTGATGGGCGATGCGGTGGCGCAACCGGTGTTCCAGGCCGGACAGATGCTCACCATTCTGGCCTTCCTGTTTATGCAGAATGTGTGGTTCGGCCTCGCGGCGATCGCGCTGATCCCGGTGCAAGCCTATGTGATCCCGATGCTGCAACGCCGCATCAACCTGCTCAACAAGGAGCGGGTTCAACATGTGCGCAAGCTCGCCGAGCGCATCGGCGAGGGCGTCGCCGGGGTCGAAGATCTGCGCTCGAACTATGGCGCGCCGTACGCATTGGCGGATTTCTCCAAGCGGCTCGGCGATTTGTTCCACATCCGCTATAAGATCTACCGCCAGAAGTTTTTTATGAAGTTTCTCAATAACTTCATCAATCAGCTCACGCCATTCTTCTTCTTCGCCATCGGCGGTTATCTGGTGATTCAGGGCGAATTGACCGTCGGCGCGCTGGTCGCGGCGCTGGCGGCGTATAAGGATCTGTCGGCGCCCTGGAAGGAGCTGTTAACCTATTACAACCAAGTGCAGGACATGGGCCTGCGCTATCAAACCATCGTCGAGCAATTCGCCCCGCGCGGCATGATTGACTCCGCGCTGTTCAATGGCCGTCCGGAAGATACCCCGTCGCTGAAGGGACCGATCAGCCTCAAGAACGTCACTGTCTCCACGCCGGGCGGCGATCCGGTGCTCGCCAACCTCGACGCGGAAATCCCCGCCGGGTCGATGGTTGCGATCAAGAGCGAGAGCGCGGTGGAGCGCAAGGCGATGGCGCAACTGCTCTCCCGCGCCACCCTGCCGAGCGCCGGGCGGGTGGAGGTCGCGGGCCAAAATCTCTCGGAATTGCATCAAGGCGTGATCGCGGCACGAATAGGGGTGGCCTCGGGCCAGCCCTATCTGTTCAACGCGCCGATCGAAGAGAATGTGAAGATGTCTCTGAGGCGCGCGCCACGCCTCTCTGCGGCGGAACATGCGGCGCTTGAGGCGGATATTGAGGAGGCTGTCGCCGCAGGCGCCACTCCAGATCCGCGCGACGCCGACTGGCTCGACCCTAGCCTGATCGGATTTGAGAGCCAGGAAGCGCTGGACGCATGGTGGCTCAAGATCCTGCACGCCATCGGCACCGAGGACTACCTGTTCGACCGCTGCGTGCACCTGACCATTGATCCGGAAAAACGGCATGAGCTCGCTCAGAAGGTGGTGGCGCTGCGACCGAAGCTCTGGGCGCGGATCGAGGCGGCCGGGCTCGCTAAGGCGGTGCACCGCTTTGACCCGGACGTGTTTAATCCGGGTCTGGACCTCGCCTCCAACCTGCTGTTCGCCACCCCCCGGGTAAAGATCTCGCCCGAGGAGATGTCGCGTGATCCGCGCTTCCAGCAAGCGCTGAAGGATTTCGAGATCGAGGACGAGCTGTTAGACTTGGCCGAGGATCTGCTGACGACCCTGGTGCGCACCTTTGGCGAGGTCGGCACCGATCACCCGCTGTTTCAGCGCCTGAGCGGGGTTGATCCGGAGCTGTTTCAGCGGTTGGCGGCGCTTCCGGACATCGGGCGTGGCGGCGAACGCAACGTAGAGCAGCGCGCGCTGCTGCTGGCTCTGCCCTTTATGGTGGCCGCCGAACAGCTCGGCGACGTCTTCCCGGCCAAACTAGCGCCGCGCATGCGCAACATGTGCCGGGTCGCGCGCGGAGAGCTGCGCGCCCAGGCTGGGGACGTGTTCGCGCCGCTCTCAGCCGACGCTTATGCGCCGGGGCTGTGCCTCTATGAGAACGCCTTGTTTGGCAAAGTTTCGCAACAGGCCGGCGCCAAGGCCGAGAAACTCAAAGCCCTGGTGGCCGAGGTCTTCGCCGAAGAAGGCCTGAAGGGGCCGGTGGCGCTGCTGATCGGCGATGTGGAGGCTGGAATCGGCGGCGCAAATTTGCCGCCCTTCGCCCATGAGCGTATCGCCTTCGTCCGCGCCGCGATCAAGAAGCCGGATATCCTGGTGCTCGACCGGGCGCTGGCGACGCATTCCGCCGACAGCCGCGCGGCCATGCGCAAGAATCTGCGCGATCTGCTGCCTGAAACGACGATTCTGTTTCTGGAACCGTCCTTCGCCAACCAATCGCAATATGACATGTTCCTTGAGATCTCCGACGGGCGTTTGGTCAAGGCTGGCGGCGTCGGCAAGACGGTGGACGAGATGCTGACCGAGGTGAAGTCCACCTCCGCCGACCTCAAGACCAAATTAAGGGTGTTGGAGAACGTCTCGCTGTTCGAAGGGCTGGACCGCCAGGATCTGCGGCTGCTGGCGTACGCCTCGCGCTGGATCAAGGCCGAACCCGGTGAGGCGCTGTTCCGCGCCGGAGATCCGACTGACGGGGCCTATGTGCTCACCGAAGGCCAAGCGCAATTGTTGTGGCCGCGCGCCAACGTCGCCGGCGAACGGCGGGTGATCAGCGAGGTCGAGCCTGGGCGGGTGGTCGGCGACATGTCGGTCATTCGCGGCACGCCCCGCAACATCGATTTGGTGGCCACAACGGAGGTGGTCGGCCTCCGCATCGGCAACGACGAGTTGCTGGACGTGGTCAACCATGACCCCAAAGTGGCGATGAGCTTACTGCGCACTGTCGCGGGTTATCTGGTTGATATCGTTTCCGAGCTGGACAAAGCTATCGGACAGGAGCCGGAGCGGACGAAATAGGGGCCCAGAGCGGCGAAGTTTCGCCAATTTACTGTGATGATTGGTTCTTACTTACCGGAATCGATTATCGGGTAAAAGGGCTGCTGTCATGAAGTTCTGGACACCGTTCCTCGCCGCCGCGCTTCTGATCCTCCACTCCGCCGCCGCCTTGGCCGAGACCCGAGTCGCCCTGGTGGTCGGCAACAACGCCTACCGCCATGTCGGCTCGCTTCGGAACCCGATCAATGACGCACAGGACATATCCGAAACGCTAAGAGGACTCGGCTTTAAGGTCTTCACCCTCACTGACCAGACCGAAGCGGCGTTTCTAACAGCTTTTGACGCGTTCGAGGCCGAACTCGACAACGCCGATGCGGCGTTCTTCTACTATTCGGGCCATGGCGTTGAGATTGAAGGTCGCAACTACGTGGTCGCCGTCGACGCCCAGGTCGGCGGCAGCGCACAGGGCTTTGTCCAGATCGACTCGCTGCTTGAGCGGATGCGCGCGAAAAGCAAGGTCAGCGTGGCGCTGCTTGACGCCTGCCGGGACAATCCGATGGCGGGCGTGAGTTTCGATCTGGCGGGTGTTGGCCAAGT
Organism: Paracoccaceae bacterium; assembly: GCA_019634215.1. Classification (GTDB taxonomy): domain Bacteria; phylum Pseudomonadota; class Alphaproteobacteria; order Rhodobacterales; family Rhodobacteraceae; genus JAHQVS01. Next base: position 4,405 of record JAHQVS010000133.1, on the reverse strand, counting down.
CAAGGCCGGGCGCGGCCTGCAGCCGGTCGGATTGCTGGAGCAAAATCAGGCGGCCAGCAGCGGGCTGCTGATCGGCTTCGCCGCCGCGCCGGGGCGTGTCGCCGAAGACGGCCAAGGCGACAATAGCCCCTACGCCGCCGCATTGCTCCGCAATTTGCCGCGCGCAGGCGTCTCGATCGAGAACGCGATTAAACAGGCAAACCGCGAGGTCGGAGAAATCACCCAGGGGCGGCAAGTGCCCTGGATCAACTCATCGCTGACCCGAGACTATCATTTGCGCCCATTCCAAGCTGGGGAAAGTTTCACGGATTGCGAAACCTGCCCCGAAATGATCCCGATCCCCGGCCGCACTTACGCCATGGGGAAATACGAGATCACCTTCGACGAATGGGAGGCTTGTTTGGAGGCCGGAGGCTGCGGCAGCCACCGGCCGCCGGATCAAGGTTGGGGACGCGGCGATCGCCCGATGCTGAACGTCAATTATAAGGACGCTCAGCTTTATCTCGCGCATTTATCCAATAGCACAGGGCAATATTACCGCCTTCCAGAACAACATGAATGGCGGCACGCCGCCCTTGGCGGGGCCAACACCCGTTATCCCTGGGGCGACGAAGTCTCTCACGAGCACGCCAATTATGGCCAAGAGGAGTGTTGCGGCGGACACGCCGAAGGCCGGGACGCCTGGGCGGATCAAACCGCGCCAGTCGGCTCCTTCCCGCCCAACAGTTACGGGCTGCACGACATGCTGGGAAATCTCTGGGAATGGACTGAAGCTTGCGATGAACAAGCGCTTAAAAGTGACGTGCCCTTACGGTCCTCACGTGTGCCGTTCCAGCCAAATTGCTCAAAACGCATTGCGCTCGGCGGCTCCTGGTTCAATGCGCCCTATGACCTGACGATCAACGCCCGCTTCGCGGTTAACGCCGAAAAGCGCACCCGGGATGTAGGGTTCCGGGTGGTGCGCGATCTTGGCGTTCTGATTGATCCGGCGCGATAACCTCAGTGGGAGAGCGTCAAGCAGCTCCTGGAGCGGCGCCATCCTTCGCCAACAGCGCGGTGAAGGCCGGCAGCGCGTTACAAGGGGCGACGCGCTTGGAGATCACGTCCTCCAGCGTCACGCCGTGCAAGAACAGATGCACATTGGCCGAGAGCTGCGCCCACAGGTCATGGGTCAGGCACGCCTCAAGCGAGCCGCCACAGCCTTGGCCGACCTCGTCGCCGCAATTGGCGGCGTGCAGGGTCTCGTCCACAGCCGACATGATTTCCGACACCCGCACCTCCCCCGCCGGCTTGGCGAGCCGATAGCCGCCGCCTGGGCCGCGCACGCTCGACACCAACCCCTCGCGCCGAAGACGGGAGAATAATTGCTCCAAATAGGCGAGTGAAATATCCTGCCGATCGGAAATCTCGGACAGCGTCACCAACGCCGGTTCATTGTCTTCATCGAACCCGCGCATCGCCATATGCGCCAACGCCGTGACCGCGTACCGGCCCTTCGTGCTTAACCGCATGTGATCATCCTCCCCACAAGACGGCGCGCTTGAATCGCACCGTCTTGTCAATACGTTTTTCTCAAAGACGCTTGACAACGCTGATCTCGGCGGCCACGTCCCTGTACTTAAGGCTCTGGGAGCGCCCTCCGGAAATCGGAGATAGGAACTGAAATTTCCTAGTAATTTAGTCAAGTTTAGAGCCCGACGCAAGCGGCGCTCTCGCCCCACGACGCGTCGGCGGTTGGAGCAGCATAGATGCCAGAAGTGATCTTCCCCGGACCGGATGGACGTCTGGAGGGGCGGTACCATGAGGTTAAAGAAAAGGACAGCCCGATTGCGCTGATCCTGCACCCCGACCCTCGCCTCGGGGTGTCCATGAACAATCGCGTGGTGTACGAACTCCATCACCTGTTCCACCGTCTCGGCTTCAGCGTGCTGCGCTTTAACTTTCGCGGAGTCGGCCGCAGCCAAGGCGCGTTCGACGAAGGCATTGGAGAGCTGTCGGACGCCGCCGCCGCGCTGGATTTTCTGCAAGCGCATAATCCGGACGCGCGGCAATGCTGGATCGCCGGGTTCGCCTTCGGGGCCTGGATCGGCATGCAACTGCTGATGCGCCGCCCGGAGATCTCCGGCTTCGTATCGGTGGCGCCGCCGGCCAACATGTACGACTTCTCATTTCTAGCCCCTTGCCCCTCCTCGGGCTTGGTGCTGAACGGCGTGCAAGACCGGATCGTGCCGCCAGCGGAAATCGAGAAGTTTGTCAACAAACTGAAGACCCAGAAAGGCATCGTCATCACCCACACCGAGATCGAGGGCGCCAACCACGTCTTTGAAAATCGGTTGGAGGTTATGATTGACTCTGTTGAGGACTATATGCGCGCCCGCCTCGGGATGCCTCCGCGCGAACTAGAAGCCGGAGCTGAAGCCTAACGGCTGATCTCGCCTCAGAATAGGCGCGGCCTAAAACGCCAAATCGGTTGGGAAATGTGGAGCATGGCTCACATCTCCCCTCCGTTTGCGTCAACCACCTTCCCCAACGTCCCATACTATGGTGACTGCTCAGGAAGCGGCGCTCTGATCAGAGGCGCCGCAGGGGGATGGGGCTGCGGATGGATGAGGCGAGTTTTCTCCAAGCCTTTGGTTTGGATGGGCTGGAGCATATAGCGGCGGGCATAGCGGTGGCGGCGCTCGCCGCCTTGGCTGGGGGCCTGTTCAAAGCCGGGCAGCTCTTTGGCCGCCGAGAGCGCGACGGCGAGCAGTTTGAGCTGCGGATGAACCTCAAACAGGCGCGGGAGAAGCTGGAGGCTTCGGAATCCGCCGCGCGCGAAAACGAGCGCCAGATCAATCGCATGACGTCCTCGCTTGAGGAGACACGCCGCCGCGCGGCGGCGGACGGCGACGCGCTGCTGCGGATTCACGACGCCATCGAACATGGCTTCGACCGCGACCTTGGCGAGACTCCGGCATGGCGCTCCCAGGCGAGCCGGATGCCGATTATCGTTATCGGCAACCTCAAGGGCGGTGTCGGCAAAACCACCCTGACCGCCAACCTCGGGGCCTATTTCGGCGATCAGCGGTTCCGCCGGGGGCGAGACGGCAAGCCGACATTGTTTATCGATTTCGACTTCCAGGGCTCGATGTCCTCGATTTTGCTCTCCGCCGGGCGCAACTTCGAGAGCGGCGCCATGATCCAAAACGAAAACCGCGCCAGCCTGCTGTTCCAACCCGGGCTTGAGGGCGCGGAGGCGCTCACGCTAGGGCGCGAAACCCCGCGTGAGCATCTGGAGGGCGGCCAGTTCTTTGACGCCTCGGTCGATTTGGCCTCGCATGAAGAGCGGCTTTTCTATGATTGGGTGTTCGACCCCGGGCGCGGCGGAGACGCCCGGCTGCGGCTTGGCTCAGTGCTGTATTCGCCCGAAGTGCAGGACCGGTTCGGCGCTGTCGTGATCGACCTGCCGCCGCGCACCACGCTGTTCGCCTATAACGCGCTCTGCGCCGCCACCCATGTGGTGGTCCCGACCCGGGACGACCGCCTCTCCACCCAGGCCGCGCGCACCTTCGTGCAGTTTCTCGAACTGGGCCGGCAGGGGTTCTGGCCGCGCCTGACCATCGCCGGGCTGGTCGGCCTCAACACGGCGCAGCAACCGCAACAGGCGGAACAGGTCGACCGCGCGCTGGAGCAGACCGCGCGCGACATCTCCCAGCTCTGGATGGGCCCGCAGCCGGACATCCCCTATTGTGGCAAGATCGCCTGGATGCGCCAAATCGCCGAGACGGCGGGAGAGGATTTCGCCTACTTCAATGAGGTCGGCCAAGTGGTTGCGGGCTCGCCGCATCAGGTGTTCACCGAGTTGGGCGACAATATCAGCCGCAATATCGGCCTGATCTGAAGGCGATCACGCACCCAGAGCCAAGGCGGGACAGGGAGCGGGCGGAGATGAGACCGCACACACACCCTGTTGCCGCTTCACAGGGGAATGAACTGAATATATTGTCTTTTCTTGGAAATTTAACGCCGCCAAGAAAAGGCCCAAAGCATGAGCAGCCCAGAAAAGGTCGCAGATTTCGTGCGCCGCCTGCAAAATTCGCGGCCCTCACAAGAGGAGCGCGAACGTTTGATGGCGGAGCTCCGCGCGCCGGAGGCCGACCTAGGCAAGGAAGAGATGATCGCCATCGCCCGGGACCTCGTCGGACGCGGCTATCGCAGTAAAAAGGCGGCGCTAGAAGCTGTCGACGCGTGGTTCTGGCACAGGGTCCGGGCCGCTGAGGACGCGGCGGCGATCACCCGCGCCGGGGCGCGGTGACGGCGCCTCAACATGGGTGGGCGGCGTGAGCGCCAAGCCGCTCACCAACCTCTGGCGCGCCAGCGCCCGTGAGGGCGTCGTGACATCCGCACTCAACGAAGCCCTCTC
>JAHQVS010000132.1 GCA_019634215.1 Paracoccaceae bacterium | reverse complement strand
GTGAGGGTCCCCGGAGTGTAGCCGACGGTGACCGGCGCGACATCGCCTGACGGCGTCGTCAACATGACGTCGGCGAGATCGACCATGTCACCTTCAATCGGCTCATCAAAGATGATGGTCGCAGTGATAGGATCGGCGGCGATTGCTGGAAGCGTCAGGGATATGGTCGCGATTGGCGGTGTGATGTCGGTTTCGACCAGCTCACGTACGACAATACCCGTAATTGCCGCATTATCAGCGGCGCCGGTTCCACCGTCGATATTCGTATTGTCGAAGGTGATTTCGATCGCATCAGCTAGGCCCGAAGCAGTCGGATCAATAGCAGAGAATGTTTGGATGATTGGGGTGTTGAAGTCGCCAGTGGTTCCCAGAATATCGAAGTCGTCGAGAACGAGTGTGTTTTCGATGTAAACATCGAAGACGCGATCTCCCTCAGCATCTTGGAACAATTCCGCAAAATAGAGATCTATCTCGAAGAAATTGGCGGTGCTGCCTGACACGTCGATAGTGGCAATCAATGGCCCGGCAAAAGCCGCTGGGCCAGTGTTACGTTCTGTTTCGAAAGGTGTGCCGTCAAAGACAGGTTGTTGGCCATTTCCGCCGTTATTGTCGTTGAACGCGTTGCCACCATTAAATGCGAAGCCGTCCGTGGCAAGGGTCTGCGCACCACCAGAGCTACCCGTATTGCCGACAAAGGCGATGTCGTCCGAGGTGTCACCCGGTGTTTCGTTATCGTAGGTCAGGGCCGGGCCGCCCGCATTGATCGCGATGACCAGATCGCCTGGGATAAGGTTGTCGATGGTGTCGTTGACAGTCACTGTGACGGTCTGTGCTGTATCCAGACCGTTCGAGGACGCAATCACTTCGACATCGTAGACGTTATCCCCGTCAAAGTCAGTTGGAGCTTCAAAGTCAGGGGCTGCATTGAAGGCGAGTTCGCCTGTGGTCTCGTCGATCGAGAATGCTGCGGCGTCGTCCCCACCGAGCGAGAACGTCACAGCGGTGCCGTTCGCATCAGTTGCGTCGAAGTCAAACACAGCGGTTGTGTTTTCATCAACAGCGATTTCCGATGGCGTTTCGGCCGAGAATTCGGGCGCAACGTCCACACTCGGAGCGGTTACGAAAGTCAGCGTCGCCTGGCTGGCGTCGCCGCCCTGGTTGAGCCAGATGGTGACATCGCCTGTCAGCCCGCCGGCATCGAAGCCGGCAAACCCTGCGCCGGTATTGTTCATCAGCGGCAGCAGGTTGGAGCCGATGTCTCCATCGTTGAAGATGTAGCCACCTTCAAGGTCGCCGGGCTCCACGACTCCATCGGGTGTGATACCGAGGGCGGGAATGGCTGGATCGACGACGAAATCCGAGCCGACGTTCAAGCCGATAAAGCTGCTGTTGCTCAGGTCGGCTACGTAGTTGGTCAGGAACAGACCCGTAAGGATCTGCCCTTCCGGGATCGACACCGTGATAAAGTCACGATCATTGTGGCCGCCCTCCAGATTGGAAGCAACCGTAAGCGACCCATCGGATGGCAAAGTGATGGCCGTCGGTGCGGCCGCGTCGGATGAGAAGTCGTCGCCATCAACAGCGACACCATCTATGGAGTCGACCGGTGGGCCAGTCTCGTCCAATGCAACAATTTCGATCGCCTTGATCGCCGGGTTTTCCACACCGTGGATGAATTCGAGGTCGATAGTGCCGTCGCTGGTCAGCTGATAGGTGACGACAGACGCGGAGGCGAAGGCGTTACCGCCAAGCACATAGGGATCAATATCGTCGAACGCAGGCGGCGGCGTCAGCGCGCCGTCCACCAAGATGTCGAAGCTGCGGTCGCCCGTAGGATCACCGCTGCCGTCAGAGTCGCCGATGCCGGTGAACAGTTCGGCGATGTAGACGCGCACCTCGACATTGGTGCCCGCAGCGACGTCAAACGCCCAGGCCATCTCGCCAGCGGCGTCGGTCGTGTTGTCCCAGCGCTCGATGCCGAGCACCTCTTGCGGCGGGATCGAGACGCCAAGCGGCAGTGCGGTGGTCAAGACTTGGGTGGCGATAGGTGAGCCATCCGAAGGAAAATCGTTGTTCGAGCCAGCGTTGACGAGGAACGGAGAATTGCTTTGCTGCGTGTCTTCCGACCAGTTCGGACCGCCATCTGTGGCGATAACCTCGGCGCCGCCAGCGTTCACACGGTAGAGAATGTTGCCCGGTTCGGTCGAGGAGTCGTCGTCTTGAATGGTGATCGTCGCCGAGCCGTTGGCGATGTCATAGCCCGGGCTGACGCTGGTGATCGTCACCGTGAAGGTCTCGGCGAATTCTTCCTCCATGTCCTGGAGGATGTCGATCGGCAGTTGAAAGTCTGCGGAACCGCCGGCGATCGTCGCATTGCCGGTGAAGGTGGCTGTGCCTGAGCCTACCAACGCCTCGTTTGGCGAATAGTCACCTTCGGGCGTGGCAGAGACGCCGGCGATCTCATAGACGAATGTAACGTCCTCACCGATCGGCACCGTCTCGCTGGTGATGACCGACACCTGAATGGTGCCGTCCGCCTCGCTCACGACCTCATCGCCGCTTACGATCGAAATTGTCGGGGTCGCCGGCCCAGCCGCCGGGCCGATGATCTCGATGGCGTTGACCAACGGGTTCTCAATCTGGTGCAGAAACTCAATGTTGAGCGCCCCGTCGGTGACATCCACCTCATAGGTGAAGAGACCGCCGACCTGATTGCCGAGAGTCGCGGAAAGGTCGAGGTCATCCTCAACCAGCGCGCCCTCCATTGCGATATCGAACACCCGCGTGCCGGCGCCGGCAGTGCCGTCGAAGCCGTTGGCCATGAACAGGTTGACCGTATAGGTGCCTGCCGTGGGCGCATCGAATGACCAGAGCATCTCCGGCTCACCGCCAGGGTCCCAGCGCTCCATGTTGAAGATTTCCTGAGGCACATAATCCGGCAACGCGTAAGGCGAGGCGGCGTCGGCGCGGCCGAGAGTACCGTGGGTCGAGATGTTGCCGGTATTGACAGAGAAGCCGTCGCCGGACTGCTGGCCGGTTCCGGTGTTCGCCGCCCACGCCACCGTGCCGCTCGGGTCGAACTCCGAGCCGGCGATCGCCGCCACTTCGCCGCCGCCTGCGTTGACGCGATAGAGCAGCACGCGATCTGCGACGCTGACATCGACCGTCGCCGAGGCAGTCAAGCCGCCATCGTCCTGAATCGTGTAGTCAAAGCTCGCCGGGCCCTCGAAGCCGGGAGTCGGCGTGAAGCTCACGACGCCGCCGTTGACTTCGACCTGGCCGTTAACTGGATTGCTGACGTCAACGAAGGAGATAGTGTCGCCGGCATTGGCGTCCGTGTCGTTGGCGAGCAACGTCGACACAGGGATGGTCAGGATCTGATCCACCGGCGTGCTGGCGCTGTCGTCGTTCGCCACTGGCGCGACCTCGGCCTCGGTGGCCGAGACCTCAAGATCCTTGAAAACAGCCTGGAAGGTGTCGCCGCCACCGAGGGTGCTGCTGGAGAAGAGACCGGCGGCGACGCCTGTGGACTGCCCTCCGACGGTATTGTTGCCAAGGATCGCCTCAAGGACATTCGAGCCCGAGAGATCAATGGTTTGCGTTAGCGGGTCCGCCGCAATCGTCACGGGCGCGCCCGCACCGTCGACATAAGTGGCCGAGGCCAGCGCGGTCGCGGCGACGGGGTTCACCTCAAGCGTGAAGACAATGTCGGAATCAGTTTGCAAGTTGGCCGGGTCAAAAATGCCATTCGCCGGCAAGTTGACCGTCTGCACGGTGCCATCCGCATTCTCAAGCGCGATTTGAATGTTCGCGTTCGGCGCCACTCCCGCCGCCGGATTGTTCGCAGCGATGGCGACGACTTTCAGATAGTTGGACTGGGTGCCGTCGCCGATATAGCCGCCGAGCTGCTGGAAATTGTTGGTCAGGTCTAGGCCAAGCGAGCCCGCGTTCGGATTCGCGACGGTCCAAGTGACGGTGAAATTCTCGACCGTCTCCCCCAGCGTGAAACCGGTGTGGAATAGGAATTCACCCGTGTTGGCGCCCTGGAACGGGTCGCCCGTCGACACCTCTTCGATGACCGTGGTGCCGCCGCCGGCGGCTGTGATGAACTTCACGTTGTCCAGGTTGATCTGGCTGTTGCTCGGATCGCTCGGATCACGCGGTGACTGGAAGAAGTCTTCGAAGTCGGTCACGCCGTTGATCATGACGCCGGTCAGGCCGCCGCCAAAGCCGTCAGGACCCGGCAGGTTGCCGTCCTGGTTGGGGTCGAAGTCCCAGAGGAACTGCTGGCCCGGCGTGATCACCACGCTGGTGCCGTTCGACGCGTCACGGATGAAGGGGTCGTCAACGTTTAAGATGCCGTCATTGTCGGCGTCTAGATCTGGCCCCGCGACGAACTCTGAGGGCGCCAGCACGGTAATCTCGTTGCCGCCGATCTCCGCCACCCAGAGAGTGCCGTTCGGGCCTTGCACCACGTCGAGCGGGTTGGCGAGAGGCACGCCAAGGGAGTTGTTTGCAATGAACAGAACGCCATCGGGATCCTGAACTTCGTCGTCCGAAGTGCCGAAGATGCCATCCGGCCCTGACTCCAATATCGGTTCGAGGTCAGTTCCAGCCTCATTGATATTCAACAAGGTGATGTTGTCGTTGAACTGTGTGACGAAAAGCGCTCCGTCAATCGAGCCGTCAAAAGCCTGACCACCGCTGTCATAAGCAACGATGCCGTTGGTCGAGGAGCCGAGGATCTCGATAACCTGCTGGCCCGGCCCAGCCCCGTCAGGATCAAAGCCTTCAAGATTATCGCTGTCGATAGTCTCACCACTAAGGGCCAAGCGGGCGTTAATGGTCGCCAAATCAGTGGGATCATTCGGGTCGAGGCCCTCAAGACCAGCGAATTTGGAAGGATTGATCAAAAAGCCAGTTGGGATATCCAGGCCTGCCGGCACCAAAGCTGAGATGTCGTTAACAAAGCTGACGTCTAAGCTTGTATCTTCATTCCCGGCGTCATTGTAGACAGTCCATGACTGGTTTTGGTTGGAGCGTACCGGATTGGCGTGGTAATAATATCCGCCCTCAACAATTTTTATTAGGGGTTCGCCCTCTCCAAAGCTTCCACCGCTCGGGGAGGTGATGGCCTCGTTGAAGATGCCGTCACCGTCATCATCACCAGCTTCTGTCGCCGGAGCGCCGCCTAATCCACCATTCGATCCGTTATCAACAGAGTAGATGTTGCCAGTAACCGGGTCGATCGCAAGGTCGTATGCGTTGCGCAAGCCGTCTGCATAGATGCGAAGTGGCGCATCGCCGGGCAGAATCGCCATATTGAGGCCATCATTGCCCCCCCAGGGGCCGGACTCGTCCATGCCAAACTCATCTTCGCCAACCCCATCCGTAATGTTTTCAACGTTAGGGTCGTCGAGGGTTGGCAGATCGTATTTGTAGGCCCGTGCTGTATCGTTTTGACCGCCTTGGGGGTCGTTTTGTGTGGTCAGGTCGTTCACCGCCACCAAGTCGATCTCAAGGATCGAGCCTGAGAGCGCATATTCATTGGTGTAAGAGAAGAACCCCGAGGGCGCGCCATTATTGGTGAAACCGCCAACTTGCAGCAGCAGTTTTGAGCCACCTTCCGTTAGCACCATTCCGTTAACAGCATGGTTCTCTTCGGAGCGCGGCAGACCGCGGACTAGATCAACAACTTCCCATTCTTGAGTGGTATTATTCCATGACGCCTGGGTCAGCACGCCAGAATTGGTGTCCAGGTTTACTTCGCCGTTCGAAGCTATGCTTGGGCTGCTAGAGGAGATGTAGAGAATCGGCTCGTCAGAGGTTCCGCCAACTAAAATGCCAGTCACTTGGCGGTTTGTAGGAGGCGCGTTGCCGACGTTGCCGCTGTTCCATTCGCTGCCATCATCAAAATGGTTCTGAAGAGATTTGACGACCTCATTGCCACTGCCGTCCATGATTAATTCATGGTCGGTCGCAACCCATGTGTCGCCCTGAAGCTCAACCGTGAATGCGTTGATGGAGCCATTTTGCTCACTCACATACAGACGACCGTCCGGGCCAAACTGTAGCGAAGTTGGATTGGAGAGTACGTTGCCTGCACCCTGTGCACCCGAAAATGTGCCTGCTGCTTCAAAACTGATCTCAACCATTTTAATCCCCCATGCATTCCGACTAGCCGTACCGACAACAGCTTCGACGCAGTTCAACACCTTACCTTTGTGCTCTTAAATCTCGGCGGGATGTGACCAAGTCAATGATGTCCGACTAAAGTCTGCCTCATTCGCAACACCATTTCTGCAGAATGTGGCCCAGAGTGCTCACATTGTATCTCTAGAAAGCCATATGAATAATTTACGCTAATATTGGAGGCTATTGAGGTGTTTATACTTTGGTATGCTGGTGGGTTGCATTTTCCATCCTGGCGCTGCTGTTAATTGGTTGATAATAATAATTAATTCAGTTTTTCAGCTAAGTGCGCTGCAACTCAAATTTATACGCTGGGGTGTTGAAGCATAGAGCGGGGATATATACTTTTTCATCTGATTCTTTTAAAAATGCCACATTTGAGCTTAGTTTTTGGGCAGATGTGCCCATTGTGACATCAAGCATCTGCCGCTTTGTATTCCAATAATCTATATGCTGGCTCGGTTCATTCATTCGTACACAAGGTATACTTTTGCATTGCTAGTAGTCGCTCGGCTCTGTAGCCCCGATTTAGGGGATCTGAGATCGATGCGGGGTCTCCAGCCCGGAAAACTTACTGGATTGTGTCTTTTTCTGGGCGGACTCGAATGCCTTTGAAATAGGGCTAAGGTCTTATCTCGGATAAGCAAACTGACGACTTGATAGCATTTGCAGAGTGCGGTCCACGTCACCGGCTTTTAGGGCCTGATTTGTTGGACCCCAATGCTCGCCGATGGGATGGCGCCTAAATCTGACATTTTCCAATGATCGTCCCAGAATTCTGGGGCATCCGATTGCGAGTTGACGTTGGCGGTTTTCCATCTGTCCATATGCGCCTCTAACTCAAGGAGATTGCTATGAGATCTAGCGCTCGGGTCGTCGTGATCGGAGGCGGTATCGCCGGCTGCTCCACGCTCTATCATCTGACCCGCGAGGGTTGGAGCGATGTGATGCTGATTGAGCGTGATGAGCTGACCTCTGGCACGACATGGCATTCGGCGGCGCAAGTGACGAATTTCGGCATGAACCAAACGATGGTCGGGCTGAAATCACATTCGATCGCGCTCTATAAAGAGCTTGCCGATGATCCGGACTACCCGATCAATTATCACCACGCCGACGGCGGCATTCGCCTCACCAATTCAGAAGCGCAAATGGATGGGTATCGGCACTTCGCCTCGATGGCGCGGGGCATGGGTGTTCATTTTGAGGTGATTGACGCCGAGGAGTGTGCGCGACGCCATCCATTGATCTCGACGGAACAGCTCATTGGTGGTCTGTGGGATCCGCTCGACGGCGACATTGATCCGGCCCAGCTCTGCCAAGCGCTGGCGCGACGCGCGCGGCTGGCGGGGGCTGAGGTTAATCGCCACACGCCCGTGAACGGCCTTACGCAGCATGCCGACAGGAGCTGGACCGTGCATACGGAGAAGGGCGATGTGAGCGCGGAGATCGTCGTAAACGCCGGCGGATACCGTTGCAACGAGGTCGGAGAGATGATGGGCGTCCAGCATCCGGTCATGTCCATGGAGCACCAATATTTCCTCACAGAACCCATCCAGGCAATCCGTGACGCCGGTCATCGTATGCCGTTAATCCGGTGTCCGATCTCCGACTACTACTGCCGGCAAGAGAAGGAAGGGTTGCTCGTCGGCTTCTATGAGCAAGACTGCCGCACCTGGGGTATGGGCGGCATTGATCCAGGTTTCACCAATGCGCTTTGTCCCAACGATCTGGACCGCGTGACGGATGTGCTTGAAGGCGCGATCGCACGTATGCCGGTGCTAGCGGAAGTCGGCATCCATACTATTGTGAATGGCCCGATCACCTACACTATTGATGGTGCGCCACTGGTTGGGCCGGTCCCCGGAAAACATAACGCTTATTGCATCATTGGCTTACGCGCCGGGCTGGGTGAGGGCGGTGGCCATGGCTGGTTGTTGGCGCAGCAGATCGTTCATGGCGAGGCTTGTTACGACACATGGGTAATTGACCCGCGCCGGTTCACGGGCCATGCCAACGTTGAACTGTGCGCTATGAAGGCGATTGAGGATTACCAGAACGAGTTTCGATTTCATCTCCCCCATGAACACCGCCCGGCTGGTAGGCCGATCAAAACAACGCCCTTGACGCCAATCCTGGCCGCAGCCGGCGCGGCGTTTGCCGTTGTGAATGGTTGGGAAAGGATGGATTATCTGAAGCCATCGCCTGAGTTTGCTGAAACACACAGTTTCCGTTTCAATGAAACTTTTGATGTTGTGGCGCGTGATGTGGCTGCGGTTCGTGATGGTGTCGGTCTTGCGGAGGTGAGCGGCTTCAATCGGCTTGAGCTGACTGGCGCAGGCGTCCATGACTTCCTTGATCGTATGATGTGTGGTCGCGTCCAAAAGAAATCCGGCCGGGTTGGGCTCGGTTATCTCTTGAACGATCAGGGCATGGTGAAGTCTGAAGCGACGGTGGCAAACTTACCGAACGGCTGCGTCTGGTACGGCTCGGCGGCGGCGTCAGAGTTCCATGATATGGATTGGCTGCGAGCGCATCTTTCAGCAACTGATGATGTCGCAATCCGATCGCTCACGGACGAGTATACCATCCTGGTTCTTGCCGGCCCCAAAGCGCGTACGGTCATGCAATCAGTCAGCCGCGCGGACTGGTCGCGTGAAGCGTTTCCTTGGCTCAGCGTTCGCGAGGCCACTGTCGGAATAGCGCCAGCTGTCGTTATGGCAGTCAGCTTTTCTGGGGAACTCGCCTATGAGATTCATGTCCCCAATAATCAGCTCTACGCCGCCTACCTCGCCTTGTGTGCGGCTGGCGGGCCGCATGAGCTGCGACTCTTCGGCGCGCGGGCAATCGATTCAATGAGACTTGAGAAAGGCTTTTTGCACTGGAAATCTGACATTTTGACCGAGTTCGACCCTTTTGAGACGGGGCTTGATCGTTTCGTGCAGTTGGATAAAGGAGATTTCGTTGGGCGCGAGGCTCTGAGAGAGCGCTTTCGTGAGGGCCCTCGCAAGAAGTTGGTCACGCTCGGCGTTGAGTGCGCGTATGCTCCAGTGCATGGCGGTGCATCTGTGATCGCAGGCGATCGGGTGGTGGGAACGGTAACCTCGGGAGATTGGGGGCATCGCATCGGCAGGAACCTAGCATATGCGTTTGTCGATCCCGGCCATTCTGAGACACAATCTCCCATGAAAATCGACGTTCTGGGCGATCTTGTCAATGCGACTGTGCTTGAGGCGTGCCCATATGATCCAACGCATTTGAATATGCGATCTTAGGCGCGGTGATGTTCGTGTCTGGAGGTTGCTGAAAGTTGGATCTTGGACTTGGTTCAGCCCAATTCTGGGATCGATTGCTGTGGCTCGGCTAAAGCCAAAGACTCCCTAGCGATAGAATTTTACGGGGGCGGCATCGTCAATTCTCGTGCAGTTGCTTCCGCCGCCTCAAGCGACCCTTCCAAAAAGCCGCCGAACTCTTTCCCTGCTTCAGTGGACGCCAAATGCAATGCCCCTCCCCACAAGTGTCTGAGATCAGTTGGCAAACCATAGTTGGGATGACTACGGACAGGCGCTCGATCTTGCAGTGTAGCGACTTCAGGAACAGAGGCCCAATCCTGTAGGATGATTTTTATCGGCTCAGCCATGGCGGCCCCGAACATTGCTGTTAGTTGGGCAAGCGCCAAGCGCATCATTTCGTCCTTCTTCGTCTCTCTTACGTCGGGAGGGACGCCAACAAAGCCGAAAAGCGCGAATGGGCCGCCCTCGATCGGCGAGGCGTCGTGGATTTCGACCATTGGGCCGCGCTGGCTCATGGCGTCGCCGGACAGGCCAGCGTTGCGCCAATGAGGCTGATCATAGACGGCCAGGATTTTCGCCTGCCCGGCCATCCATGTGGGGATGCGCGCCATCGCCTCTGTCTTCGCAACGCCCAGAGAAGGCGCAAAGCTGATCGTGTTTGCAATAACGCGGGGCGGCGCCGCGAGGATCACGCGTTTCGCCTGCGCGTCAATGGCTTGACCGGCTCTCTCCAGTGTTGCGCTTATTGATCCGTTTTGACGGCTCAGGGACCGGAGCCTCGTCTCCAACATGACCCTGTCAGACGCGATCACATCGCTGAGGGCGTTGATCAGGCTTCCCATACCGCCGCCGACACGAAGCGATCCCTGCATCGAGGCGTATCCCCGCCCACGTTGAACGGCGCCTGACTGGTCTTGGTAGATTAGATCCCCAGTTGCGTATTGATCGAACACCGGTAGTGCAAACCGGCGGACCAGTTCAGCTATTCGCGGTTGGCCATGCCAGAACCATGCCGGACCCAGGTCAAAGTTTCCGCCCGAAAGCTCCTCGGTCAGGATGCGGCCGCCAAGACGACCCTGGGCCTCGACCAAGATAAAATCCACGCCGGATTGCGTCAGGTGATCGGCCAGGGACAGGCCCGAAAGTCCGCCGCCGACGATGAGAACTTCCGTTTCCATCAGAAAGCCTCCCCCATCGGTCTGAGGTCCAATTCGTGTGTCCAGGTCGATTTTGGCTGACTGGCGAGCGACAGATAGGCTTGCGCGACATCCTCAGGTTTCATCATGCGGGACGGATCAAGCCCATGCAGATCACGGCTGGCCTGGGTGTCGAGAATGCCGTCCAGGATGACGTGGGCGACATGCACCCCCTTTGCGCTATACTCACGCGCAAGAGATTGGCTCAGCGCCCGCAAACCAGCCTTTGCCGACGCAAAAGCAGCGAAGTTCTTCCCACCGCGCAGACTGGCCGTCGCCCCGGAGACGATGAGACTGCCCCCGTTGCTCGCGGTCATGCTGGGCAGAACCGCACGGGCGAGGTTGACCGCCGACAGCACCATCGCGCGCCAGGCTGCTTCAAAATCGGCATTTGGCGTGTTCTCAAACTCCGAGATCACCAGCTTGGCGGTGTTGTGAACCACCAGTTCCGGCGCGCCGTGCGCGTCAATCAAGTCGCGCACCACATGTTCGGTCTGGGCGTCGTCCGTCAGGTCGCAGGCCAGCGTCGCCGCCTCCTGACCACTCGGAACAGTCCGGTTCAGGCCGAACGCGACATAGCCATTTTGGTTGAACGCGGACACGAGCGATTGGCCGAGGCCCGCGCCCGCGCCAGCGACGATTGCAAGGGGTTTTGACATGTCTCAGCTCTCGCCGGTCGCAGGAGCCATCGGCGGCTCGGCCAAATGTCCCGACTTCACCCAAAGGCGCGCGCCCTCGGACCCGGCCTGCGCGCGGAGCGGCGCGCCCGGCGGCAACCGAAGCCATGAATTGACTTGGAATATCTCGCCGCCCTCGACAAAGCCGCCCTCGATCACCAGAGCCTCGAAGCCTTGATGATCTGCAACTTCGATTGTGTGCGACGGGTCCCAGAGCTCGATGCGCACCCGTTCACGGGCGTCCTCGAACAAGGGGATTTCTGAAACGCCGTCCGTCACCTTTTGAGGCGTCTGAGCGGCGGTATTGATGGTGACCTGCTTACGATCTTCCATATCAAACTGCCACAACTTGACGAAAATCGTCGCGCCGGGCGCAGAGCTGGGGGTGTGCGAAGATGTCGGCGGATTGCGCACATAGGTTCCCACCGGAAAATCGCCGTGTTCGTCTTGGAAGACGCCGTCGAGAACGAGATATTCCTCCCCTCCGGTATGGGTATGGGCGGAAAAGGCGCTGCCCGGCGCGTAGCGCACGATGGTTGTGGCCCGCGCGACCTCCTCGCCGATCCGGTCGAGCATCCGGCGGTCGACGCCTTTCATCGGCGACGCAACCCAAGGTTCTTGATCCGCATGAACCACCGCGCGACGCGTGAAATCTGCATTGATGTCCATCTTCCTACCTTTCCTTCAGTTTTAATGTCCCGGGGACAGACGTCCCGTTTGGGGGCCTAGATTTATTGAGCGAGACATTTCTCGAGAGCGCCGGTTTGCTTGGCCGAGGCGCCCCTGTTGTCAACGAAGGGCACAACAAGCAGCACGTGCTTTTGCATATTGCCAGTCGCCGGGAGCCCCTCTTTCGGCATTCATCAGTAAACCTATCGATAGGTAGATGGATGTAACGCCTATAATTGTCAACGGCTATCTATCTCTCGGTAGACACAGGTGGACCGCAGCCGACTAGAAGAGTGAAGATCCTGGAGGCTGTGCAGCGCCGTATGGGGGGAGACGATTTTCCGAATGCATTTTTACTTATTAATCAATGATTTAATTCCAAATATCCTGGAATTCTCTCTCAAAATGGGGGCGGCATTTGAGGGAGTTTCGGCTCCTCTGAGAGGGGCCGTCCGCATTTGAAGTTAGAAGAAATTACGGAG
>JAHQVS010000131.1 GCA_019634215.1 Paracoccaceae bacterium | reverse complement strand
TGAACATGTTGCGCCAACGCCGTCATCTGCTCCGGCGCGGCGGCCAGCGCCTCACGCAGCTCATCCACCCCGCGCGCACTGGCTGTGACTTGATCAGCAATCGTCGTCACACTCTCACCCAACCCAGTGAGTTGCGCCGTCGCATGATCAAGCCGATCAGCCAGCGCCTCTCTAACAATATCTGCAACCAGAGGCTGTTCAGGGCGTTCCGCCAACGCCTTGACGCTCTCCCCCAAGGCGGTGATTTCAGCAGTCGCCGCTTCGAACTTATCCGACAGCGCCTCTCTAACAGTATCTGCAACCGGAGGCTGCTCTGGACGTTCCGCCAACGCCTTAACGCTCTCGCCTAAGGTGGTGATTTCAGCAGTCGCCGCTTCGAACTTGTCCGATAGCGCCTCTCTAACAGTATCTGCAATTGGCTGTTGCTCGGGGCGTTCGGCTAGCGCCTTGACGCTATCAGCCAAAGAGGCGATTTGAACTGCCGCCGCATCAAACTTGTCTGACAGCGCCTCTCTCACAATATCAGCTACCGGAGACGGCTCTGGACGTTCTGCTAACGTCTTGACGCTCGCACTCAAGGCGGAGATTTCAGCGACCGTCACATCGAACTTATCTGACAACACCTCTCGCACTGCATCTGCAACCGGCGGCTGCTCTGGGCGTTCCGTTAGCGCTTTGATGCTTTCAGCCAAAGCGGTGATTTGATCTTCCGACGAATCAAACCTATCTGACAGCGCCTCTCGCACCGCATCTACGACCGGCGGCTGTTCTGTGCGATCTGTCAGCGACTTCAGGCTGTCGCCCAAGGCGGAGATTTCAGCGTTCGTCACATCGAATTTTTCTGACAGAGCTTCCCGCATCGCATCTACGATCGGCGGTTGCTCTGGCCGCCCAGTCAGCGCCTTTACGCTTTCACCCAAGGCGCTGAGTTGGGCCGTGACTGGCTCGAGTCTCTCTGACAACGCATCGCGCACCGCACCCGCGACCGGCGGCTGCTCAGGGCGATCCGTCAGCACCTTAATGCTCTCGTCAATCTGCTCAACCCGCGCCGCCACCGGAGCAAAGTGCAACGAAATGATCTCAGCCATTGCTGATGTTTGGGCGGCTGGACCAACCGCTTGCTCCAATGCAACCAGGCGATCAAGAAGCGCGGTCTTCTCGCCCGCCTCCGCCGCCAGTGGGCCCGAGACCTCTGCGCGCACTGCGCCCTCAACCCGAGAAGCCACCTGGTTGCTTAGATGCTCACCAAGCTGTTCCGTCAACTTTGGGGCCAATGCGTCGCTTAGCTCAGCGACTCGATGAGACAGGCGCTCTACCAACAAGGCCTCGCGCTCCGCCATCCGGGCGTCCACGGAGGAAGCTGTCGCCGCAGCCAGCGCCGCCCGCTCCATCTCCGGATCGCTCTGAGGAGTCGCCGTGCGCGCCAGGGTCTCCAGGCGCTCGCTCACCTCGGATAAGGCCGTTTTTTGCGCCGCCAGTGGGGCCATAACGGAGTCGCGTAAAACCGCCTCGAAGGAAGCGACGCCGGTTTCGCGGGCTCGCGCCTCTCGCCCGACCGCCGCGCTCACCGCTTCGACCAAATCTCCGGTCAATTCAGAGCGCAGGTCCCGCACCGCCGCCGTTACGACGCCCCGCGCAACCTCTTCCAGTCGAGCAGGTCCAGCATCACCTAAATCGGCGCGCAGCCGTTCGATGCGCTCATCCAGAGCCTCGGCCACCCGGCTCTCCAGTCGCGCCGCCATCCGCGCCGATGCCTCGCCCATGGCGGTGGAGAGCGCGGTGACAGTGGAGCGCGCAGTCTCTTCGCTGCGCGCCGACAGGCTGTCGACACGTTGTTGCAGCGTCGCAGCCGCTGTGGTCAACGGCGCGAGATCAGCCGGTGAGCCGGTGTTTTCACTAATGGCGAGCTTCGCCTCAACCCGGCCCTCCACCTCGCGTAGTTGCGTGGCCAGGGACTCGTTACGCTCACGCTGTTCGGCGTGGCGAGCCGCCGCGCGATCCTCCAAATCCTGCATGGTGGCGGCGACGCGGTCCGTGAGAGAATCCAGAGCCTCGGCGACATCGCTCACCGCAGCCATCGCCCCTGGCTCTGAAGCTTCTGAGACAGGCGCCCCAACATTAAGAGCTTTTTCCAGATCAGCGAACCGATCCGTCAGAGTCGCAATCGCACGAGGCGCGGCGCCGATGGCGAAATGCATGGCGTCGACCCGCGCCTCCAGCCGCGACAAGGCGGTGGCGGCGTCGCTATCTGCCTCAGATGTAGCCTCCGTCTGCCCGCGCTCCAGCACTGTCGCCAACCGATCCAACCGCTCCTGCACCGCCTCAATCGCCCAGGCGTCGCGGGATTGGCGTTCACCGATCTGATCCAACCGCCGCGCCAATCGCCCCAGCATCGACCCGTCGCCAGTGTTTAGCGCAGCCGCGTCTGCGGGCAGGGCGCTATCAGCGCTTTCGCTCACGATCGCAACGTCCTGAGGAGCGGCTTGGGTCTCCATCGGTTCACGAGCTTGCATACCATCTTCCTTCGACGCGTCTGCGGCGGGCGCGGGGGATCCAACCCGCGCGTTTGGAGTCGACGGTAACGACCGCAAAGTTACTGAAGTGATAAGATCAGGACGAGTTGTCAGTAGTTTGGAAAGGTTGGCCGCGTTAATTGCAGCTGGACCGCCTCAGGGTGACGCCTGACATCTCCTCCAGCGCGGCAAGGGCGGATCGCCCTCCAGCCGCAAAGAACGCGGCGGCCCAGGAGGCCGCCGCCAGCATTGTCACGCGGCCTGAACGCCCTCGGCTTTCGGCTCTGACCTGCCTTCGGTCGGCGCCTCAAGCAGCAGCGGCGGCGCCGGACGCAACGCGGGCGCCGCGCGCAACGCCGCCGCCGCATAGCCGTAGGGCGGCCACGGGCCGGTGGCGATGATCTCAAAATGTTTGGGGTCCAGCGCCGCCGCCGTGAGCGCGGCGTTCAAAGCCGCGTTGATCGCCGACTTAGCGCCAACCGGAGCGCAGACACGCAAATCATAGGCGCCATCCGGCGCGCTCCGCAGCTCAATCGGATCAGGGCCGATTGCGACGGGCCGGCTGGAGCCGCCGAACGCCAAGGGCAGGGCTGCGTCAGCGTCATCACCCATCACCTCTGGCGAAGAGGCCAAGGCGAACCGCAGCGCCTCGATCGCCATATGCAGGGCGCGCCGCTCGCCTTCAGCCGCGCGCTGCGCCTCAGACCGCGCATTGAGATAGGCCGCACCACCGCGTCCCGGTGCGGTTAATTGCGGTGGGTCATTCACCTCACGATGAATAAAAGGCCGGGGCCGCACCGAGACGACGAAATCACCGCGTCCTTCAACCCGCTCCAACGCGCCTCTCAAGGCCGTGGCGCGCTCGGTCAACCAGGTTTCGGCTTGCACCACACCGCCGTCGAACACGCTGTCGACTCCGCCTGGCAGCACACCGCCCGCCGACCAAAGCGCCGAGACCACATTATAGGCCGCGTGCGCTTCAGCCTTGCTGTCGCCGGTGCGCGGCGTCAACGCTGCGCCCAGACCCCTGCTAAAGATGCAGATCCCGAGATCCGCAACCTCTCTAATCGACGCCTCCGGCGCGATGGCGATTAGCCGCATTGGGCTTCCCGCGCTGCTTATCGCTCGCTCCATGTTCTCATCTCCGCTCACGATCGGGGGCGCCGATTTTAGCGCTCCCCTTCTGGGGGGCTGACCCCGCCAACGACGCGCCCAACGTCTCTCTCATCTCAGTGCGCCGCGTCTCACGCGCCTGCTCGATCGTATCGATCGAGGAGAGAAACAACTTCAATCCAACACACAGAGGATCGGCTTCCGCCGCCGAACTCCGCAGTTCGCCAACAGCCGCCGCGCCGCGATCGAACAGCCGTTCAATCACATCAGTCAGAGTCCGCATCTCTTCACCTTCGCCCCCTCGACTCGACAACTCCAAGACTAGGGTGGCGTTATGATTGGCGAAATAATCGACATCGCTCACGCCGCGCCCTCCCGAGCCATTCGGTCAGCCTCAGCGCCCGAGGCCTCGCTCACAAAGTTGAAGGGCGGCCAGGGGCCGATCACCTCCAGCCGCAAGCCGAGATCAGCGGCGGCGCGGCGGTGACGGTCGGCAATCTCGGCCAAATCATCGATCCGCGATCGCTCAATCAGCAACGCTAAATCCAGCACACGCTCTCCCGGCTGAATCTGAGCAGCCCCAGTCCCGGACAAACGCAAATGCTCGCGGGCCAATGGCGTCGTCTCACAGGCTAACCGTGCGGCTAAACGGCCAGCGTCCGCGCGCTTGCTGCCGCGGCCCCGCCGGCCGGCGAGTTTGGAGGAAAAATACCCACGCCCAAAGGAGGCGAAGCGACCAGCCTCACGCTCTCTCCGGCCTCCAGGAGCCGACGTCAGCCGGACTGAGAATTCCACAGCGCCGCGCACCGCCTCGAACCGGGCGGCGGCCAACCCGGCGTCAGCAGCGAATCGGCCAGACACATCCTCTCCGGCTGGGATCAGCGCGCCAAACTGCGCAGGCAGCACATCGATCGACGTCGCCACAGCGCAGAGCAAAGCGTTATTCGCACGCGACAGTTTCGCGGCGATCTCAGGCGTTTCAAACAGCGTCGCAGCCGCCCCACCTTCCGGAATCATTGGCTCAAGATCGGTGGCGAGCAGCGCCAGCGGCCCGGCGGGGAGCAGCGACAACGGCGCCTCAGAGCTCAATGACGGCAAGCCAACCGGCAGCCCCTCGGCTACGGCGGCTGCGAAATCGACAAATCCGTGTGGAGTCCACATGACTCTGCCCTCCTCATAGCCAACCACAAGCGGTTGGCCCAAATCGACCGCCAAAACGGGCGGAAAAACAAACTCCTAGAAACGCGGCCTGCCGTCATCTGGCCGCTATTGCTCTAGGCGACCCCCTGACGCGCGTTGTCGACAAAAGCGGCCGCGCTGGAGGCGCTTTCGGCCTCAAGGTCCACATCGCGTTCCCAGGCGTCCAAATCACTCTCGCGGCGATCACCCTCACGATGCAGCCGCGCCAGCATCAACGGCGAAGCGCCTTCGGCCGCGCCCGCAGCCCGCAGAGCGTCCCATGCTTGCGCAACTGGCAGCAGCTCCGCCTGCGCCAAGGTGATCTGCCGGGCCTCCTCAGTGACACCCGGGCCAGCGACATCAGGCTGCAAGCGCTTCATTGCGGTTAGATAGGCGGCTTTCACCGCCGCGGCGCCCTCCTCCGGGAACACGCCGACCAGATTGGCGGCCGCGTACTGCCGCTCAGGGTCAGGTGTTTCAACCAAAATGCTGGCGAAGGCGCTCACCGGCGAAGGACCTATCATGCGGATGTTCAAGCTGCCGTCCCACTCGCCGTCGATTCCCTTCAGAGTCGCCTCAATCGCCGGATCAGCCAGACGGTCAGCCAGCAACGCCAGATGGACCACCGCATCCTCCGAAGGTTGCGGCAACGCCGCCCAATCACGTCCACTCCGCGTCAACAGACCAATCCACTCAGCTCGGAGCTTATCTTTGGCGGCCTCAGCGATGCGCTGCGCAACGCGTCCGGCCTCAAGCCGCTGGCCAGCCTCAATCAGCTCTCGCGCCTCGGCCATAGCTGGGTCATTCGTGAGGCTGCGAAACAGTAAAGCACTGGGCAGCTCCACCAGGATTTGATGCTGTTCGGCATCCGAGAACCGCTCCAGACCCTGCCGCAGAACTGACGCTGAACCGATCAGAAACCGCTCCGCTGAGTCGACATCCGGCAGGATCGCTCCCGGCGCAGCAGGCAGCACGTCAACGACGGTGTGAAGCGCCTCTAACTGCCGTTGAAACTGCATCAGCTCCTCGCTGACGCGCTTGCGGGTGCGCCACAGACTGCGGCGGCCCGAGACCAGCACCGCCGCCAACTCAGCCGCCTCGACCGACAACGCCTCGACGCCAATCCGCTTGAGCGCGTCGAGCGCCGCAGAAGCGTCTTCGGCGCGCGTGACTGCGGCCAATTGCAGATTAACCTTCCCGCGCAACTTCATCTCAGCTTCCCCCCGTCGACAGCGATGCCGGGATCTCGCGCTGAAGCTGCGAGTCCTTTTTCAGCAAGGTTCCCTGCTCGACCACCACGCCGGGGGTCTCCACACTGGGGTCCAAGACATCGTCCGCCTCAACACCCACAGACTGACCGCCTTGCACTGGCTGCTCCGAGACCGGCCGCCGCACAGCAGTCAACGCATCGGCGCCGGCATCCACGGCTTCCATGGCGCTGTTCTTCGCTAAGGCCTCAAAGGACATGGCGCGTGGCCCTCTCCCAAATAACTGTCTCGTCCCATTCCACGCCGGATGCGGCGCGGAATTCGGGCTTGGTCACCACAGAATTAAGGAGAGCTACTTTCGCGAAAGTTAATACCTGCGCGATTCAATGCATGATTTTTAATCTCAATTGCGAAACGGCAAATAACTCACAAAGGAAATATTATCGTATTTGAATGGAAAGCTGCCGGGCAGCAATGATTGCAGCCCGCTCTCAGATCCACCGCAAATGTGGATCGGCGCGCAAGGCCGCGAGATCGTCGCACACCGCTGTCTGGGCGACGAGATACGCCGACAAGTCATCGCGCTCGGCGTGACTCAAATCGTCGCGGTGTGAGGTCGGCGCCTGAAATTGCGGGCGTGGAACCATCTGGGCCGGATCATAGCGGCGCCACAACGGCTCCAACCCCTCGCCCGGCGCCAACTCGACCGCGTTGGAGTAGCGCCGCGCATCGTCGCCAGCACCGAACACAGCCGCCAAATGCGCCACGCGGCCATGATCCGGTGTCGTATAGATCGACAGACGATGACGCACCGCCATCCCTTCCGTCGACACGCTCAGCGCCACAGCTCCGACAAAACTGAGAGGGGGGCGGCCATCACACTGCAAGCATACGGGGACCATCGGGCCAACCTCCGCCAGTGACGGCAAAGGCGCGCTCAGAGCGGCCCCAACGGGTGCTCCTGATGGCGTTGGGATGTCGTTGAAGCGGAAATCTTCAATCAGCGCCATCACGCAATCCTTCTGGAAAGGGAAGTTTACTCACTCCGAAGCCGCCACAGCTTTGCGTTCCTTGAGGCTCACTCCGGCGTTCAGCCGAGATGCAAAACCGATCAGAAACGCCGCAACGGCCAGGAAATACGCTGTCAGAGAGTGGTAAACATTCTGTTCCAACAGCGCGGCGATAGCGTTCTTCCTAAGAGGGATGCGTCTAACCTCAGGACACCCAAGCCCTCCCAGAAGTGGGGCTTGGGGAGCATGCCTGCTGTTCTGCAACTATGCTGAGGCTAGCCGCCAAGGCCGGATAAAGCCATCCAGCGCCGCTTCCAGGGCCGCCTCATCCACGCCCGCCTGTGACGGCGTAATCTCCGCCACCATCCCGAGCTTCTCGTCATCTACGATCGCGATTTTGGCCGACACTCCGGCCTTCTCCAACGCCGCGCCATAGACACGCTCAATCGCCAGCTTGCGCAGCGCCGGTTTGAAGATCTTCTGCGGCCCGACCACCGGCATCTCGTCGATCACAGCCACATGCGCCGGGCGGGCGGCGCGTTCACCGATATGGCGGGCGGCGAAGCCGATCAGCTCCTCCGGGTCGGCGGTCATGTCCTTACGGAGCTGGACGAAGGCGCAGGGCAGCTCACCCGCATAGGCGTCCGGCTGCCCCACCGCCGCCGAGAGCGCCACCGCGGGATGTTCGGCCAGCGCCTCCTCGATCATACGGGGGTCGATGTTATGGCCGCCGCGAATGATCAGATCCTTGGCGCGGCCGGTGATCCAGATATAGCCGTCGGCGTCGATGCGGCCGAGATCGCCGGTGCGCAGCCAGCGGACCCCTTCAGCGTCGTCGTGGAACACGCCGATATTCTTCTCAGCCTCCCGGTATCCTGGAAAGATGCAGGGGCCGGAGAAGCAGATCTCGCCGATCTCCTCCGTCTCGCATTCATATGTCAGCACGCCGGTATCGTCGAAGCGGCAGACCTTGGCGTAGATATAGGGCAGCGGAATCCCCACCGAGCCGATCCGGCGCTCGCCGCTGGGCGGGTTGCAGGAGGTGACGCAGGTGGCTTCGGTCATGCCGTAGCCCTCCAGGATCTTCACCCCGGTGTCGGCCTCGAACTTCTTGAACAGCGCCTCGGACAGCGGGGCGGAGCCGGAGATCATATATCTGAGAGACGACACATCGGCGTTGATCGGGCGTTGTTCCAAGGCCGACAGCGCCGCCGGGACCACCACCAGGAAGGTGCTGCGCCAGCGTTCGATCACCTTCCAGAAATTGTCGAACACCCCGTCGCCGCGAAAGCCCTGCGGGGTGAGCAGCACGATATGCGCGCCAGCGGCGATGGCGGCGGTCGACAGCGGATAGGCGGCGAAAACATGGAACAATGGCAACGGGCAGAGCATCACGTCATCGTCGCGGAACATCAGATGGTGGCACATCCACGGGTTGAACACCATCC
>JAHQVS010000130.1 GCA_019634215.1 Paracoccaceae bacterium | reverse complement strand
TCCGGCGCCTATGGCAGTCATATCTACATGGTCTCGCACCTGCGCGGGCTGGGCATCGGCTATTGGGCCACCACCGGCAATGAGGCGGATCTGCAAGTCTCTGAGCTGATTGGGATGATGGCCGCCCATGACGATGTTCACGCCATCATGGCCTACGCCGAGAGCGTTAAGGATGGCGATGGTCTGCGCCAGTCGCTGGAGATCGCGCGGGAAAATCGCAAGCCGGTGATCTTTATGAAGGTTGGCCGTTCCGAGGTCGGCGCGGCGGCGGCAAGCTCCCATACTGCATCACTGGCGGGGGAGGACGCGGTGTATGACGCCGTGTTGAAGGAGCATGGCGCCTACCGTGTTCGCAGCACGGAGGAGATGCTTGACGTCGCCTACGCCGCCTTGCCTCGAATCTACCCAACTGGCAAGCGTCTCGGCCTCGTCACCATCTCCGGCGGGGCCGGCGTTCTGATGGCCGACGCCGCCAGCGATTGCGGGTTGGAGGTGCCGCCGATGCCGGAGGACGCCCAGGCGGAAATCCGCGAAATCCTGCCCTTCGCCGCCCCGCGCAACCCGGTGGATGTGACAGCGCAATTCTTCAATGATCTCAGCCTGATCCCCCGTTTCACCAAATCCATGCTCGACCGGGGCGGCTATGACGGCGTCGTTGGTTTCTGGACCTCCGTCGCTGGCTCGCCGGTGTTGGGGGAGCCGCTGCTGGCGCATCTTCAGGAAACCATGGCGGCCTATCGCGACCGGCTGTTCCTGCATTGCGTGATCGCGCCGGAGGAGATGCGCGCTCGCTATGAGCAGGCCGGGTTTCCCTGTTTCGAGGACCCTACCCGCGCCATCACGGCAATGGCGGCGATGATGCGGTTCGGCGAAGCCTTCGCCCGCACTCCCGGTGCGCCGCCGGATCCCGCAGCGGCTCTGCCGCGCCCAGAGGGGCCGTTGGATGAGCGCGCCGCCAAGCGGTTGCTCGCTGACGCCGGGTTGCCGATGGTGGAGGATGTGATCGTGGCTTCCGCCGAGGAGGCGCAGATCGCCGCCGTTCGTTTCGGTGGTTCAGTGGCGTTGAAAATCGCTTCGGCGGACATTCTGCACAAAACCGATGTCGGTGGTGTGGCGTTAAACATGAAGCCTGAGGAGGCCGCCGCCGGTTTTAACCGCGTGATGGCGGCTTGCCGCGCCGCCGTTCCCTCAGCCCGGATCGATGGCGTGTTGGTTTCTCCGATGGCGCCGGAAGGCGTCGATTGCATCATCGGCGTCAAGCGCGACCAAGTGTTTGGCCCCGTCGTGTTGTTTGGCCTTGGCGGCGTCTACGCCGAGGTGCTGCGCGACGTCGCCTGCCGCCCCGGTCCGGTGGGCGTCGCGGCGGCGCGGGAGATGATCGAGGAGATCACAGGTGTGGAGCTGCTGAAAGGCGCGCGCGGCGCGGCGCCGGTTGACTTCGACGCGCTGGCGGCGACCTTATCCCGGCTCTCGGCGATCGCCGCCGCCAACGCTGATTGGATCGAAAGTGTTGAGATCAACCCGCTGCGCGCCCTGCCGAAGGGCTGCCTCGCGCTCGACGCGCTGATCATTCCCAGGGAGAATTAACCGACATGGCCGCTCCTGGAACTTTGCCTCCCGCCTTGCAAAGCCTCCGCTGGCCCATCATCGGCGCGCCGCTGTTCCTCGTCTCTAACCCGGATCTGGTGCTGGCGCAGTGTAAGGCTGGGATTGTCGGCTCTTTCCCCGCCCTCAACGCCCGTGAGGCCGAGGGCGAGCCGATCATGCTGGAGGCGTGGTTGCAGCGGATCACCGAGGAGTTGGATCGCTATAACCAAACCAACCCGGACGCCCCAGCGGCCCCGTACGCGGTCAACCAAATCGTGCACCGCTCCAACCTCCGTCTGGAGCGCGACCTTGAGATCTGCGCCAAATGGAAGGTGCCGATCTGGATCACCTCCCTCGGCGCCCGCCCTGAGGTGAATGAGGCGGCGCATTCCTGCGGCGGGATCATCCTGCATGACGTGATCAACAACCGTTTCGCCAAGAAGGCGATTGAGAAAGGCGCCGATGGCCTGATCGCGGTTGCGGCGGGGGCGGGCGGTCATGCCGGAGCGCTGTCGCCGTTCGCCCTTATCCAAGAGATCCGGGATTGGTTTGATGGCCCCGTGGCGCTCTCCGGGTCTATCGCCACCGGCGACGCGGTGCTGGCGTCACAGGCGATGGGGGCGGATTTCGCGTATATCGGCTCCGCCTTCATCGCCACTGAGGAGGCCAACGCCGTCCCCGATTATAAGCGAATGATCACCGAGTGCGGGGCGGATGACATCGTCTACACCAGCCTCTTCACCGGTGTGCTCGGCAACTACCTGAAACCTTCGATCGCCGCTCAGGGCATGGACCCGGACAATCTGCCGGAAAGCGATCCGTCAAAAATGAATTTCAGCTCCGGCTCTTCAAAGCCGAAAAGCTGGAAGGAGATCTGGGGCTCGGGTCAAGGTATCGGCGCGGTGCGGGAAGTGGCGCCAGCGTCGGATTTGGTCGCCCGACTTGGCCAGGAATACGTGACGGCGCGAGTGCGGATGGGACTGTCGCGGGAGGAAAGCGCATGACAACGACAGAGTATTTCTCCGGCCCCGGTCCTGAGGCCCAATTCAAGGCCTTTATGGCGGAGGGCAAATTTATGATCCAACGCTCCGCCGCCAGCGGCCACCACGTGTTCTATCCACGCACCATCACCCCCTGCTCGGGCACGGCGGATCTGGAGTGGGTCGAGGCCTCCGGCGATGGAACGGTTTACGCCAGCACCGTCACTCGCCGCCGCCCGGAGCAAGGCGGCGACTATAATATCGCCCTGATCGATCTCGCCGAAGGCCCGCGCATGATGGCCCGTGTCGACGGCGTCGCCCCGAATCAGGTGACGATCGGCATGAGGGTCAAGGCCCGCGTTGGCGAGATCGATGGCGAGACTGCTGTGATCTGGTCCCCGGCGTAAGCCGTCCGCCCTTCCTTAAGTAAACGAGGCGCCGCCATGACCCACCCGCTCAGAGCCAAGGCCGCTTGCGTTGGCCTCGCCACCGCCGGTTGCGGCGAGTCCCCAGGTCGTAACGCCATGGAGCTGATGGCCGAGGCCGTCCATGGCGCGCTCGCCGATGCGCAAATCCCACTGCATGAGGTTGACGGCCTGTTCGCCGCCACCGCCTTCCACTCCATGGCGGCGATGTCGCTGGCTGAGCATCTTGGCGTCCATCCCAGCTTCTCCGATGGCTCCAACATCGGCGGCTCCTCCTTTATGGCCCATGCGCTGATGGCGGCGATGGCGCTGGAGGCGGGGCTGATCAACGTTGCGGTGATCGCCTACGGCTCCAACCAGCGCACGGCGGGTGGGTTCAAATCAATCTCTGAGCCGATGCCGTTTGAAGCGGTGTATCAGCCGCGCCAGCCGCTAACCGCCTACGCTTTGGCGGCTTCGCGCTATATGCATCAGTTTGGCGCAACCCGCGCGGACCTCGCTGAGGTCGCCGTCGCGGCGCGGGGATGGGCCCAACTGAACCCCGAGGCGTTCACTCGTAATCCCTTGACCCTTGAGGACGTGCTCGCCGCCCGCATGATCTCCGACCCGCTCGGCAAGCTCGATTGCTGCCTTGTCACCGACGGCGCCGCCGCCATCGTGTTGACCAAGCCCGATCGCGCCAAAGATCGCCCTAAGCCGCCGGTGTATTTGCTCGGCGCTGCGATGGAGCATCATCACCGGATGATCTCCGCCATGCCGGATTTGACCGTCACCGCCGCCGCCAAAAGCGGGCCGCGCGCCTTTGAGATGGCTGGTTATAAACCGGCTGATATGAACACCCTGCAGCTCTACGACGCCTTCACCATCAACACCCTGCTGTTTCTGGAGGATCTCGGCTACTGCGCCAAGGGCGAGGCTAAGGGTTTCATCGCTGGAGGCCGCATCGCGCCGGGCGGAGAGACACCAGTTAACACCAATGGCGGCGGCCTCTCCTGTGTGCATCCGGGAATGTACGGTTTGTTCGTCACGATCGAGGCCATCCGTCAAATCCGCGCCTCCCTCGGCGCCGATGAAGGTCCGCGCGAGCCGGGCGGTTGGATCGACGACGTCAAACTCTCGCTCGCGCATGGCAATGGCGGTGTCTTGTCCAGTCAGGTGACCTCGATTTGGGGCGCGGGAGACGCCATCTAAGCGCGAACAACCCCAAGTTGGAGCGCCGTTAGGCGGAAATGTCGTGACTGAGTCTGAGATACTGAAACAGCTATATGACGGCCTGTGGACGCGGGAGATGCCGGAGACGGTCGCCCACAAACTGGCCGAGCTGCCGACCCTTGCCGCCGACCCCGACATATCAGCCGCTTTGCGCCGTCGCATCAACGCCCGCTCGCGCCGAACCTCGATGCTGGAGGGGTGGTTTGAGCCGGTCGACTTGCGCGAGAAGATCCAAGTCGCACAAATCTTATTCGCGGGGCAAATCCAAGAGGCGAACGACCCGCGCGCCCGGATATCCCCTGTGGAGAGGGACCCCCGCGAAATTTCGCACTTTATCCAGTATCTCTCCGAGCTACTGAGTCGGGGGCGGGGGGCGCGATCGTTTTTGCAAGAACGGCTCAACCGCATCCAGCGTGACGAAATCGGGTTGGAGTTATCCAACCACGCCTACAACAAGCGCTTCCGTCTGCTGAACCGGATGGACGCGCATCTCAAAACCTATCGTAAGGAGCGGCGCTTCGTCGGTTACCGCTTGGCTGGCAAGGTCGGTTTAGTCGAGGGCGTGAGCTTTGACGCTTTCTCCAATCATGCCTGGAGTGCGGCTTTCGTTGCGTATCACGCCGCCCGCAAACGCCGCCGCAGCGTGTTCACCAATCAGAGCCAGGATCGGGCCTTCGACGATCTGTCCGAAATGCTGTTGAAACGGGTCGAGACGCATGGCGGCGATTGGGCCCTGGTCGCGCGTGTGCATTCCACGCCCGAGGTGCTGGAGCGTCTGACGGATGCCGAGCGTGGCCAGCTTATCGGTGAATGGATGCTGGTGCTGCGCGATCTCTCTGAGGACCTGCGTGAGATCTGGCGGCGCTCGGACATCAACCTCGAGAGCATGATCGTCAAGCGCGGCAATGACAGCTCTAGCTGGAACATCGCCGCCCAGGCCTGGAACGCGGCCCGCACAGCTTGGCTGGGACTCAGCCAAGCCATGGGCGCTGATAACATCGTCAAATGGTTTCTTCCCGGAAAGGTGCTGCGGCTTATGGCGGCTGATGTCGCCGCGTGGCACCGAACGAGTGGCGGCGGCGTGCACCCCGACACTGAGGTTTGGCGAAAACTGCCCTTCCCTTGGGAGGTGATGCGCGGCGAGCAGCCCTGTGATCGCAGCATGATTGAACGCGTTTGCCGCGCCGCCGGGCTCGACCCAGAGCGCGCTGGCTGGTCCGCTCCGTTGAAACCAGCCCACGCCGCCGCGTTTCATCCAACTCCGGAACTGGTGCATGGCGTCGAGGTCGCCTCACCGGAGATAGCGGCGCTGTTGAGAAAGGCCGGGTTCTTCTCTGGTAAGCTTGAATGAGAGGGCTGGTCTTGTCTGGGACCGAGATCCGCCCCATTTTGGCGGCGCGGGGTAGCTCAGTGGCAGAGCGGTCGGCTCTGGACCGATTGGACGTGGGTTCGAGCCCCACCCCCGCACAATTCTCCAGTATGCTCAGTCCAAACCTTGCGGCCTCCAGCGCGACTGTGGGTCAGGCTTGTGCGCGCCATGCCGGCGCGTCGAAACGTGGGAGGCGTCCGATATGGATATGAACTACACCCCAGAGGAGCAGGCCTTCCGCGATGATGTCCGCGCCTGGCTGGCCGCCGAGCTGCCGAATCCGTTGGCAGCGAAAGTGAAAGGCGGCAAACGTCTGCATCGCGAGGATTATCTCACTTGGCATGCGTTGCTGCGTTCTCGCGGATGGCTGGCGCAGCATTGGCCTGTCGAGCAAGGTGGGGCGGGATGGACGCCAATCGAGAAGCACCTGTTTGAGGAGGAATGCGTCGCCGCCGGGGCGCCTCGGGTAATTCCATTTGGGTTGAACATGCTCGGCCCGGTGCTGATCGCCTTTGGCTCCGACACCCACAAGGCGCATTACCTGCCGCGCATTCTCTCTGATGAAGATTGGTGGGCGCAGGGCTACTCCGAGCCTGGGGCCGGCTCTGATCTGGCCTCGCTGAGAACCAGCGCCGTGCGAGACGGCGATCACTACATTGTCAATGGCCAGAAGACTTGGACCACCCTTGGCCATTTCGCCAACAAGCTGTTTTGCCTGTGCCGCACTGACCCAAACGCCGCCAAGCCGCAGGAGGGGATCTCCTTCTTGCTGATCGATATGGACAGCCCCGGCGTTGAGGTTCGCCCGATCATCACTCTCGACGGCGAGCACGAGGTGAACGAGGTCTGGCTGACAGACGTTCGCGTGCCTGCGGACAATCTGGTGGGCGAGGAGAACAAGGGCTGGACCTACGCCAAGTACCTCCTGACCTATGAGCGCACTGGCATCGCCGGGGTGGGATACTCCAAAAACGCTCTGGGGCATTTGAAGCGGGTGGCGGCGGCCCAGAGCCATAACGGCGCGCCATTGTCGCAAGACCCTCTGTTCGCCGCACGTATGGCCAAGCTGGAGATCGATTTGTTGGCGATGGAGATGTTCAATCTCCGCGTTGTCGCCGCCGCAGGCGAGGGCAAGGCGCCTGGGCCGGAAAGCTCGCTGTTGAAGATCAAAGGCACCCAGGTCCGCCAGGAGACCACCCATCTGCTCCGCCGGGCCCTTGGCCCTTACGCCATGCCGTTTCTGCCGGAGCAGTTCGATGAGGGCTGGAATGGCGAGCCGGTCGGGCCGGACGACGCGGGGCCAATCGCCACGCAGTACTTCAACATGCGCAAGGTGTCGATCTATGGCGGCTCTAATGAGATTCAGCGCAATATCGTGTCGAAACATATGCTGGGGCTATAGCGCTGCTTAAGAAAGATCTGCCGCTGTCAGATCTTTCTTGAGACTTCTGTTTTCCGCCAACTGGGGCGATCGGCTTGGCCCAAGCCGATCGCCGTTGGCTCTAGGGAGCCGATAGATGGACTTCACCCTCTCCGAAGAACGCCGGATGCTGCTCGAGACCACCGATCGCTATATCCGCGATCGCTATCCGATCGAAACCCGCCAAGCCAACGTCCAACGCGAGGAAGGGTTCAATCGAGACACCTGGAAGGAGCTGGCCGATCTGGGGCTGGTCGGCGCCTTGCTGCCGCCAGAGGCTGGCGGTTTTGGCGGCGCCGGGGAGGATCTGGCTGTCGTGTTCGAAGCGCTGGCGCGCGGTGCTGTTGTGGAGCCGTTTCTGGCGAGCGGCGTCTTGGGCGCTTGGCCATTGGCGCGGGCAGGTGGCCATACCAGTGTGTTGGAGCAGGTGATCGCTGGGGAAGCCTTGATCGCCTTCGCTCATGGTGAGCCGCAAGGCCGGTATGGCCCGTCGTATGTCGCTGCCACGGCGGCGTCAAATGGCGAGGGTGGTTGGAGTTGGACAATCAACGGCCGCAAAACGGTTGTTTTAAACGGAGACACCGCCGATTGGCTGATCGTCTCCGCCCGTGTCTCTGGCCATACCGACGAGGAAGAGGGCTTGTCGTTGTTTTTGGTTCCTGCGGGTATGGCTGAGCGACGTGGGTATGACTCTGTTGAAGGTGGTAGGGCCGCCGAGGTCATACTTTCAGATGTCAGACTCCCCGCCGAGAATTTGCTGGGTGAGTCTGGCGCCGCCTATCCGTTGATCGAGGAAACCCTAGCGCGCGGGGCGCTGGCCCTCTCGGCGGAGGCGCTGGGGCTGATGGAGGTCTGTAAGGACATGACCTTAGAGTATCTCAAGACCCGTAAGCAATTTGGCCGCCCGCTCGGGGCTTTCCAAGCACTGCAGCACCGTATGGTCGATATGGCGTTGGAGATCGAGCAAGCGCGTTCGTCCGTCATGCTCGCCGCCGGACGGCTGGAGGGCGAGCGGATTGAGCGCGAGCGCACAGTGTCGGCGGCGAAACATCTCGCTGGGCGCGTCGGGCGGCTGGTGGCTGAGGAGGCGATTCAGCTCCATGGCGGCGTCGCCATGACATGGGAGTACGCCCTTGCCCACTTCGCGAAGCGGTTGGTGATGATTGATCATCTACTCGGCGATGAGGATCATCATTTGCAACGATTTATGGCTTTCAGCCGGATGCAGGAGGCGTCGTCATGAGTGATCAAATCCAAACCAACCGTGACGGCGCGGTGCTGACCGTGATCAACAACAATCCCGCCACCAGAAATTCCCTGTCATGGAGCTTCTATGACGGCTTCCGCGCCGAGATAGACCGCGCCGCCGCCGACCCGGAGATTCGCGCTTTGGTGTTGACTGGCGCCGGTGGCTTCTTCTGTTCGGGCGGTGATCTCTCTGGGTTGAAAGAACGCTCGGAGGCGGACGCCGCCACCCGGCGGGTCAGCGTCGAACGGTTGCATGCAATGATCCGGGCGATGCGACGCTTTCCTAAACCGATTATCGCCGCCGTCGAGGGCGGGGCCGCCGGGGCTGGGGTGTCGCTGGCGCTGGCCTGCGATCTGATTGTGTCGGCCAGCGACGCTTATGTCTCCGTCGCCTATGTCAAAATCGGCCTGACCCCGGACGGCGGCTCAACCGCCTTCCTGGGACGGGCGCTGCCCCGCCAGTTGCTGACGGAAATGGTTTGGACGGGCGACCGCATCCCCATGACGCGCATGCAGGAACTGGGATTGGTCAATCGTTTGACTGAACCCGGCAAATCCCTTGCTGAGGCGCAGATCTGGGCGGCGCGGTTGGCGGAGGGGCCGGTGCGGGCGTTGGCTCGCGGCAAGGCGCTGATCGACGCCGCCAGTGAAACCAGCTTTGACGACCAGCTGGATGCGGAAGCGGAAGGAATCGCCGAATCGCTCGGCGGCCCCGAGGGGCGTGAGGGGATAGCCGCGTTTCTGGAAAAACGCCGCCCTAATTTCAGGGATGCGTCCTGAAATCAGAGGGTTGCTTCCCAATGCGTTTCAGATGTGAGGCGGATCGCCGTCCGTCTCACATCACCACTCTTGCGTGATGCGGAATTTCGTTTCACGATTTCCCCCAAATAAAAAATATTGGGAGGAAACGACATGAAAAAGCTGATGACAGCGGTCATTACGGCTGCGTCTCTCGGGTTGGGCGGCGCTGCGGCTCAGGCGGATGAGTTTGTCCGCATGGTTAGCGGCCCGTCCGGCGGCTCTTGGTATCCGCTTGGCGCTAAGATCATGCAGGTGCTCCAAGATGAGGTCGACGGCATCGCCACTTCCAACACTTCCGGCGGCGGCGTCTCCAATATCAAGGACGTCAACGCCGGCGACGCCGAGATTGGCTGGTCCTACGCCCACACCGCAGCCAATGGCATGTTGGGGCGTGGCAAATTCGACAAAAAGCATGAAAACGTCCGCCACTTCGCAACGCTCTATCCGGCGATGTTCCAGGTGGCGGTGCGCGCGAACAGCGACATCAAAACTTTCGAGGATATGGCGGCGGCGAATCTGAGCCCCGGCAAATCGGGGTGGACTGGCACCGCCTTCGCCGAGTCGATTCTGACTGCCCACGGTCTGAATTTTGAGAAGATCAAGGCCAATGGCGGCACGGTGCATTTTGTCGACTACACCGAGTCGGTTGCGCTGATGAAGGACGGCCACATCGACGTCTTTATGGCCGCGACTTCGATGCCGCAGGCCTCGTTCCTGGAGTTGGAGCAGAGCCCGGGCGTGCGCTTTATCGGCCTGCCGAAGGAAACCCAGGAAAAAATTATAGCCGACAACCCAGGCTTTATCTCCGGAACAATGCCTGCGGGGGTGTATGAGAGCATTTCCGAGGACATCAATACCCTGGGCATCGTCACGAATATGGTGGTGCATAAGGATCTGTCTGAGGATCTGGTCTATCAGATGTGCAAATCCTTCTGGGCCAATCATGGGACTTTCGCTGAGGTCAAAGGTATCTGGAATCGGGTAAAGCTGGAGGATGCGCTGAACGGCGCTGCTATCCCGCTGCATCCCGGCGCTCAGAAATGCTATGATGAGCTGGGTGTCAGCAAGCCGAGCTGATGTGCTCGGTACGGCGCAGCGTTCTTTGAGACAGAAGAACAAGCTGCGCCGCCCAGCCCTC
The DNA here is from genome assembly GCA_019634215.1 of Paracoccaceae bacterium. Lineage (GTDB taxonomy): Bacteria > Pseudomonadota > Alphaproteobacteria > Rhodobacterales > Rhodobacteraceae > JAHQVS01. The sequence continues at coordinate 2,338 of JAHQVS010000130.1, read as the reverse complement.
CACGATGGTGGGGGGCTCGGCGTTAACAAAGCCTTCACCTCTTGAGCGACGGCTGTCCTGAGGCGGCGAGAAGCGCCTTACCATCTGTGATTCTCTAACATCATAAGCGGGCGCGAGACATGACAGCCTCCACCCTCCAATATGAAGAGGCCCGGGAAATTGGATTCCTGGAGCGCCTGATCCTGCGCCGCAGCGTTGGCGTAGCGCAGGCGTTGCTGTTCCTCTGCGCCTCCTTATCAATCGGTCTGGCGTTGTTTCACCTCTACGCCGCCATGTTCGGCGCGCCTGAGGGGCGATCGTTCCGGTCGACGCATCTAACGGTGATGCTGTTGCTGGCGGTGTTCATGAAGCCGCTGTTCCGGCCAGGCCTCACCGCACCTGTTTTGACGGATGACGCACGAACGACCCTACTGCGCGCCCTTGGCTTGCTGATCGACCTCACTATCGTCGTTGGCGTATTGGCGGTTCAGGTTTGGACTCTCTACGACATTGACGATTTCCACCTGCGCTATGGAGATCGCGAGCCCGGCGACTTACTGGCTGGATTGGTGATCATCGCTATCGTGCTGGAGGCGACCCGGCGCATGGTCGGCTGGGCGATGGTGATCATCACGCTGTTTTTCGTGATGCACGCCCTATTCGCCAATCATTTTATCGGCTTTTTCTACGGTCCGCCGGTGCGGTTTGAGAAGTTTATCGACACGCTGTTTATGAGCACAGATGGGCTGTTCGGCATCCCGCTGCATGTCTGCGCCACCTACATCATTCTATTCATCATTTTCGGCGCTTTGCTGGTGCGCTCAGGCGCCGGGCGGTTTTTTATCGAATTGGCGGTGGCGTTGACGGGGCGGAGCATCGGCGGGCCGGCAAAGGCGGCGGCGGTGGCGAGTGGATTTATGGGGACGGTTTCCGGCTCAGCAGTGGCCAATGTGGTGACCACCGGCTCCTTCACCATCCCGATGATGAAGAAGCTCGGCTACCGCCCGAAATTCGCCGCCGCCGTTGAAGCCTGCGCCTCGTCAGGCGGCCAGATCACCCCGCCGATCATGGGCGCCGCCGCCTTCATCATGGCGGAGTTTTTGGGGGTCTCCTATCTAACCATCATCGTCGCGGCGGCGATCCCGGCGTTTCTGTATTTCGCCACCATCTACTTCATGGTGCATCTGGAGGCGGAAAAGCACGGCGTCGGCAGCCTGCCTCCGGAGCAGATCCCGGATGTGTGGGAGGTGCTGCGCGGCGGGTGGCATTTGCTGATTGCGCTGGGGGTTTTGATCGCGTTTCTGGTCGTCGGCTACACCCCGATGAAATCAGCCTTCTTTGGGCTGGCCGCGTTGCTGGCGCTGAGTTTCATCAATCCGAGCACCCGGATGAGCCCAGTCGACATCCTCGCTGCACTGGAGGATGGAGTGCGAGCGACGGTGCCGGTGGCGATCGCCTGTGCTTGCGCCGGGTTGATCATTGGCTCGGTGTTCGTCTCCGGGTTGGGATTGAAATTCACCCAATCCGTGATCGACCTTTCCGGCGGCAATCTCTTTATCCTGCTGTGCCTGACGGGGGTCGCCGCCATTATCCTTGGGATGGGGATTACCACGACAGCCGTCTATATCACTGTTGCGGCATTGATTGTGCCTGCGGTCGTGAAGATCGGGGTGGAGCCGATCGCGGCGCATATGTTTGCTTTTTACTTCGGCGTGGTCTCCACCATCACCCCGCCGGTGGCGTTGGCGGCGTTCGCGGCGGCGGCGATCGCCAAGACCGGGCCGATGGCGACGGCGTTGGAGTCGACTCGTGTTGGGATTGCAAAATATCTGGCCCCGCTGGCCTTCGTCTATAACCCCGCGCTGTTGTTCGTCGGGCCGTTGTGGCTGACGGCGGTGTCGACGGTTCTGGCCTTGGCGGCGATGTGGTCGCTGTCGGTGGCGATGGAGGGGTGGCTGAAGGGGCCGATTGGCTGGCCCCGCCGGGTCGCGGCGGGCGCGGCGGCGATCATGCTGCTCGCGCCGCCGATGGGCGAGGTGTTCGGTCTCTCGGGTTGGATGATCAACATGATCGGCGCGGCTGTGGCGATGGCGGCGCTTTGGCGGGGAGCGTCGGCGGTTGCGCCCGCCCCGGCGGCCTCAAGCACGGCGGGGGAATAGGCATGGATAAGCTGTTTCTAGGCAAACCGTTGCATTGGGCGCTGTTGGTCGCTGTTGTCGCGGGGTTTTGGGTCCTGGGCGGCGCCCGGTTGCATGTCACCGGCTTCAACCTGTTCGCCGGCTTGGTTGCGATCACGGCGGTTGCGCTGGTGGCATTGGTTTGGGTGACGTCCTCGGCTACAGAGCAGGTCACGAGAGAT
>JAHQVS010000017.1 GCA_019634215.1 Paracoccaceae bacterium | reverse complement strand
AGCCCGCCAAGATGAAGGCTCTGCCTGAGGGCGGCGCCGACTCAATCGCCGAGGAGGCCGCGCTCCCTGAGCCGGAGACCGCGCCGACCGGTTTTGACCTCCGTCCTGAGGACATCCCAGCTGGCGCGAAGGCGGCGCTGCCCGATGAGGAGTTCTCACCGAACGCGGATGAAATCACTCCGGCGGATATCGAAGCCGGGCTGCCGGAGGAGGGAACGCCTCCGAACGCGGACGAAATCACCCCCGCCGATATCGAGGCAGCGCTCGAAGGCATAGACCTCCCGACCGGCGAAGAGGCCACTTTCCCCGAGCCGGAAATCGCACCGAACGGTGATGAAACCGCCGTCAATGACGCCGAAGCCGCTCTTCAGGACGAAGAGCTTCCGGCCGGAGCGGAAGCGGCGCTGCTCGGCGCCGTCCCCTCCCCGAACACAGCGGCACAACCAGAGGAGGGGCAACAGCGCTGACCGAGGCCGAGCCCGGCGCGCCCTGGAAACGGCGCGCCGGGATATGGCCCGGACTTCCAATTTACAACGCTGCCATAGTCTTCTCCGCACACTAGGTTTCGACTACATTCGCGCCCCGCGCGACGTCGGCCAAAACGGGGGGAATGATGAGCCAGAGCGACAGTGAAGATGAACACGCCCTGATCCGCAGGATCAGCGCGGGCGACAAAACGGCCTTCCGCCAACTCTACGACGCCTACGAAAAACGTGTATTTTTCTTCATCAAACGCCGTCTCGACGATCCGCATGAAAGTGCTGACGTCTTCCACGAGGTGATGATGGATGTCTGGCGGAAGGCTGATCAATTTGAAGGGCGCTCAAAGGTCTCCACCTGGATCTTGGGAATCGCCCACAACAAATCGATCGACCTTCTGCGCAAACGCCACCGGCGCGAATGGGATGAGCTGGACGAAGAGGCCCCGGACGACGCCCCGACAGCGGTCGATTTGATGGCGGCGGCGGGAGACGCGGCGATTGTGCGGCGCTGCGTCGACGGGTTGAAGCCGGCGGCGCGGGAAGCCGTCACCCTCGTCTTCTTCGAGGGCCTCAAGTACCGCGAGATCGCTGAAACCATGGCGTGCGCGGAGGGAACGATCAAAGCGCGCGTGCATCGCGCAGTAAAGGACATCGAGACCTGCGTCAGACGATGCGGCCTCGCCAAAAGCAAGGAGACCGCGGAATGAGTGGGACAGATAAAAAAAACCAGGAAGCCACAGCGCTTCTGGTCTCCTACGCGGCCGGGGTCGCTTCGGAGCAAGAACGCGCCGCCGTCGAGGCGGATGCGGCCCGTGATCCAGACATGGCGGCGCGGCTGGCGCTAGCCGAAACCAGCAGGGACGCCCTGCAAGCCTCCGAGGTGGAGATGCAAGACAGTTGGAGTCCCGGAGAAATCGGCTATCGGCGGCTGATGCGCGAGATTGAGCGTGAAGCGGCCCCCAAGCGCGTGGGCTGGATGAACTCCGCCCCCCTCTGGCAGGGCTTGGCAGCGGCGGCGGCGGTCGCATTGGTGGTGGTCAGCGCATTGCGGTTTGACGGCGTTGGGCCAACCTCCGGCCAAAACTACGCCCCGGCCACCAGCGGCCCTGGCGCCGCCGTCTCGGCCGCCACGGTGCAAATCACCTTCGCCCCCACCGCGACCGAAGCCGAAATCCGCGCTCTGTTGCTTCAGGTGAAAGCCCAGCTGGTCGAGGGTCCCAGCGCACTCGGCCTCTATCGCGCGGCCTTCGCCGACGATGCGGCGCGAGAGGCGGGGGTCGCCCAGCTCCAAGCCGCCGACATCGTGGAGAGCGCCGAAACCGAGTGACACAGCCGAATGACAGAAACACGGGCCCCACATGGGGAGCAAAGGGAAGCCGACAATGTCTCCAATAGCCTCTAGAGCCCGCACCGGCCTGATCGCCGTAACACTCGCTCTGATCGGAACGCAGAACGTCCCGAGCCCCGCCCGGGCGCAACAGGGCGCCCCCTCCAACGAGGTGGTAGCGATCCTGAACACGGCGTCCGAGGCTGCAAGCTTCGTTCAGTTGTCGCAGACGCGCGGTTACAGGCTGATGTTCCAGCACGATCTGACCGGACTCGAGCTCCAGATGGTCACGCTCGGTCTGCCGGAGGGCGTCGGCCCTGACACGGCGATCTCGGAGCTGGAAAACGCGGCGCCCTACAGCGTTGTCGGCCGCAACCACAATTACCGTCTCGCCGAAGCGCCAAAGCCGCGACTGTTCGCTCGAGATACGATCGGTTGGCCGGAACGCTCCTGCAAGGCGGCGGCGAATATCGGCGTCATCGATACGCCGGTCGCTCCGACACGCCTCGGCTTGGACGGCGACGACGTCGTCACCGCCAGCTTCCTGCGGGAAGACGAAACACCGAGCGGGCTGGACCATGGCGAGTCGGTGGCGGCGATCCTGGCGGGTCCTGCGGGTTTGCTGAACGACGCGACGCTGTTTGTCGCCGTGGCCGTCATGGAGGATGTCTACGGTGAGGCGTTGGCGCGGGTGGACCATCTCGCCCGCTCGCTCAACTGGATGGCTGAAAACGGGGTCAAAGTGGTCAATCTCAGCTTGGCCGGACCGCGCAACAAGATCTTCGCCAAGGTCGTCTTCGCCGCCGCCCGCAAAGGCATGATCATGGTCGCTGCGGTGGGGAATGCGGGGCCGGACTCTCCGGCGCTGTATCCGGCGGCCTTCGAGGAGGTGATCGCCGTAACAGCCGTCGACGCCGCCCGCGAGGTGTTCGCCCAAGCGGTGCGCGGACCGCATGTCGACGTCTCCGCCCCCGGTGTAGACATCTGGCTGTCCGGCGTCGACCGGGAGCGCTACGCCAGCGGCACCTCGCTCGCGACGCCCTACGTCGCCGCGCGTTTGGCCGTCGCCGCCGCTTCGCAAGATATGGCCGATGTTAGGGACGCGCGGGCGCTGCTGGCCCGGGAAGCGGAAGATCTCGGCCCCGCCGGACGCGACCCGGTGTTCGGCGCGGGCCTGCTGCGCGCGCCCGCCCACTGCCTCTAGAGCGCATTCCGCGCACAAAGGCTCACATCATGCGCTCTAGATTTTTGTTTTTCCGCCAATTTTTCCAATCAAACTGGATCAGTTTGATTGGAATTGGCTCTAGCGGAGATATGCACCGTCCCCCGCGCCAATTCGCGCGGGGGGCTCCTCACATCCCGTTGCGCAAAATACTCAGATCCACCACTTCCGCCCGCAGCTTCTTCGCCGCTTCGGCGTAAGCGGTGAGGATCTTCAAGCCGTGCATCATCCTCGGCTCCAGAAACTCCGGCGCTTTGTCATCCGGCGAGCCGGGAAGGAAGCCGCCAGCGTTGCGGATGATCAGATGGTCCGGCAGCCAATGCAGATAGGTGTTCTTATATCCGGAGGTCCGCAGCTCCGAGACCGGATAGGCGCCGCCCGCGCCGCCGGACACGGCGACGATGTAGCCCGGCTTGAACGCTAATTCGCCCTCCTCGCAGCAACAAAGCAGGTTCTTCAGCATCGGCGAGACCATGCCGTGCCATTCCGGTGTGATCACCACAACCCCGTCAGCCGCCTTCAGCCGCTCGGAGACCGGCCGCCACACTGTCACCCACGGGCTGTCCGCCGGCGGGTTCTTGTCGCGCTTGGATTCATGCCACATCGGGACGTCGATATCACGCAACGAGATCAAGTCCGAGGTCGCGCCCAGGCCGGTCAGGCGCTCGGCGATGAGGACGCCGATGCGATGAGACTGCGCCTCTGAACGGTTGGAGCCGGCGATTACGGCGATATGGGTCATCTCTCATGTCTCCAGGCGCGCCGCGCGCGCAATCATCGGATCGAACCCGCTATGGGGGTGTTCGCGGGCAGATTAACCAGCCATGCCGGGCTTGCAACCGCCGCGTCTTTGTTGTCGAGACGCTCTCAGGCGCCCATAAACCAGGGCGACGTTTTGCTAACCAGGACCTGCCCCGGCCATGAACGAGACCACCGCCGCCGCCGTATCTTCCGCCGATCCCACCACCCTCTGGGTCACCGCGGCCGCCGTGCTCGGGCTGTTGGTGCTGTCGGCCTTTTTCTCCGGCTCGGAGACGGCGTTGACCGCCGCCAGCCGCGCCCGTTTGCGCCGGCGCGCCGACGACGGCGCCGTCGCGGCCAAAACCGCCTTGGCGCTCACCGAGGATAATGAGCGCCTGATCGGCTCAATCTTGCTCGGCAACAATCTGGTCAACATCCTGGCCACCTCGCTGGCGACGTCGCTGCTGCTCAATCTGTTCGGCGACAGCGGCGTGGTGATCGCCACCATCGTCATGACCATCCTGGTGCTGGTGTTCGCCGAGGTGATGCCGAAGACCTACGCCATCACCCGCCCGGAGGCGGCGGCGGAGGTGGCCGCCGGGCCGGTCTCGCTGATTGTGAAGGTGTTTGCGCCGGTGGTCTCGGTGGTGCGCGGAGTGGTGCGGGGCACGCTGAACCTGTTCGGCGTCGCCACAGACCCAGACGCCCAGGTGCTGGCCGCCCACGAGGAGATCCGCGGCGCCATCGATCTCCACCATTCCGAGGGCGCGGTGGAGCGCGAGGCCCGCGACCGTCTGCTGGGCGCTTTGGAGCTGGACGCCCGCGAGGTGGATCAGGTGATGATGCACCGCCGGAACATCTTCATGATCGACGCCGAGGAGAAGCCCGAGGTGATCCTAGACGCTTGCCTGAAGAGCCCCTACACCCGCATCCCGCTGTACAAGGATGACGCCGAAAACATCGTCGGCGTCGTTCACGCCAAAGATTTACTGCGCGCAATCAATGATTTAATGCGCGGCCCGGACGGCTCCCACCGCAATATCGACGATTTCGACGTGATGTCAGTGGCGATGGAGCCCTGGTTCGTGCCCGACACCACCTCCCTCGCCGACCAACTGCGCGCCTTCCTGCTGCGCCGCAGCCATTTCGCCTTGGTGGTTGACGAATACGGCGCGCTGCAAGGGTTGATCACTCTGGAGGATATCCTTGAGGAGATCGTGGGCGAAATCGCCGACGAACACGACGACGAGGTCGAAGGCGTCAGCAAACAGCCGGACGGCTCCTGGCTCGTCGACGGCGTCACCACCATCCGCGACCTCAACCGCTTGTGTGACTGGAAATTGCCCGAAGACGAAGCCACCACCATCGCTGGCCTCGTCATTCACGAAGCGCAGACCATCCCCAACCAAGGGCAGATCTTTATCTTCCATGACTTCCGGTTCGAGATCCTCGAACGCCAGCGGCATCAAATCACAAAAATGAGGATTAAGCCTGTACGGGATATGGCCCCATAACTTATATGCTTGAGCCACGAACACAGCCCCAATAGCTCCATTCCCAAAGCAACACCAGTGTAACCAAGCGACCACAAAGTTAGGTGGAATCTTACAAAACTGACTGAATTGAGTCCATTTCTTGACATCTTGCGACTGTAAAACCCAATAATACATCCGCCTATCCAGGCATTCCCGAGCGGGATAAATTCCATCTTTCTCTATAGGGACAGCAATGATCAGGCACTTAAAACGGTTTTTGTTTGATGAAGATGGAGCTGTTTATATCGTAGTACTTACGATGTCAGTTGTTTGTATTTTCTTTATTGCTATAATGATTGATGCCGGTCGCATTTATACGGAACATACCAGGTTACAGCACTTCATTGACCGTGTCGCAGCGGCGGCAAGTCTTGAGCTTGATGGTGGGGATGACGCCATCACGCGCGCCATGGCGGT
>JAHQVS010000129.1 GCA_019634215.1 Paracoccaceae bacterium | reverse complement strand
GCCACAATCCGGGCGCAATCCAAAGCGTGTCAGAAGCGTGAGAGGCCAAAGCCCACGCGATTGCGGCGCCAGCGACCCCCGCCGGTAAAAATTGCTCCAGAGCGCACAGGATCATATGTGTCGCCATGCCGCCATGATGACGGCGCGAGCGCGACACCATCTCCGCCGCAACCATCGCCACGGCGACCACCGCAATCACTACCCAGACCAGCAGAAACACGACCGGCCCAACCGCCAGCAGTGATGGCCACAACATCTGCGCCGCCATCGTCGTCGCCGCCAGCGCCCCGGTTCCCGCGACCACAGCAGGCCCGAAGCCCTGAAACAGCGCGCCCGCTGCAATCTGGCTGCGGATATCTGCGATGTCAGCCAAGGCGCGCGTCAGCTCAGGCGGAACGCCTCTTTCCGACGACAGACCTGAACTCTGGGTTGAGTTGAAATCGCTCATCCTGAAACTCCACTTTACAACACAAAGTACCTAGCTATCACCCTGAGCGCAAGCTGCGGAGTGAAGTATCCGCAGACACTCGCCTGGATGTTGCACGTTTCCCCTAGTCCAGGTGAGATAGGGCGGCGCCGCCCTATCAAGGGGCCGAAATTTCTAGGCCGAAACCGGCCTTCCGCAGGAGACCGCGCCCATGGCCAAAACCTACCTCACCCATCTCGAATGCTCCATCACCGGCGAAACTTATGAGGTGGGAAAGCCCCATGGCCTGTCCAAGGCCGGAAGACCGTTGCTGGCGCGCTATGATTTGGACAGGCTGGCGGCGGGTTTCACCAAGGCTGACCTCGCCGCCTCCACGGAACCGGGCTTCTGGCGTTATGCGCCGATGCTGCCGGTGACCAAGCCGGAGAATCGCATCTCCCTCGGTGAAGTGGTCACGCCGCTGATCCCGCTGGAGAGATCGGCGGCGGCGCTCGGGGCGACGCCTGGGAAGGCGATTGTTAAGGATGAAGGCCGCCTGCCAACGGGCTCATTTAAAGCACGCGGCCTCTGCCTCGCGGTGTCGATGGCGAAAGAGCTGGGCTTGCCGCACCTCGCCATCCCGACCAATGGAAACGCCGGCGCCGCCATGGCCGCCTACTCCCGCCGCGCGGGGCTGCGGGCCACAGTCCTATGCCCGGACGACACGCCTGACATCAACATCCGTGAAATCCAACAGCAGGGCGGCGACACTTGGCTGGTCAACGGCCTGATTAATGATTGCGGTAAAATCGTCGGCGGCGGCAAAGAGGCGGTTGGCTGGTTCGACGTCTCCACCCTGAAGGAGCCCTATCGGATCGAGGGTAAGAAGACGATGGGGCTGGAGTTGGCCGAACAGTTCAACTGGCGGCTGCCAGACGCCATCTTCTACCCTACCGGGGGCGGCACCGGCCTGATCGGAATGTGGAAGGCGTTCCACGAGCTCAAGCAGATGGGCTGGATCGACGGGCCGTTACCCCGGATGATCGCAGTGCAAGCCGAGGGTTGCGCCCCGATCGTGAAGGCCTGGGCCGCCGGCGAAGAACACGCGCCGCTCTGGGAGAACGCCCACACCGTCGCCGCCGGGGTGCGGGTGCCGATCGCCGTCGGGGACTTTCTGATCATCCGCGCTGTTCGTGAGAGCGACGGCTTCTGTATGGCGGTCTCGGACGCCGACATTATGGCCACCCGCGACACCATCGCGACAGAAGAAGGGCTGCTGCTGTGTCCGGAGGGCGCCGCCACCGCCGTCGCCTATCAGCGCGCTCTAACTGAGGGCTTGGTTAAGTCCAGCGACCAGGTGGTGCTGTTCAACTGCGCCACCGGGCTGAAATACCCGATGGCGCCTGTCTCAAAGCAACTCGATAAGGAGGTGGAGATTGATTACGGGCGGTTCCGATAAACAGTCCGCCCCGCTTCTATGCCAGAGGGCGGGGCAAGCTTAAAACTTCACCGATACCGTCACACGGCCAAAGGCTTGCGCCTCGTCTTGCTCGTCGAACTCCTCAGATCGCCATGTGTACACATATCCAAGGCGGAAGTTCTCAACCGCCACGGAGAAACCGGCGTTCAGATCGAGCGTAAAATCGTTCTTATTTATCTCGACGTCATCGTCAGGGCCGTTGGCAAAAACATTGCCGTCCAGGAACACGTCATAGCCCACGGCGCGGCCCTGTGCGCCCACAAATAACGCCCAAGACAAGCCGTCCCAATCGGACGGGCCGCCAAAATATCCGCCACCGGACACCCCAGCGCGGTTATCAGCGCGCGTCAGGTCGAAAACCAGATCATCGCCAATGCGCAGCTCGGTCCCAATCGCAGCGTAGGTTGACACAGTGCCAAGCGACGCCTCCAAACTCGGGCGCCACTCCACCTGTAAATCGCCAAAGCCGAGGTCGCCATAGACATGATAGACGCGGCGTGCGGTCAAATTGACGCCGAATTCATTCTCCAGGCCATTGCCCCAACCATTCGGATCGGCGCCATCCAACACCCTGTGCGTCAAATCCTGTACGAATTCGCCCAGCGCAGCGTCGCCGCCGACGATGCCAGCTTGCACGCCAAAATGATCCTCGGTAAGCGCTCGAAACCCCAACAGCCCGCCATCTGCATCCAGACTTGTGGCGGCGGCGCCGACATACAAAAATGCGCCATAGGCGCGATCGTCAGCCACCGGGAGCTCAGAGCTTAACGCCTCGGGCGTGGCGATGATTTGACCGCCGCTCAGCTCAAACCGGCGCGGCGCATCGCCGAACAAGCTGTTGGCCAGTCCGTCATTCAGCCATGGCGTCATATCCGAAGGGAAAAGGTAACTCGCCCCAATGCCGCTGGTGCGCCAACGATCCTTGGCATCGCCCAGCTCATCATTTTCATTGATCAAGCTTAGGACGCCGTCGCGATCTTCCGCGAAAGCAGATTGAACAGCTTGCTCTGAAGTCTGCTGCGCCATCGCCGCGATCGGCCCCATCGCCGCGGCGCCAAGAGCAACCCCCGCCACAATATTAGCAAGCGCCCCGCCCGTGCTTCCTTGCGCCAAAGCGTCTAAACGCGCGGCCTTGTCGTTCTGAAACATGCCGTCTCCACAACTGACCCATCAGCACGGCCATCCATTCCGTGCGATCGCCCCCGAATTCACAACAAACCGCTTGCATAACGCCTCAATGGAGTAAACGTCACCCCGCTGCCACACCATATATTTCGCGTCTACGCTTCACCAAAGACACTATCAACGGCATGCGTGCGTAAAATTGCTGTAATCCGCCTAATCCATGGGCAGTTCTGGCCATCGGAGCGCTGGACAACCCATTCAGGTCGCCCATCGCTCCATACGGTTTAGTCTTTGTTGGAGGTTTATCCGGCTTCTGATTCACGTTCATCAAGGCGTGTTTCAGGAAGCCGCTGCGTCATGTAGAAACCGAGCCGCTGTTGTCGCGTTGGCGCTCAGCCATGAACTGATCGAACTCGACCTTGTCCTTGGCGTCCCGCAACCGCTGTAAGAACGCGGCGAAGGCCTGCCGTTCTTCCTCCAGACGCCGCAACGTCTCTTCGCGGTACCCGTCAAAGGCGGTGTTGCCGCTGCTCTCCCGCCGCGCGCCCCAACGACGCGACCGCTCACCTTTTCTCCAGCATCCCATACGTCCACTCCACAACATATACCCAAGTATCGTCAGGCCGATTGGCCAGAACACAATAAAGCCGACGACCATCGTCGCCAGCCATGCCGGTCGGCCGTAATTGTCGAGACGGGCCTCAAGGCCCTTGAACCACTCGACCCAACCTGACCAACCGTTTGCGTGTACGCGCTCCATGCGCAGTCTCCATCGGTTAGAGGATGTGAATGTTATTCACATTGATATATCTGGACAGACGACCCCGCCCCGTCAAGACGCAGGGGCGCAAGTTTTACAGTGGGGAAAGGATAAGAAGCCGCGGGCCCTGGCTACAGATCGGGGATGACGCCAAGCCCGCGTAAATAAACGCCGACGCCCGCTTCTAGCAGCTCCTCGGCGCTCACAGGCGACTGCCGCCGCCCAGCGTCGGCACGGCCAAACAGCGTCGCCACCCCATGGGACAGCGCCCAGATGTGCCGCGCCACCATCAAGGTGGGCGGCCGCTTTTCCAGCGGCATTTGCGCCGCCACCGCCTCAACCGCCAGCGTCAAAGCGGCGAATGCCCTATCAGAGGCCTCCCGCAAAGCCGGATTGGAGCCATGAGAGACTCCTGCCTCAAACATCGCCGAGAAATCCGCCGGGCGGGCTTGGGCGAAAGAAAGATATGTTCGGCCAACCGCGTCCAGCGCCTGCAACGGGGTTAACGCCGGGTCGCGCCGCGCCGCCTCCAAACCAGCCGCAAAATCGATGAAGCCGGCGAGAGCGACATCCTCCAGCAGCTGATCGCGGTCGCGGAAATGACGATATGGCGCGGACGGGCTCACCCCAGCCAACCGGGCCGCCTCGGCGATGGTGAATCCCATCGGCCCCTTTTCAGAGATCAACCGCCGCGCTGCATCCATCAGCGCGTTCTTGAGATCCCCGTGATGATACCCGCGCTTGCCGCGACCGCCGATGTGTTTGCTCATATCGGTTTAGTATAAGGTCGCGGCGGCGGGATTGGGGAAGTTTGCGAAACGGTTATTTGATCGGCGTGCAGCGCACATACCGGAAGGCGCCGCATGCTTCGCCCTCGCAATCCTTCTGCTTGCCAGATTGCAGCGCGGTTTTGCGGCGAACGCCGTCGCGGTACACCCCAAAGGCGACGGCGCGTTTGAAGCCCTTCGTCTGGCAATAGCTTGTCGCCGCCGGCAAACCACAGCCATGGCCAAAGCTCTTGCAATTATCCAAAGGCAAATCGCGCAGGGTTGGGTTCACGAAAGTGCGCTCCAACCGATTCTCACACACAATCTCATTGAAGGAGCTGCAGCGACGCTCACAGCTCGAACCTGAGCCGATGGTTTTGGTCGGCCCGCGCTCGCCAGCATAGCTAGCGACATGAGAGCGCGCGCGCTCATAGCCGTGCTGCCGGCAAAATCGATTGGCGGCGGGCTCGCCACACTTCGCGCCGGAGCGCTCGCACAAATCCAGGAAAGCGCCATCCAGCGTCGGCTCGAAGAAATACAGCAGTGACGGCTCCTGCAACGTCGCCCCTACCGGCGTGACTTGATGGCCTGGATCTTGCCCCCTCGAAGACAGAGACGCCCCGGGCTCCTGCGCACATCCGGCGGACATGATCAACACCGCCAACATCATGAAAATATATCGAAAATTCATCCCCAGCCCCGATCAAATCCGCGCGCGGAGGAAAGGGATAGATATTTAGCGTGACAGGCGCAATCACCCTTCAGGCCGTTTACTGTTTACAATGCGACTATGTGGTGGCGAAGACCTAGTCGGCTGCTAGAAGCGTTGCGCACTAACGACATCACAGGGGAGATCGCGCCATATGTCCGCAGCCACCGACGCCCAGGCTCTGATCAACAAATATTTCGACGCGTTCAACGCAGCCGATTCCGCCGCCATGCTCGCCTGCCTCGCCGACAATGTCCGCCATGACGTCAACCAAGGCGGCATCCGTGAAGGCAAGGCAGCGTTTGAGGCTTTCAACGCCCACATGGCGCGCTGCTATCGCGAACAACTCAGCGACATTGTGGTAATGGTTTCCGAGGACGGGCGCCGCGCCGCAGCCGAGTTTATCGTCGACGGCGCCTATCTCGCGAACGACGAGGGCTTGCCCCCAGCCAACGGCCAAACCTATCGCCTGCCGGCAGGGACGTTTTTCACCTTAGAGAACGGACGAATTGCGCGCGTGACAACCTATTACAATCTGCAAGAATGGGTACGGCAAGTCGGCGGCGAGGGTTAACTCGCCGAACAGAAAGGGAGCGTTCGAATGGCGCAACGTTTAGCGGCCGGGATCATCTTCGCCTCTGCTTTGGCGGCTCTGAATATACAGCCTGCCGCTGGCCAAAGCGGGGAAGGCTGTTTTTGGGGGATGATGGCGCCAGATCGGGTCTATCTCTGCCCAGAGCCGACCGCAGACGGTCAACGGGGCTGGCGGGTGGTGCGGAGCGAGCGTCTGGGTCCGCCGCGCCAAGAACCCCAACGTCACGAGCCGCAGATGCGCGAACCACGCTACGCCGCGCACCGCAATCGCCAGCCGCCTCGCGCCAATCTTCCGACGCCCCGGGTCTATCCGCGCGTCGGCGTTGGGATTGGCTCTGGCGGTGATGTCAATGTCGGCGCGGGGGTTGGCATTGGGCTCGGCATTTTCAGCCTCGGCGTGGATCTGATCGACTAACACCCCGTGATGGGGGAAACTCATACGCTGGCATCTAAGGGGGCTCGGCAATGAGCCCTCATGACATCCAATCATGATCGCGGCCCTCGACGCGCACTATCGCGGCGACACGGCAACGGTAGGCTGCGTGTTGTTCCGAAACTGGACCGACCCTGCTCCAACAGCCGAGCACAGCCTGTCCGCCCCAGCGGCCTCGGACTACACGCCGGGACAGTTTTATCTGCGAGAGCTGCCGCCGCTTCTGGCGATGCTCTCCAGCCTGGAGGCGCGCCCCAACCTATTGTTGATCGACGGCTATGTCTGGCTCGGCCCAGAACGCCCCGGCCTAGGCAAACGCTTATCAGACGCCCTAGAGGGAGCCACACCGGTGGTCGGGGTCGCCAAAACGCCGTTCAAAGACGCCGCCCCGCTTCGCGAGGTTTTAAGAGGCAAAAGCATCAAGCCGCTGTTCGTCACCGCCCAGGGCATACCACTAGACGCCGCAGCCAAGGCGATCGCCGCGATGCATGGACCTTGGCGGCTGCCAACGCTGCTCAAACGGGCGGATCAATTGAGCCGCAAACTGCTCAATTGACTCCTAACGTTTCCAGAAAACCCTCGACCTCAGCCGTATAGCCCGGCGCCTTGCCCAGCCTGCTGTTAATCTGCCGATGCCCCAGGTCGACGGGCAACAGCAGCACGCGCCCACCTTCGGTGCGCAGCACAGTCGCAAAACTTTGAGTCTGCGGGCAGGAATCGTTCCGCTGAGTGGAGCAAACCAACAGCATCGGCGGCGGCGCCTGTTTCACCCGGTGCGCGGGAGAGGCCGCGCGCCAATACTCAGGATCACGGCCGAACACCCGTCGATAAATCCTGCGCGGCGCAGTCTCCATGATCTTCACCACGTCATATGCAGCCGTGTCGAGCGACACCGCCCCGAGCCATGGTCGTACGCCCACCGCCTCCGCGAAGGCGGGGTCGACATTGACCAAGGCGACAAGATGCGCGCCAGCGGAATGGCCCATCAGCACGAAGCGATCCGGGTCGCCGCCAAGCGCCGCAACCTCCATTTGAGCCGCCGCCAGCGCCGCCGCAACGTCCTGCGCCTGCTCAACCGGACCGGCTTCAGGCAACAGGCGATAGTTGGTTGTGACAAACACATACCCTTGAGCGACCCAGTGCGTCGACTTGTTCAGAACGACGCTGCGGGCATCCTTGTCGCCAAAGCGCCAAGCGCCGCCATGCACCATAAAGATCGTGGGCGCGCCCCTAGGATCTTCGGGGAGATGAATGTCAAACCGCTGAGCCCCGTGCGGGCCATAAGCGACATCTCGCACCACGCTACCAGTTTGGGCCTCACTGATTAATGGTGACGGCGCCCACATCATCGCGGCGAAAACCGCCAACGCGAACAGCCGCCTCCCCATACGCGACCTCATCACCAGAAAGCGCCCCATTCATATCATAGACCAAGGCGCAAAGAGCGGAACTCATTGCGCCTTGGTGAGGGATTGCCCCAATCAAACAAAGTTCGTTTGATTGGGGGTATGCCGAGCAGCCTTAGAAGATAAAGTCACTCTCGGTCAGCGCACCAGCATCGACGCCGTTCAAGGTGATGCTCAGCCCGCGTTCGGTAATAACTGCGTCGTCGCCGTTCTGGGTGATCTCCAGATCGCCGAACTCGACCTCGCGCTCGCCGAAGGTGCGGTCGCGGAACGAGATCTTGTCGAGGCCAACCTCGAAGTCAGTAATCACGTCGTCGCCGCGCTCGTTCTGGAACACGAACACGTCCCGCTCGGTTCCACCCGTCATGACGTCATCGCCGCCGCCCGCCAGCAACACATCCCGCCCAGCGCCGCCGACCATCACATCGTCGCCGGCGTTGCCGGTCAATGCGTCGTCGCCTTCGCCGCCATCGAGGCTGTCATTTTCGGCGCGACCAAACAAACGGTCATTGCCCGCGCCGCCGAACAACTGGTCATTGCCAGTGACGCCGAGCAATAGATCGTCGCCGCCTTCGCCGAAGATCATATCCGCGCCGCCGCCGCCATAGAGCGAGTCATTGCCGTCCCCGCCACGGATTTCGTCATCGCCGGAGTTGCCACGGATTTCATCATCGCCCGCGCCGCCAGCAAGGGTGTCGTCCCCGACCCCGCCAGTCATTTCGTCATCACCGGCGCCGCCATCGATATCATCATCGCCGCCGCCGCCAAAAATTTGGTCGTCGCCGTCTCCGCCAGTGATCGACGCTTCATTGTCGCCGCTGTCGCGGAAAATCACGCCACCATCACCCAGCGCCACAGCCTCAGCCACATCGGTGACATTGATGCTGAAGGCGGTCGGCGCAGAGCTGCCTTGGCCGTCGCTGGCCACGACATACCCATCCAGCGTAAGATCTCCGGCGGCCCGCAACGCCTCATAATCGAGAGCCGCGCCAGCCTTCAGGCGGATCTCATTGCCGACGATATCCAGAACCGGGTCAGTGACCGGCGCGCCAGCCGCATCGGTGAGCGCGTAGGTGATGGCGTCGCCATCCGCGTCTGTCGCCGACAAGACGGCGACCACCGTGCCCGCCGGGCTGTTCTCCGGCGCGCCGCCCGCTTCCGGCGTGACCGTCGGTTCTGACGGCGGTGTATTGTCGCCGCTGGCGCCGGTGATGGTGATGGTCACCGTCCCGGTCGAGGTGGCGCCAAACTCATCCATGAGCGTGTAGGTGAGGATGTCCGTGGCGCTCTCACCCTCCTCCAAATCGGAGAAGGCGCCGTTCGGGTTATAGCTGATGGCGCCGTCGGCGTTCAGGGTCGCCACACCGCTCAACCCCGTGACGTCAATCGCGCTCACCGACAGCGCATTGCCGTCCGGGTCGCTATCATTGCCCAGCACATCAATCACGGTGACGCCGGACGCCTCACCGACCGCCTCCGCATCATCGACCGCTACCGGATCACTGTTGACATCATCCTCGGTGACAGTCGCCGTCGCCGAGACCGTGTCACCCAGCTCAGCAATATCGCCCCCCGCATCGAAGCCGGTCAGAGTGACGGTGATCACCTCATCACCGTTAAAGAAGGCGTCGTTCGGGATCTCGGCGAGCGCGACCCCGCCATCGGCTCCGATCACGGCGGTCAGGCCAGTGAACAAGGCGACGCCGTCTACCAGCACATCATACGTGACGGTCACATCTCCCGGCGGCGCAGCGTCGACCTCGACCGGAAACTCAATAGCGGTGACGCCAACATCGCCGTCCTCGGCGACTTCAGCCATGCTCGGCGCGCCTAAGGTGACCTGTACCGGCAGCAAGCCCAGCTCCACGATCTCGATGCCATTGATCAGTGGGTTCTCGATCGAGCCATGGTCGAACTGCAAGTTCAACTCACCGTCCGTCACAGTGACGACAGCGCTGATCACACCACCGGTCTGGTGGCCGAATAACGCCACCGGATCAATCGCGGCGAATTCAGGTGGCGTCTCCCCATCAACGGACACGCTGAAAATGCGATCGCCCGGTTGATCGGAGAGGAAGAAGCCGTTGGCGACATAGAGTTTGACCTCAAACGGCCCTGGGCGGCTGCCCGAGAGGTCAAAGCTGTAGACCATCGGCGTCTCGTCCAGAGCATCGGAGCGCTCGGTGTCGAAAATCAAACCAGGAACTTCCGGCGGAACCGTATCTCCCGGCTCATTATCGGGGAACGGAGAGATTTTCACAGTGCCCGAGGTCAGGAAATCACCGGGGGTCGCCGCAGTTTCAGCAAGATCAGCCGACCAGTTCGGGCCGCCATCGGTTGCCTCAATCGAAGGGCCGCCCGCGTTGACGCGATAGAGCACTGTGTCACTCGCCGGATCGAACCCCGGCCCCGCCGGAGGCGCCGGCGGCTCAACAAGCGGATTGGCGTCGATCAACGCATCGACATCGCTGACGGTTTGCCCCGCCACCACTTCAATATAGCCGGTAACGCCATCGCCGGTGATGTCG